>CAJMKE010000004.1 GCA_905213895.1 uncultured Alistipes sp.
GACTTTAAGGACTTTAAGGACTTTAAGGACTTTAAGGACTTTAAGGACTTTAAGGACTTTAAGGTCGTTAGGGAGAAAACACAACAAACCTATAAAATTATGAAAAATCTGAAACTGATTCTCGTCGCGACGCTCATGGCTGTATTCGCCGCATTCGGCGTCTGCGCACAGGAAAAGCCGCAGGGACTGACGCTGCCGTCGGTCGTGCGCGACAACATGGTCCTGCAACAGAATGCGACCGTAAACATCTGGGGTTGGGCGAAACCGAAAGCGAAAGTTACCGTCAGCGCAGACTGGGCGGATGCCAAACCGGTAAGCGTCAAGGCTGACAAGGAGGGATTCTGGACTGTTCCGATGCAGACTCCCGCCGCGAGTTTCGAGCCGGTAACCGTTACCGTTACCGCAGGCAAGGAGAGCCGCACGCTGAAAAACATCCTCATCGGCGAAGTATGGCTCTGCTCCGGACAGTCGAACATGCAACTCAAAGTGAAGCAGACAATCGACCTCAAAAAGGATTTGAAACGCGAGATGAACGAAAACATCCGTCTCTACAACACGGGACGCATTTACAGCGACGTCGAGAAGAACGATGTCGAAAACGCCAAATGGGCTGTCTGCAACCCGACCGACCTCGCGGAGTTCTCGGCTGTCGGCTACGGATTCGGCAAGGAGTTGCAACAGACGCTGAATGTTCCGGTAGGTCTTATCTGCGCATCCTACGGAGGCACGTTCATCGAGGGCTGGATGAAAAATACCGTCATCGCCGCCGACCCTAAAATCGTGTCGGACTGCAAGGCGATAAAGCACAAGACGTGGGCAGGCAAGGAGTCGCAACTCTACAACGCCAACATCTACCCTATCCGCCATACGACCATCGCGGGTACGATATGGTATCAGGGCTGCGCCAACGTCGCTTCGCGTCCGCGCAGTTACGGACACTCGCTCGAAGTGCTTATAGGCTCGTGGCGCGAGGAGTTCCGCAATCCGCAGATGCCGTTCTACATCGTGCAGATAGTGCCTCACACCTACGCGACGATAAAGGGTGCGCAGGTGCGCGAGGCGCAGGCGAAGGTCGCCGACAAACTCGACCACTGCGAGGTGGTAATCACCAACGACCAGCAGGAGATTCCGGGCGACATTCATCCGCGCACCAAAGCGGCTATCGCACACCGTCTCGCGGCGTGCGCGCTCGGCGAACACTACGGCAAGTCGGACGTAATCTTCCGCAGCCCAGCCTACGAGTCGATGACGGTCGAGGGCAACGCTATACGCATTCGTTTGAAGAACGTTCCTACAAGCATCGTTGCCAAGGGCGGACGCATCAACGGATTCCAGATAGGCGCAAAGGATGCCGAGAATCCGAAGCGCATCGATTTCCGCGTAGCCGAAGCGACCATAGAGCCTGACAACTCGATTCTCGTGAGTGCCGAGGGCATCGCAGAGCCTGTCGCCGTCCGCTACTGCTTCAACGAGGACATCGGCAACGTATTCTCTGCCGAGGGTCTGCCGCTCGGAGCGTTCCGCACCGACAAGAGCAATGCGACCGTAGGCGCACGCCCTTACATAGAGAAGCCGTCGGAGATTGCAATCACGTTCGAGGGCAAGGGCTACGAGAAGGGCGAGTTCAAGGAGGGTGCGCACATGTGGACCAACCTCAAACAGACGCTCAGCAACGACTATCCGAAGGAGTTCGAGGGCTTCGAGATGCTGACGAACAAGTCGGTCAAGAAGGTTCTGACGGACGGCGGCAAAATCACGGCGCACGGCGACGGTCGCGTTTACTGCATCGTCCGCAACACCAAGGACATGCAGAAAATCAGCATCAAGAACGGCTGGCGTCTGATAGTTCCGGCATGGCTTCGCGCCGTAACTCCGGAGGGCAAGAAAATCTCGACACAGTACATCGCCTACAAGGATGTCAAGGACGGCGACGTCGTGGAACTGCCGCGAGTGAAAGACCACTATTCGGTATTCGTGCTGGCGAAGAGCATCGACTACAAGCCTGTCGAATAACACATAGGCTTTCTTCGAACAACGACGCCCGCAGGCTTTCAGTCTGCGGGCGTCGCTTCGTCAAGGACTTTAAGGACCTTAAAGACATTAAAGTCCCCAATGATTTTACCTGCCGAGATGCGAAAGTCGCGAAAAATTACTATCTTCGCACTATAAACGAAAAATCAACAGACATGAAATACCGCAGAATACTACTCAAACTCAGTGGAGAATCGCTCCAAGGCGAACAGAAATACGGCATCTCGACCGAACGGCTGCACTCATACGCCGTTCAGATAAAGGAGGTTGCGAAATCGGGCGTGCAGGTAGGCATCGTCATCGGCGGAGGCAACATCTTCCGCGGATTGCAGGGTGCGAAGCAGGGTTTCGACCGCGTGAAGGGCGACCAGATGGGAATGCTCGCGACGATAATCAATTCGCTCGCGCTCCAAACCGCCCTCAACGGCGAAGGCGTGAAGTGCAAGGTGCTGACCTCAATCCGTATGGAGCCTATCGGAGAGTATTACTCCAAAGACAAGGCGTTGGAGTATCTCGAAGCGGGATATGTGGTGATTATCGGCGGCGGAACGTCGAATCCATACTTTTCGACCGATTCGGCATCGGCTTTGCGCGGTATCGAAATCGAGGCGGACGGATTCTTCAAGGGAACCCGCGTGGACGGCATCTACTCTGCCGACCCCGAGAAAGACCCGACGGCAGTCAAGTTCGATGAGATAACGTTCGACGAGGTGTACGAACGCAATCTGAAAATCATGGACATGACGGCGTTCACGCTCTGCAAGGAGAACGGTCTGAACATCGTGGTTTTCGACATGGACACCGAAGGCAATCTCAAAAAGGTTCTCGACGGCGAGAAAATCGGTACGCTGGTAAAACAGTAACAACTGAACCTTAAAGACTTTAAGGTCTTTAAGGACTTTAAGGGAAATTCTATGAAAGCGAAGAAAAAGAGCAACACCGCATTGTGGATAATGCTCGCGGCGATAGTCGCGATATGCGCGGTACTGCTGTTGTGGAATCCGCAGCAGGCGAATGCACAGAACGACGAAGCGGCGCAGATAGCGGCAACGACGCGCGCCAGGCAGGGTACGACCGCTCCGAATTTCACGGTCGAGATGATTGACGGCAGCAGAATCACGCTCGCCGACCTGCGCGGGAAAGTCGTGCTGGTAAATTTCTGGGCGACGTGGTGTCCGCCGTGCCGCGAGGAGTTGAAATACGTGCAGGCAGACATCATCGACCGTTTCAAGGGCAGGGACTTCGTCTTCATTCCGATTTCGAGGGGCGAGACACGGCGTGCGGTCGAGGATTTCCGCAAGCGCACGGGCTACGAATTTCCGATGGGGCTCGACCCCGACCAGTCGATATTCGGCAAGTATGCGACCAACTACATTCCGCGCAACTTCCTGATAGACCGCAGCGGACGGGTGGTGCTGGCGACCGTCGGATTCGAGAAGGCGGAGTTCGTCGAACTCGTAAAGGCGATAGAAACAACTATAAACGACAAATAATATGGATACCAAATCGATTCTCGGAGAAGCCTCCGACCGCATGCAGAAAGCCGTCGGCTTTTTGGAAGACGCGCTGATGAACATCCGCGCCGGCAAAGCATCCACCAACATCCTCAACGGAGTATTCGTGGACTACTACGGTTCGCAGACTCCCGTATCGGGCGTGGCGAGCGTAACCGTACCGGACGCCAAAACGGTTCTGATACAGCCGTGGGACAAGAACATGATACGCACGATAGAGAAGGCGATTCTCGACGCCAATATCGGACTCACGCCGTCGAACAACGGCGAGCATATCCGTCTGACGATGCCGCCGCTCACCGAGGAGCGACGCAAGGACCTCGTGAAGCAGTCGAAAGCCGAAGCGGAGACCGCACGCATCTCGCTGCGCAACGCACGCCGCGACGCGGTAGAGGCGTTTAAGAAGGCAATCAAGGAGGGAATGCCGGAGGACGAGAGCAAGGACGGCGAGGCGCAGGCTCAGAAACTGCTCGAAAAATTCTCAAAGCAAATCGACGCCGCTTTCGAGAAGAAGGAGAAGGAGATAATGACGGTGTAAAGACGCAACCTTAAAGACTTTAAGGACTTTAAGGTCCTTAATGAAAACGGAGACGATGAAGTGTCTCCATTTTTTACTTTCTCCGTGTTACCCACCCCCTAAATCCCCCGCCTGTGCGGGGGAGTGATGTTTTATGACGCTGATTATCCGGATGCCGTCAATTTCTGTTTTCAGGAAACCGACCGTCCGATAGTTCTTTTCTCCGTGTTACCCACCCCCTAAATCCCCCGCCTGTGCGGGGGACTTATATATAGAACAGGAAAGTCCGCATTCGGAGACTAATGAAAACGGCGGCACCCGCGAGGTGTCGCCGTTTTCAACCGCCTTTTCCTACTTTTTACGTTTTTTGCGGTCGGGGCTGATTATGCGATAGCCGATGGAGACGCCGAGTTTAGCCGGCAGAATCTCGCCCGAGCCGTTGAACGGGTCGGGATGCACATAATTCTCGTGTCCGTTCGGTTCCATATTGATTGCGCCGTTCGGGAAATAGCCATTGTACCAACTGCAAAACCAGTCGCCCGCGATGAACGCATCGACCACCCACCGTTCGCGGAACACATGCTGGTAGCCGAATCCGATACCCATCATCAGTCCGAAGCCCTTGCTGTAACCGTTGCGGAAAGCCAGAACCGTCTTGCGCTGCATGAATATCGGCTTGCTGATGTCGAAGCCAGTCATTCCGATATTGCCGCTGACGTACCAGCCGTTGCCGGACTGTTTGAAATAGTAGCGGTACTCGCCCGTGAACAGACCGAAATGGAGGTGCGCGCCGTTCACCGACCGCCACGGCGAATAGGTTACGTCGAGCGACATGGTCGAATGCGGCGACAAGGTCATCTCCAACGAAGGGTTGATGACGCCCACCACGGCATAGAGGCAGTTCAGTTTCAGATATGTTTGCGCAGACGCGGCTGCCGACACGGCAGCAAAAGCGATGCAAAGGAACGCGGATTTGATGAATCTGGTCATAACGATACTCTAAATAACGCACAAAGATAACCAATTATCGCGAAATTATACCTTTCCTTAAAGTCTTTAAGGTCGTTAAGGACTTTAAGGACTTTAAGGACCTTAATGAAAGAATAAATTGGGTTTCGCTCTCGGCTTTTCGTACTTTGGCTTCGCCGAGGCTTTTCGTACTTTGGCTTCGCTTTCGCTTATTCGTATATTTGGCTACGCCTTAGATACTCCGCCTCGGCAAAGCCAAAATAAATTTTGCTTTGCTCTCGGCTTTTCGTATCTTTGCCAACGAAACACTTAAAACATCGCTCACGAAATGCTCGAAACTCTGAAATTCTACAAGGACTTCCCGAAAAAGGGAATCAACTTCATCGACATAATTCCGTTCCTGCAATCGAAGAAAGCCTTCCGCGAGGTTATCGATGCACTGAACGCCGCAACTACCGCGCCGAACGTCGCCGCTCCCGAAGCGCGAGCATTCCTGTTCGCCGCGCCGCTGCTTACCGAGAAAGGCTGTGTCGAAAACATCATCCCGATGCGCAAGAGCGGCAAACTGCCGTTCAACGACGGCGATTTGGTCGAAGTGCAAATCGAAAAGGAGTACGGCTTCGACAAACTCTATTACCGTCTCAGCGACATCGCCGCAGGCGTTCCTACTGGCGACACGTTCGAGATAACGCTGCTCGACGACGTGCTGGCGACCGGAGGTACCGCCGAGGGCGTAGCCCGCTCGCTCGAAAGCATGACCATCGAGCGCGACGGCAGGCAGTATAAAGTCCGTGTCAAGGAGTTCGTTTTTCTGGTCGAACTCGAAGGGCTGTCCGGACGCAGACGGTTGGAGAGCATCGCTCCGGTAACGACGCTGATGAAGATTTAGCATCCGCCGGAACACCATAAAACGCCGCACATTCTCTGTGCGGCGTTTTTTTAAGGGCTTTAAGGACTTTAATGTCTTTAAAGTCCTTATCGCGTTTGCGATATTTTTCGTAACTTTGTGCGTTAATCGTAAATCCGCACAAAATTAAAGACTGACGATATATGAAATTCAAGGAGTACAAGAATCTCGACCTGCCGGCTCTGGCGGAAGAGGTGCTGCACGAATGGGATGCCGAGGACACGTTCCACAAAAGCATCTCGACACGCGAAGGTCATCCGACATTCGTATTCTACGAAGGTCCGCCGTCGGCGAACGGCATGCCGGGCATCCACCACGTCATGGCACGAACCATAAAGGACGTTTTCTGCCGCTACAAGACGCAGCAGGGCTATCTCGTACACCGCAAGGCGGGCTGGGACACCCACGGGCTGCCGGTGGAACTCGGAGTGGAGAAGTCGCTCGGCATCACCAAGGAGGATATCGGCAAGAAAATCTCCGTCGAGGAGTACAACCGCCGCTGTCGCGAGGACGTGATGAAGTTCACGGGCGTATGGAGCAAACTCACCCGCCAGATGGGCTACTGGGTGAATCTCGACGACCCGTACATCACCTATGACAACAAATACATAGAGACGCTCTGGTATCTGCTCAAAAAACTGTACGACAAGGGGCTGCTCTACAAGGGCTACACCATCCAGCCTTACTCGCCCGCTGCCGGAACGGGACTTTCGACCCACGAGTTGAACCAGCCGGGGTGTTACCGCGACGTGAAGGACACGACCTGCACGGCGCAGTTCCGCATCGTCCGCGACGGACGCAGCGAGTTCCTGTTCGACGACGTGCAGGGCGAACTCTTCTTCCTCGCATGGACGACCACTCCGTGGACGCTGCCGTCGAACACGGCGTTGTGCGTCGGTCCGTCGATAGAGTATGTGCGCGTCAAGTGCCGCAATCCGTACACCGACGCCGAACAGACCGTAGTCATGGCGAAAGACCTCGTACCGGCATACTTCACCAAGAAGATGGAGGGTACGTTCGAGGTCGGTACTGAAATATACAAGGGCAAGGATTTGGAGGGAATCCGCTACGAACAGTTGATTCAGTGGGTAAAGCCTATGGGCGATGCGTTCCGCGTAATCACGGGCGACTACGTAACCACGTCGGACGGTACGGGTATCGTCCATATCGCGCCGACGTTCGGTGCGGACGACGACCGCGTGGCTCGTGCCGCAGGCATAGCACCGCTGTTCATGGTCGATACGGCGGGCAAGAACTACCCTATGGTAGACCGTTCGGGACGCTTCTTCCGTCTCGAAGACCTCGACCCTGCGTTCGTCGGCGAGAACGTCGATGTCGAAGCCTACAAGGAGTGGGCGGGACGTTACGTGAAGAACGCCTACGACGATTCGCTCAAAGACAGCGACACGACGCTCGACATAGACATAGCCGTAATGCTCAAAGGCGAAGGCAAGGCATTCAAGATAGAGAAGCACACCCACTCCTACCCGCACTGCTGGCGCACGGACAAGCCGGTGCTTTACTATCCGCTCGACTCGTGGTTCATCCGCACCACGGCGTTGCGCGAGCGCATGATGGAACTCAACAAGACCATCAAGTGGCAGCCGGAATCGACCGGTTCGGGACGTTTCGGCAAGTGGCTCGAAGGACTGGTGGACTGGAACCTCTCGCGTTCGCGATTCTGGGGTACGCCGCTGCCTATCTGGGCGACCGAGGATTACACCGAACTCAAATGTATCGGTTCGGTCGAGGAGTTGTTCGCCGAAATCGAGAAATCGGTCGCCGCGGGCTTCATGAAGGAGAATCCGTACAGGAACTTCCGCGTCGGCGACATGTCGAAGGAGAACTACTCGACCGCCAACATCGACCTGCACAAGCCTTACGTCGATTCGATAATCCTCGTCTCGTCGAAGGGCGAGCCGATGCGCCGCGAGAGCGACCTGATAGACGTATGGTTCGATTCGGGTGCGATGCCTTACGCGCAGTTGCACTATCCGTTCGAGAACGCCGACAAGTTCGGCGACGTATTCCCGGCGGACTTCATCGCCGAGGGAGTGGACCAGACGCGGGGCTGGTTCTTCACGCTCCACGCCATTGCGACGATGCTGTTCGACAAGGTTGCGTTCAAGAACATCATCTCCAACGGTCTCGTTCTCGACAAGAACGGCAACAAGATGTCGAAGCGTCTGGGCAATGCCGTAGACCCGTTCGAGGTTCTCGACCGCTACGGAGCGGACGCCACGCGCTGGTACATGATTTCCAATTCGCAGCCATGGGACAACCTCAAATTCGACGTCGAGGGTGTGGACGAGGTGCGCCGCAAGTTCTTCGGCACGCTCTACAACACCTACTCTTTCTTCGCGCTCTATGCCAACGTGGACGGATTCACTGGCAGGGAAGCCGAAATTCCGGTAGCGGAACGTCCGGAAATCGACCGCTGGATAATATCGCTGCTCAACACGCTCGTCAAGGACGTAACGGCATCGCTCGAAAACTACGACCCGACGCCTGCCGCACGCGCGATACAGGATTTCGTCGGCGAGAATCTCTCGAACTGGTACGTCCGTCTGAACCGCAAGCGTTTCTGGGGCGGCGAGATGAATGCCGACAAACTCGCGGCATATCAGACGCTCTACACGTGTCTCGAAACGGTAGCGATGCTCTCGGCACCGTTCGCGCCGTTCATCTCCGACCGCATCTTCCGCGACCTGAATGCCGTCAGCGGACGCCACGGCGAGGAGTCGGTACATCTGGCGACGTTCCCGACGTGCGACGATTCGCTGACCGATGCCGAACTCGAAGAGATGATGTCGCTCGCCCAGCGCGTATCGTCGATGGTACTCGCGCTGCGCCGCAAAGTGAACATCAAGGTCCGCCAGCCGCTGACGAAAATCGTGATTCCGGTACTCGACAACGACACCGAACATCGCATAGCGGCGGTGAAGAATCTGATTCTGAACGAAGTGAACGTCAAGGAACTCGAACTCATACACGACACCACGGGCGTAATCACCAAGCGCATAAAACCGAACTTCAAGACGCTC
Source organism: uncultured Alistipes sp. (assembly GCA_905213895.1). Lineage (GTDB taxonomy): Bacteria > Bacteroidota > Bacteroidia > Bacteroidales > Rikenellaceae > Alistipes. Next base: position 8,983 of record CAJMKE010000004.1, read on the forward strand.
GGTCCGCGCTACGGCAAGTACATGAAGCAGATAGCGGCTCTCACGGCGACATTCACGCAGGAGCGCATCGCCGAAATCGAGCAGTCGGAAACGACCGTACTCGACATGGGCGGCGAGCGGATAACCGTTACGGCTGCCGACTTCGAAATCACGTCGGAGGACATGCCGGGTTGGCTCGTAACGTCGGAAGGCAAACTGACGGTCGCTCTCGACATCACCGTAACGCCGGCTCTGTTGAGAGAAGGTGTGGCGCGCGAATTGATTAACCGCATACAGAACATCCGCAAGGATTCGGGCTTGGAGGTAACGGACAAGATTTCCGTCGCAATCGAAGCCAAAGAGTCGGTGAAGGATGCCGTAGCCGAGTTTGGCGGATACATCGGGCAGCAGACGCTCGCTACCGAGGTCCGCACCGAGGATGAGCCGAAAGGCGAATTCACGGTCGATTCGGATGTGAACGACGAGCCGTTGAAGATAGCGATAACGAAAATCCGATAAAATTTTCGACGCATCGAAAAAAGGCTCTCGCAATATTGCAGAGCCTTTTTTCGTTTGCGGAACAAGTAAAAGAGCGGATACGGATTTGGATTTGTAATAAATAATTCATACTTTTACTTAATGAAAGTTCGGGAGACACCGGACAGACAAAGAATTTAATATCGACCCATTATGGCTGAGCAGGAGAAGTTACGTTACAGCGACGAAGAACTCGCGGAGTTCAAGGCGTTGATTCTCAAAAAACTCGAATCCGCCCGCAACGACTACGAATCGTTGTGCGCCACAATCACGCATTCCGGAGACAACGATACAGAGGATACATCGCCGACGTTCAAGGTACTCGAAGAGGGAGCGACGACGCTTTCCAAGGAGGAGTGTGCGCGTCTGGCATCGCATCAGATGAAGTTCATAAAGAATCTCGAAATGGCACTCGTCCGCATCGAGAACAAGACCTACGGCATCTGCAAGACTACCGGCAAACTGATTCCGAAAGCACGGCTCATGCGCGTACCGCACGCCACCGAGTGCATCGAGGCGAAGGAGGGGCGCAGGTAGGCGAACCGGCATCGTTTGAAAAAAACATCACCGGACGAAATTTTCGTCCGGTGATGTTTTCTTTAAGGACCTTAAAGTCATTAGGGTCATTAGCATCGTCCGCATACGGGCAAAAAAAATGAGGTCTTCGGAGGTGTTCGACTCCAAGGGAGCACCCCTTGTGAGTCTTAGCGATTTTCATCGCAACCTGCCGATTTCCTCAACCAACCTAAAACTACTAACCTAAATGAACCTTAAAACTTCACTGCAAAGATAAGGCTAAAAACAATACCGTGCAAGATTTTTATTAAAAATTTTCAATAAATTTATCATTTTATTTAATAACAAATCATATATAGTTGATTTACAACTCATTGTTTGGTAAACTTATTTTGATAAAAATTCTTCCGATATTGCATACGGTACAAAATATGGTCTAAATAGCCCATCGCAATTGGAAATTTCAAAACCTTTCGCTATCTTTGTTTACGAGCAGCAATAGTTTTTACCCAAAACTTTCGGCATGATAGACGACTTCATCGCATATATCGCGGCGGAACGACGATACTCACCGCTGACTGTGCGCAACTACCGCCACGATGTGGAGAGTTTCGCCGCATGGTGCTGCGAACGGGCGGGCATACCGACGGAGGATTTCAATCCTGCGGCAGTCCATTTGGAGGATGTCCACGGCTGGATAATGCACCGCATGGACGACGACCGCATCAAGCCGGCGTCGATGAACCGCGAACTGTCTTCGTTGAAGAGTTATTTCCGCTTCCTGCGCATGCACGGCGAGATAGACCGCGACGTGTTCAAGCGCGTCTCGTCGCTCAAAACCCCTCACCGTCTGCCGGCATTCGTTCCGGAGACGCGCATGGAAAAGGTACTCGAAAACCTGCGCGAACAGAGCCGTACCGACGATTTCGTCGAGCAGCGTAATGCGCTGATAGTCGCGCTGCTTTACAGTTGCGGAATACGTCTTGCCGAGTTGTGCGGCATACGGACGGACGATTTCTCCTACGGGTACTCCACACTGAAAGTACGCGGCAAGGGCGACAAGGAGCGCGTAATCCCCGTTCTGCCCGAGGTCGGACGGCGAATCGAGGATTATCTCGAAACGGGGCGTAGTGCGGGCATAATAATTGACGGCGTATCGAGGCTGATTCTGTCGGAGAAGGGGCTGCCGCTGTCGCGTTCGTCGATACGGCGAATCGTAGATGCGGAGTTGGGGCGAGCCGACGTGCAGGGGCGCAGAAGCCCGCATGTCCTGCGCCACACGTTCGCCACGCATCTGCTCAACCGCGATGCCGACATGCGCGACATTCAGGAGTTGATGGGACATGCGTCGCTGAAAACGACGCAGAACTACACCCACAACAGCATCGCCAAGTTGCAGAGCGTTTACGCCAAGGCGCATCCGCATAAGTAGCGGTGAAGCCTATGGCATAAACGTCATTCTGAGCAACGCGAAGAATCTAAAATCAGAACAGATCCTTCGCTTCGCTCAGGATGACGGAAATAGGAAAAGTGGGGGGGCAACTGAATAGCCCCACTGAAATCGAAAGCAGCATTTTCGGACCGCGTGCGGTCCTTAACCATAAAAATCAAGTACTATGGACGTTAAGATTCAATCAGTGAAATTCGATGCCGGCAAGCAGTTGGTAGAATTCGTAGAGAAAAAGATGTCGCGTTTGGAGCGTTTCGCAGACCGCCCGACGGGAGCAGACGTCATTTTGCGTCTGGACAAAGACCACGAGAACGGCAACAAGGTCGCAGTGGCGACGCTGCATGTTCCGGGCGGCGACATAGTAACCGAACAGCGCGCGAAAACATTCGAAGAGGCTGTCGATTTGTCGCTCGACGCCATCAAACGTCAGATAGAGAAGCGAAAGGAGAGGTAATACCGCGCTTACAGACACAAAATCAGGCGACCCAAATGGGGTCGCCTGATTTCTTAAAGTCCTTAAAGACTTTAAGGTCTTTAAGGTCGGCTGGGGCGAACCCTCGCCGCAGCCGCTAATGCTCCACCGCCGCCAGTTCGGCTCCGACGAAGCGCACCAAATCGCTCGGGGCGATGCGCAACTGCAAGCCGCGGACACCCGCACTTATATAAATATAGTCGAACGCCTCGCACGACGAGTCGATGAATGTCGGGAAACGCCGCTTCATACCTATCGGCGAACATCCGCCGCGGATATATCCCGTTGTCGGCAGCAACTCCTTCATCGGTATCAGGTCGGCACTTTTGTTGCCCGACGCCTTCGCCGCAGCCTTCAAATCGACCTCCCTGTCGCCCTGCACCACGCACACGAAGTGTCCGTTGCGGTCGCCGCGCAGAACGAGCGTTTTGTAGACCCGCTCTATCGGTTCGCCGAGCGATTCCGCCACGTGCGTCGCCGCGAGGTCGTTCTCGTCCACCTCGTAGGGAATCAGTTCGTAGGCGATTCCCGCGCGGTCGAGCAGGCGGGCGGCGTTGGTCTTTTCAATCTTTTTAGCCATCGTTTTCAACTTTTCTGTTCCAATTCAGCAGCGGCAGCATGAACGAAATCACCGACGCGCCGAGCCAGAACACGGCTGCCGACGAGAAATCGTAGTGTTTCGTGCCGTCGGCGAGAATCTCGATATTGCGGTCGATAAGCCAGCCGCTCACCACGTCCTGAATACCCGCCGCGATATACGAAGCCATGCCGACCACGCCCAATGCCGCTCCCGTAACCTTGCGCGGTACGATGTCCACCGCCATAAGTCCGCCGAGGAAGCATATCAGAACGCCTATGGCGATGCCGAACAGCACCATTGCCAGTACGTTTACCCATACCGCATCGCCGCCGTAAAGGAACAGCGCGAGGGCGACGGAATTGAGTACGCCGAATATCAGTGCCGGTCTGTTGCGGTCGCCGTGGAACAGCGTATCGGAGAACCAGCCCGACAAGACCGTACCGAGGATACCCAACAGTGCGTTTATCGAGATTATCGACACCGCCGCCTCGTCGGAATAGCCCTTAGCCTCCTGCAAATAGAGTACGCCCCAACCGTTGATTGCATAGCGGCTCATGTACATGAACGCGCTCGCGCCCGCCAATACCCATACCGCAGGCATGAAGAGAACGCGGCGTTGGAGTTCGCGGGTCGATTCGCCGCCCGTCTGCGCCTTTTCGTGAGACAGTTTCTCGATAGGCGGCAGACCCTTCGATTCGGGTGTGTCGTGCAGCCAGAACAGCACAAGCAGCACTCCTATCGCCCCTGCGGCTGCCGAGCCGACGAATCCCCACTGCCAGCCGGCGAACGAGACTATCAGTCCGACGAACAGGAACGAGAAGAATTCGCCGAGATTGTGGCTCGCCGAGAAGAAGCCGTAGAACGTGCCGCGGCGCGAAAGCGGGAACCAGCGCGAGAGCGAGATTATCGCCGGCGGCGCGCCCATCGACTGCGCCCAGCCGTTGATGCCCCACATAATTGCGAAGACGACGAAAACGACGCCCGAGGAGAGCGAGACCATCGAACTCGCAAATCCCGTCAGACCCATGATGAGGTTGGCGAACAAAGACACGAGAAGTCCCGTCGCCATGAACCGTTTTATGTTGCAGTAATCGCAAATGAATCCGTTCACGAACTTGCCGGCGGCGTATGCGAACAGCAGCGTCGAGCCGATGATTCCGAGTTGCGTCGTGTCGAGCAGTCCGCTGTCGAGAATCGGTTTCTTCATCACGTTGAGGCTCGTGCGGCATACGTAATAGAGGCTGTAACCGAACGTAGCGGCGATGAACGACTGCATCGCCAGACGGCGGTAGTAGCGGCGACCCTCGGCGGATTCGGCGTCAACCGTATGTTCCGACGGCGCGCTGATGGCATAGAAACGCGATATGGAGGAGAAAAGTCCCATGATACGTTATTCGAGAGTATGGCGACCTTTCGCCGTGAGGTAATTTATGAGCAGTGCAGGACGGTCGGTCTGAATCATCGATGCGCCCAGCGACAATACCTTGCCGTAGACGGCGTCGGGGTCCTTCGCCGCGCGGTCGTCCTCCAATCCGTTCTGTTCGCCGCCGCAGAGCGAGTCCCAGAGCGTGTTTATCCAGAGGCGCGAACCCGATTTCAGCACGCGGGCGAACACCTCCTCCTCACCGTCGAGCGTGCCGTCCCAGCATATCTCGTATCCTATCGGGCGGATGTCGCTCGCGAGGTAGCCGTCGAACATGACGCTGTGCTTGTCCCAGCGCGAGGCGAAGTAGTTGATAATCGGCATGTAAATCATGTTGCGGTCGTACTTGGCGAAACGCTTCGCCACCGCAGCAGCCGACTTCTTGTCCTTGATAATCACCTGGTCTATCATGTTGCGTTCGGCAAGCATAGGCAGAATCTGGTCGTAGTAGTCGTAGCCCTTGTCGATATTTATCATCACGCGGTCGCGGCAGAGGTCGAGAGCCTCGGCGAGGGTCGGCATGTGGTATTTCGGCATCTTGATGTTGTGCCCCGAGCGCAGGCAGCAGCGTCTAATCGAGTCGTAGGTAATCTCGGCTATCTTGCCCTTGCCGCTCGTGGTGCGGTTTATGGTCTTGTCGTGGCAAACGACCAGTACGCCGTCGGCAGTGCGGTGGACATCGATTTCGACGATGTCGACACCCATGCGGATAGCCGATTCGAGGGCTTCGAGCGAGTTTTCGGGATAGTTGCGCCAGTCGCCGCGATGCGAAATGACGGCGACATAGTTCGACTGCGGGTCGCGCAACTCCCGCAGGATACGTTCCGCGCGGCTCTGCGCTGCGGCGGACACGGCAGCGGCGACGAACGCCGCGATAACGAGAAGTTTTTTCATCGATAATTATTTTAGGTAGATACAAAGGTATGAATATTTTTCGTACTTTTGACTACGACTTAAAACTTACTGCATGAAACATCTCGACAAAACCCTGTGCGGACTGACGATGCTCGCACCGCTGGCGATGGCTCAGAATGCCGACGCCAAGCAACGCCCGAACATTCTGTTCTTTCTGGTGGACGATTTCGGCTGGACCGAAACGTCGCTCGCCTTCGGAGAGGAGGCATACCCCAACAACATGCGCTTCCACACTCCTAACATGGAGCGTCTGGCGAAAATGGGCGTCATGATGACCAACGCCTACGCCTGCTCGGTATCAACCCCGACGCGGACATGTCTGATGACGGGCATGAATTCGGCGCACATGGGCATCACCTCGTTCATCTCGCTCTACAAGGACATCGTTCCCGACGCCATAGGCGGACACCCGGGTTCGACCAACGAGAACCTCAACGACATTTTCGCCCATCCCGAATGGAACCACAACGCGTTGTGTCCCGTTTCGCTCAAAGACGAGAGCGAAATCTACGGTCTCAACCACACTCTCTACGCCACGCCGCTGCCAGAACTGCTCCGCAATGCGGGCTACCACACGATTCACGTCGGCAAGGCGCACTGGGGACCTGCCGGAACCCCGGGGTCGAACCCATACAACATGGGCTTCGTCGTGAACATCGCGGGTTCGAGCAACGGACACCCCAAGAGTTATCTGCCCGAGGAGAATTTCGGCAACCTGCCTTACAAGGGCGACTACGGTTCGGTACAGAACATGGCGCAATACTACGGAACGGAGATTCACCTCACAGAAGCGATGACGCGCATGGCTCTGCGCACGCTCGAACATCCGATACGTCAGAAGCAGCCGTTCTTCCTCTACTTCGCGCACTACTCCAACCACACGCCTATCCAGCGCGACAAGCGGTTCATACAGAAATATCTCGACGCCGGCATGGACGAGGGACAGGCACGCTACGCCTCGATGGTCGAGGGTATGGACAAGAGCCTCGGCGACGTACTCGACTTCTTGGAGGAGAAGGGCATTGCCGACAACACCGTACTGATATTCTACTCCGATAACGGCGGACACAGCGTCGGCGGCGAGAAGGGCGGCGAACTGCACACCCAAAACCTGCCGCTGCGCGAGGGCAAAGGCTCCGTCTACGAAGGCGGAATACGCGTACCGCTGATGTTCTACTGGAAAGACAGAATCAGTGCGGGAACGCGCATCAACACTCCCGTATCGACCGAGGATTTCTTCCCTACCCTGCTCGAACTCGCGGGCGTAAAGAGTTACGAAACCGTACAGACGACCGACGGCGAGAGCATCGTGCGCCTCGTTACCGCAGGCTCGAAAGCGGTCGAGAAGGCGATGAAGCGCGGTGAGATTACCAATCAGAAAGAGGCTAACGCATACGTGCTGCCTAAATCGGTTACGGGCATCGACCCAGAGCGCGAAATCGTGTTCCACTATCCGCACCAACTCCGTTTCGAGGACCAGGAGGACATCGACTTCATGAGCGCGCTCCGACGCGGCGACTGGAAACTCGTCTACCGCATGCACACCTCCGAACTCGAACTCTACAACCTGCGCGAGGACATCGGCGAGCATAACGACCTCGCAGCCAAATATCCCGAAAAGGTGAAGGAGATGGCGTCGTCGCTGGGCGAGAAACTCCGCAACTGGAACGCTCCGATGCCGACCGTCCGCGCAACGGGCAAGAAGGTCGCGATGCCGGACGAACTGTAAACGGCTGCGGCACTGTAAAACAATCGGGCTGCCCAAATGGGCAGCCCGATTGTCTCTTTAAGGTCCTTAAAGACTTTAAGGACTTTAATGTCGTTAAAGCCGCGCGGCATATTACCGCAGTCGTTTCAATTTTTTGTCGGCATCGGTCGCCTCGCGGATAGAGATTGCGAAGCCGCCGCCGCGAGCCATGGCGATTTTAAGCACGCTGCGCGAATCGACCTTACCGCTCGTGATGACGTAGCCGTCGGGCTTGGTCTTGTAGTCGGCATCAGCCGAATCGGCATAGAGCGTCGCGACATAACTCTTGGACGGGTCGAGAAAATCGAGTGCCACCGGCATCGTGCGCCGCTCCCCATTGGTTACGCCGCCGACGAACCAGTCGCCGCTCTCCTTTGCCTGACGCGCCGCAACGATATATTCGCCCGGTTCGGCTGCGAGATAGCGGCTCCGGCGCCAATCGACCGCGACATCCTTGATAAATTGGAACGCATCGGCATAACGCTCGTAATGCTCGGGCAGGTCGGCTGCCATCTGCAACGGCGAGTACATCGTAACGTAGAGCGCGAGTTGGTTGCATATCGTCGCATTCACCCACGACACCTTGTTGCCGTTGCTCACCTTCGTAACGTCCATCTCGAAGATGCCCGGCGTATAGTCCATAGGTCCTCCCTTCAATCGCGTGAACGGCAGAATCGTAACGTGGTGCGGTTTCGTGCCGCCGAACGCCTGGTACTCCGTACCGCGGGCGGATTCGTTGCCGATAAGGTTCGGATATGTGCGGCACAGACCCGTAGGGCGCACAGCCTCGTGGGCATTGACCATCACACGGTGTTTGGCTGCCTCCTTGACGGCATAGAGATAGTGGTTCACCATCCACTGTCCGTAGTGGTGTTCGCCGCGCGGCACGATGTCGCCCACGTAGCCGCTCTTGACGGCATTGTAGCCGTAGCGGTTCATCAGCGAATACGCCTTCTCCATGTGGCGTTCGTAGTTGCGGACGGACGACGACGTCTCGTGGTGCATCATCAGACGCACGCCCTTCGACTGCGCATACTCGTTGAGAGCCGCGATGTCGAAATCGGGATACGGGGTAACGAAGTCGAACACGTAGTCCTTCTTCTTGCCTGCCCAATCCTCCCAGCCGATGTTCCAGCCCTCGACCAGCACCTGGTCGAAGCCGTGTTCGGCGGCGAAGTCGATATAGCGGCGGACATTGGCATTGTTGGCGGCATGGCGACCCGACGGCTTCGCCTTCGCGTAGTCGGTAACGCCCAACTGCACGGCAGGATACTCGGCGGTATACGCCCAGTCGCTCTTGCCCGAAATCATCTCCCACCACACGCCGACATATTTCACCGGCTTAATCCACGACGTATCCTCCAACGCGCACGGGTCGTTCAGATTGAGCGTCAGATTGGACGCGAGCATGTCGCAGGCGTTGTCGGTAACGGTAACCGAACGCCACGGAGTGTGGCACGGAGCCTGCATCCAGCCCTTGTAGCCCTGCGCATCTGGCGTCAGATGCGAGGTGAACACGAAATTGCGGTCGTCCAAGTCGAGGTGCATGCACGAGTAATCGACCAGTGCCGCCTCGTGAATGTTGAGATAGAGACCGTCATCGGTTTTGAGTTGCAGCGCGGTCTGCACGCCAGTAGGCGAGAAAATCTGTTGCGACGAGTTGCCGCAGACGGCTTTCGGCAGCAGCGGGCGAATCTCGGACAGGCGCGAAACCGTGTAGTCGTACTCCTGCGTATCGTAGTCGCCCGCAATCCAGTACGCCGTGTGGTCGCCCGTCATGGCGAACTGCGTGCGCTCCTCGGCAATCACGAAATATGTCAAATCCTGCTGCTCGGGGAACTCGTAGCGCAGACCCATGCCGTCGTCGTAGAGGCGGAAGCGGATATTCATCAGATAACCGCGGTCGTCGCGGCGCAGGCGGACGAGCATTTCGTTATAGTTGTTGCGAATCTCGGCATTCTCGCCCCAAACGGGAGTCCACGTCTCGTCGAACGACGACTGTTCCGAGCCGAGCGACACGAATCCGCGGTTCATCGGGAATACGCCTTTCTCGCGCTTGCTGTTGAAGTCGCCGAACGTCGCGTAGGCATCCTCGACGAATTCGAATCCGAGCGCACTCGGACGAACCACCTCTCTGTCCTTGTATGACAGCGAATAGGTAGGCACGCCGCCTTCGGCTATCGCGAATCGCAGTTCCAGATTGCCGTCGGGCGAGCGGAGCGACTGCGCCGACACGGAAACAAAGAGTGCCGCGGCAGCCGCAACGGAAAGTAATCTTTTGAAGTTCATCGGTTATAGAGTTTTTTTCGGTTGTTGAAATAAAGTCATTAAGGACTTTAAAGACTTTAAGGTCTTTAAGGACTGCTTATGCTATCGCTTGAATTCGACTATCAGCGCGCTCTGCGGAGCGACGACCGTCGAGTCGTCCACCGTGCATGTTTCGCCCGTCGGCACGATGCGTCCGTCGCGGAGCGAAGCGGCGATTTCGGCATAGTTCGACCACGGCACGCAGCGCGGTTCGGGAGCGTTGTTGATGAACACGAACACGGCATCGCTGTCGTCGTAGCGGAAGTAGGCATACGTATTGTCGCGCGAAAGGAAGTGCATCGTGCGTCCAGAGTGAATCACCGTCTTGTCCTTGCGCCAGCGGAACAGGCTGCGGGTATAGTCGAACACGTCGCGCTGCACCCCGTCGCGCTGCGCAGGGTCGAACAAATCGACCTTGTCGCCGCGCCAGCCGCCCGGGAAGTCGACACGCAGTCCGCCGTGTCCCTGCGAAAGGTCTTTCGAGCGGAACATCATCTCGTCGCCGGAGAATATCTGGGGGATGCCGCGCATCGTGGCGAGCATAGCCATAGTCAGTTTCATGCGGCGCGGATTGCCGTTCACCACGTCGGCGATACGGTCGGTATCGTGGTTGGCGAAGAAAACAAGCATGTTCGAGAGGTCGTGGTAGACGAAATCGTGCGACACGCAGTCGTAGACACGCGTCATGCCTTCGCCCCAGTTAGGCTTGTCCTCGTTCATCGCCTTGCAGACCGCCTCGCGCAGCGGGAAGTCCATTATCGACGGCAGATGCGAATCGAAGCCGTCCTTGTTGGCGTTGCCGCCCTGCCAGTAGGCGAGTTGAGGAATCGACGAGGTCCAGCACTCGCCGACGATATTGATGTTCGGATACTCGCGGCGCACCGCAGCGCACCACTCGCTCATCGGCATCTTCTCGTTGTACGGGTAGGTATCGACGCGCAGACCGTCCAAGTCGGCGTACTCTATCCACCATACCGCCCACTGCTCGAAATAGCGGCGCACGAAGGCGTTGTCGAGGTTCATGTCGGGCATCGTAGGCACGAACCAGCCGCTCTCCTGCAACATCAGGTCGCGTTTCGAGGCGTTGATGTCCATGTTGGTCGAGAACGCGATGTTAGACGGCGTGTACTCGTCGAACCGGTGAATCCAATCCTCGAACGGCAGGTTGTCGAGCCACCAATGACCGATACCGCAGTGGTTAGGCACGACGTCCATTATCACTTTCAGTCCGCGCGAATGGGCGTTGCGCACGAAATCGCGGTACTGCCCGTTCGAGCCGAAGCGCGGGTCGATATTGTAGTAGTCGGCGCATGCGTAGCCGTGGTACGAGCCGTCGGGGTCGTCGTCGAGAAGCAGCGGTGTCGCCCATACGGCGGTCGCGCCGAGGTCGGCGATGTAGTCGAGATGAGCATCCATACCCGCGATGTCGCCGCCGTGGCGACCGAAATATTCGCTGCGCGCGCAAGGCTCTTTCGTCTCGGTGCAGGTATCGTTGCTCTCGTCGCCGTTGGCGAAGCGGTCGGGCATGAGCAGGTATATCATGTCGGCGGTCGTGAAACTGCCTCTGTCGCGCGAACCCTCGCGGCGTCCGGCTATCTCGTAGGCATACTTGAACCGCTCCCCGTCGCGCGAGAAGACCAGATAGTATGTCCCCGCCTCGGCGCGCGGCGAAACAGCCACGTCCACGAACAGATAGTCGGGGCTGTCGGCTTTATGCACGCCCGTAATTTTCGCATCGCCGCCCGCAACGGCGACGTCGCATTCGGAGATTCCCTTTCCGTAGACCATGAGTTGGAGCGGAGTCTCCATACCCACCCACCATGACAGCGGCTCCACGCGGTCGATGCGGTCGCCGGCATCGGCTACCGACGCGAGGTCGATACGCGACGATGTGCAGGCAGCCGCCAACACCGTCGCACAGAATATGATTGCAAATCGTTTCATCGTGTAAGAATTATGTATGACCAGCCTTTCATTTCGTATCGGTCGCCGACGCTTACCGTACGGCGTTCGCCCGTCGCGAAATCGGTGTATTCGCCCTCCGCGCCCGTGAAATCGGGTTTCGCGACGACGGTTTCGGGCGATAGGTTGAGCAGCGCGACCACGGAGTTGTCCCCGTTCTCGCGGACGAACGCGAGCAGACGCTCCGCATCGTCGTGCGGCAGCAGGCGCATCGGCGCGCCCGCTTCGCCCGCATCCAGAGCCGGATTGTCATGGCGCAGGGCATTCATGCGGCGGTAAAATTCGGTAAACCGGTTAGGCGTCCTATCGTCGAGGCAATCCTTGTCGAAGAATGCGAAACGGCGGTTGAAGCCGAACTCCTGACCCGTATAGATAAGCGGTTGTCCGTTAGGCAGCAGATATGTCAGTACTGCCATCACCTCGGCGGCATCGCCCATACGCTCGAACTCCGTTCCCGCCCACGAATTTTCGTCGTGGTTCGACGTGAACATCAGTCGGAACGCCTCGCGCGGCGACTGTTCGGCATCGCGCGCGACGTAACCGACGATGTCGTCAGCCGTCTTCTTGCCCTGCGCGACGTCGTTCATCAGGTGGTGCAGTTCCCACGTATACGAGGCATCGAACCCAGCCTCCGTATGCAGGTCGGGGCGTTCGCCCTCGGCAAGCAGATACAACTCGGGGTTCACCGCGCGAATTTCGGCAAAGGCATCGCGCCAAAAGTCGGTCGGCACGAGCATCGCCATATCGCAGCGGAATCCGTCCACGCCCTTATCGACCCAGTAGCGCAGCATACGCTTCATCTCCTTGCGCAGGTCGGCATTCGCATAGTTGAGTTTCGCGATGTCGGTCCAGTCGTACTCGACGACGGTATTGCCGAGCGAGTCGCGGATATACCAATCCTTCGGCTTCCCGTCCACCCACGCCGCATCCGGCGAAGTGTGGTTGGCGACGCAGTCGAGAATCACGCGCAGTCCGAGCGAGTGCGCCGCGGCGAGGAAATGTTCGAAATCCGCCATCGTACCGAACTCGGGATTGACGGCATAGTAGTCGCGGATAGCGTAGTAGGAGCCGAGCGAGCCTTTGCGACCCTTCTCGCCGATAGGATGAATCGGCATGAGCCACACTATGTCCACGCCCAAGTCGCGCAGTTCGGGCAGCCGCTCCTCGGCGGCGGCGAAAGTACCATCAGCCGTACTCTGGCGTACATTCATCTCGTAAACCACCGAATTATACGTCCATTCGGGGTGTGCCGTGCGGCACGTCTGTTTGTCGGCGCATCCGGCGAGCAGCGCGGCGGCGGACAATACGGTCAGCAGTTTTTTCATACAATAATAAAGTCTTTAAGGTCTTTAAAGTCGTTAAGGACTTTAATTATGGTTATTTCAGTTTGAAGACGACGCTCGAATAGCCGCTCATGCGCACGTTCGTTACGCCGTCGCGCACGCGGCGGTCTACCTTGTTCATGACGGCGACGCACTTGTCGATGTCGTCGTCGAGCGTCAGCACCGTCTGAGTACCGGACAGATTGTGAAGCACCAGCATCCGTTCGCCGTCCGCCTCGCGGTACCATGCGGCAATCTGCTTGAACTCGGTATTGGTCTCGTTGTAGACGTCGTGGCGGAGCATCGCGCCCGAAGCCATCGACGGATAGGTATGGCGCAGGCGACCGAACTGCCGGTAGACGTTCAGTATCGATGCGTCGTCGCCGCTCTGGCGCGTTACGTCGTAGACCGACATCATGCCCGAATCCTGCTTGTCCATGAATTTCGTCGTGAACGAGTCGCCCCACTTCATCGGGTTGCGGACATACTCGTCGCCGCGCGATTTGGAGCCTACGTAGCCCAACTCCTCGCCGTAGTAGACATACGGTTCGCCCGCAGCCGTCAGCAGGACAGCCGCCGCCGACTTGGCTTTGTCGAGCGTCGTGCCGAGGACGGTGCGTGTGCGCTCCTCGTCGTGGTTCGAGAGTTTGGTCGGTTCGATATAATCGGCACGGTAACGTGCATAGAGTTGCTGATACGAAAGTATGTCCTTCACGAAATAACAGCCCGTAGCGTTGTTGATAGCCCACGACAGACGGTTCCAGAACGAGAACTCGAACAGCGCAGGCAGTCCCGCATAGTACGGCGCAACCTCGTTGGCATCGGCGAACACCTCGCCGACCATATAGAGTTCGCGGTCGGGGTGCGACTGCTTGAAATAAGCGTTCAAATCGGTGTAGAATCCGTTGAGGAACGTCGGATTCTCGGAGGATGCCGAATCATGATAGATGTGGCGCACGGCATCGAGGCGGAATCCGTCCACGCCGCGGTCTATCCACCCTTTCGCCGACTCGACCATCGCCTTGTAGGTCGGCGACTCGCGGAACGACGCTATCGCGCCGTAATTGACGTCGGGCATGTACTCCGTATAGAAGTTGGAGTGGAATTTCCACACCTCTATCCAGTCGGGAACGACATTGTCCGCGCCGTCCGACGTCAGAACGAACGGTACGCCGAGGGCGAGTTTGCCCGCCGAAGCGGATGCGCCGAACTTCGTACCGCCGTCCCACGTGGTGGTCGAGGTGCGGACGAGGAATCCCCACGAACTGCGGAAATCGACGTTCAGTTCGTATTTCGAATCACCCTTATCATAGAATTTCAGACACTCGCCGTCGCCGAAATAGAGATATTTGGCATTGGCGGTCGAGGTATCGGGATTGGGTGCGTCCACAGTGTCGCACTCGGTGACGGTAACCGTCGGGCGGCTGCCCCATGCAAGCGAGAATTTCAGCCGGCGGCTCGCAACGCCCTCTTCCGAGGTCGGCACGTCGAACCACTCGCCGGAGTTGTACGCACGGTCGGTAAGCATCGGTATGCGTCCCGCCTTGACGTCTGCCTGCGGGTCGAGCGAGAAGATATAGTAGTCGCGGTACTCGTTGTCGGTCGATTTCACGGCATTGAGGAACCACGGGTGGCTCTTGCCGGTATGGTTCAGCACGTAATCGAGGTATATCCTGATGCCGCGTTCGTGAGCCGCCGCGACGAGAGCCTCGAAATCAGCCATCGTACCGTATGCCGGATTGACAGCCGTATAGTCGATGACGTCGTAGCCGTGGTACGAATCGGCGGGATGAATCGGCGAAAGCCACAATGCCGTCGCGCCGAGCGACTCGATATAGTCGAGTTTCTGCATGATGCCGCGGAAATCGCCCATACCGTCGCCGTCGGAGTCGGCGAACGAGTAGACGAGCAGTTGGTAGGTCGTCGCCGAGCGTTTCACGCCGTCCCATTCGTCGGGAGCGGCTTTCTGCACGGTATAGGTCGTGAGGTCGCCTTCGTTGCCTTTCGACGGGCTGCCGGTTTCGTCCTTGCCGCACGCGAAAGCGAAAAACACGAGGGCGGCACAGAGAAGAAGTCTTTTCATAATAAAAGTCTTTAAGGTCTTTAAAGTCATTAGGGTCGTTAGGGACTTTAATAAAGTCGGTTAGGGCGCAGCGGTCGCAGGGACGCCTGCGCATAGGAGTAGGCAGACCTGTCGCAGTCTGCCTACTCTGAATGAAAGACCGGTTATTTCTTGTTGAGAGTAACCGTTATAGGTTGTTTGGTCATATCGAGAACTACCTCGTAGGTTCCTGCCTCGACGGTAATATCGCTGCCGTTGTGAACCATGTTGTCGAGCGAACCGCCGAGATTATTGTCCCAGCCGCCGTCGAAACGCACCTTGAATACGCCATCCGCAAACGTCGTAGTCGTGCTGAACAGACCAGTGGCAGGGTCGAGCGTCAGCAGCGTATCGGAAGCCCAGCCGCCCTCGGTCGCACTGCCGATAATGCCGACAGTGTCGAACTTATGGAACGTCGCTTTCTGCTCGGCGAGATTGACGGTGAAGTAGTAGCCGCCGTCGGCGAGCATCATGTTGTCGCCCGTATAGAGTTCGAACGTCGTATCGTTGCCGTCCGTCGTCGCATTGCCGCCCGGAACCCACTGATTCTCGGCATGCGTTACCTTGAATCCGTACTGCATTCCGCACATCGACACATAGCCCGTCGCGATGCCCGAATACTTGTCCATAGCATACGCCGGAGCATCGGCGATAACCCAGTTGTAGCCCGAGAAATCGCCCGTCAGTTGGATTTCGGTAGGATATTCGCGACCACCGTCGATGTAACTTTCGCCAGCCGATACGGTAATGGTTTCAGCAGCAGGGTCATAAACGATGTTGTAGAAGTTCTTGTAGAGATTGATGTTGTCGCCACCAGGAACTGCTTCGAACGCAACGTCCAAATCGCCGAACTTGCCGCCACGGTTGCCAGCATCCCAGTCGCAAGCGAAGCGGAGTTTGCACGAACCGTCCACGAAGAGGTTGTCCACGAACCACTTGCCGTCGGCAGCCTGCGTCATGTAGAAATCCGCCGTCCAGTCGGTGTTGTTCATCACCGTACCGCCGATAAGGCTCCAACCGTCCGTAGCGCGAACCTCCGTAATGGCAATCTTGTCGAGTTCCTCGTAGTATACGACCTGATATTTCGCCTTCTTCGGCAGAGCGATGTTGTCGCCGCCCGCAACGCCTGCGAACAGACGTCCGAGTTCGGTCATCGCACCGCCTCGGTTGATGTCCCAGCCCGCTGCGTAGCGCAGTTTGAAGTTGCCCTCCATTTCGGTTACCGGACTCATCCACACGCCGTCCAGAGCCTCTATCATATCGACATCCTTGTTCCAGTCGCCGTTCACGCCGATAAGGCTCCAACAAATGTCGGGAACAGAAACGCTCGCCACGTTGGTGGAGGTGTTCAGACGGATGTTGAGCATGTCGCCGAGTTTGAAATCGTCGGATTCGGCAATCTCGATGGCTGCGCCCGAGGTCGAAACGTCGAAATCCTTCTTCAATTCGGCGAACTCGCCGCCCAGTGCGCCTGCGTCCTTATGGTTGTAGACGAACTTGAACGCGCCGTAGACCGGAGTCTTCTCGGCGAGCCACTGGTCGGCAGCCGTCTCCTTCATGTCCACGATTGTCTCCGCGCCGTCGGCAGTCAGGATGCCCTTGACCGACCATACGTAAGGTACGAATTTCGTATCCGCCTTCTCGGATTCGTAGACGGTCGAAGCGATGACCACGTTCTTGTCGTTCACCATTCCCGCCTCGACCCACATGCGTGCGTTCGAAGCGGCGGCAGGAGCCGCACCCGCGCCTATCAGGGCGTTGTTCATCGCGAAACGGTCGATTTGGAACTTGCCGTCGGCGGTCTTGACGTCCAGAGCGAGTTGCTTCTGGCTATCAGTCATTTCGATATGGAGAGTATATTTGACCGCAGCCGAGAAGCCGTAGTCGATAGGGGTATAGTCGAATTCGACCGTTGCCGCCTGGGAACCGAGGTCTACCGTCGACGGAACGGCGATAGTCGGCAGCACCACATTCGACGGGTCGACCTTCACGTCATCGAGGTCCGTCGTGCAGGCAACCATAGCAGTCGCTGCCGCCGCAATCGTCAATATATTTAACAACTTTTTCATGTCCGAAGTGTTTTTACTTTATTTATACTGTTAATATCCCGGGTTCTGGTTGAGTTTGTCGTTCGAGTTCGTGTCGTCGGTCGGAATCGGGAACAGATTGAACTTGTCCTCCACGCCGCGACCCTCGTATACGCCGCCTTTCCAGTCCCACAGGTACGAACCCGACGTGAACTTGCCGAAACGTATCAGGTCGGTACGGCGGTGGCACTCGAAGTAGAGTTCGCGGGCGCGCTCGTCCAGAATGTCGTCGAGTTTGTAGGTTGCCAGCGGCGACAGACCCGCACGCATGCGGACGTCGTTGAGTTGCTGCAAGCCGTCGGTGTTGGAATACGAACCGCCGCCAGCAGCACGGCACTTGCACTCGGCGTACATCAGATAGACGTCCGCCAGACGGAACATAGGGAAGTCGGTATCCACGAATCCCGTGTGCTGACCTGCCGAACCGTCGACGTTGATATTCTTGAATTTCATCGATTTCCAGCCCGAATCGGGACGCGTGAACGCCGAACCGTCGGAGGACATCAACTGTTTCATGTCGATACCGTACTCGGTGTAGAAGAGTTTGCGCGCGTCGCCGTCGGCAAAGAGCGTCGAGAGTTGAGCCGGACACGAAACGCCGCCCCAGCCCGACGAGATGCCGAGTTGCTCGCAATCCATGTCGCCGCCCGCAGGAGCGAAGACGATGAAGTTGGTGCAGCCGTACGAGCGCACGAGGATGCCGTCCTGCTGCACGGCGAAGATGATTTCGTCGCCCAGATAGGTCGAGGTCTTCGTGAAGCGGTGGTTGTCGGCACAGAAGAGTTCCTGATAAGGAGTGAACTTGTCGCCTGCGGCAACGGTGTGCAACTGATAGTCTCTCATCAAATCCGAGCAGACTGCCGCGCATTCGGTCCATTTGGCTTCGCCCGTATAGACTTCGGCATTGAGATAGAGTTTGGCGAGCAGCATACGGGCGAGACCCTTGTCGCAGCGACCGTACTCGTTGCGTCCGACCTCCGGCAGAGCCGTGCCGTCGACCAAATCTTTGAGTTCGGTTTCGAGCCATGCGAACAGCGCGGCACGCGAAACCTGCGATGGTCCTTCCGAACCGATTTTGCCGTCTTCGAGCGACAGCGGAACATTGCCGAACATGTCGATTGCGTGGTAGTAACTCAAAGCACGCAGCGCACGCGCCTCGGCTTTAATCTGCTCGCGCGACGAAATCGGGAAATCGTCCTCCGAAAGACCTGCCGGATTCTGGTCTACCTTGCGAATCAACTCGTTGCAAAGACCAATCTGGAAATAGATGCGGGCATACATAGCCATGACGAACTCGTTCGACGGATTCCAACAGAGATTGTGGAGGTCGTAGATGTTGCCGTCGTTCCACGCAACCGCCGCCTCGTCGGTCGTATACTCCTGCAACTGGAACAGTGCGCGCACGTACTGTCCGTAACCGCCGTCGACACCGCTGATGTCGGGGTCGGAGTCGGGACCTTTCGATGCCGAGCAGGAGAGACCCTGATAGCACTTGGCAAGAACTTGAAGGTAGGCGTACTCGCTGTCGAGCACATCCTCCGGAAGCGTGATGCTCGGGTCGATAGGCTCGACGTCCAAATCGTTCACGCACGAACTCAGCCCCAGCGAGAACGCGGCGGCGAGAGTCATCAACATTACTTTATATCTTTTCATAATCTGAATCGTTTTTAAGCGTTAAACCATCCGCCGTTAGAAATTGAATTTGACACCGACGATATAGGTGCGCGGACGCGGATACATGTTGTTGTCGATTCCCGAGAACACCTCCGGGTCGAGACCGCTGTACTTGGTCCACGTAGCCACGTTCTGTACCGTCGCGAAGACGTTCAGTCCCAGTTTGCGGTCGAGTTTCCTGCACTTGCAGAGGTCGATGTAGTAACTCAACGTGATGTTGTCGAGTTTGAGGAACGAAGCGTTTTCGAGATAGTAGTCGGAGAAGTACTGCGCATTGCCCGCGAAGTTGGTTTTCAGAGCCGACGACACGCGGTTCGACACGAAGTTGTTGGTGTAGAGGTCGGAGAGCAGTTCGCCGTTCGACTTCACGTTGTTGTAGACCCAGTTGCCGAGGTTGGCGTGAGCCGAAACCGACAGCGTGAGGTTCTTCCACGACAACTGCGTGTTGAAGCCGAACGTTACGTCAGGAGCGGCCTTCTTGCAGTAGTACATATCCTTCTCGTCTACTTTGCCGTCCTCGTTGCGGTCGACGTAAGCACCCTCGATAGGGTTGCCCGCCTCGTCGTAAATCTGCTGGTAGACATAGAATGTGTTCACCGGATATCCGAACATGAAACGCTGGATTTTGTTGCCCGTACCGCCGGAAATGTCGCCGGTACCGACGCCCGTATACTCCGGAGAGTCGTTGGTCGTCATCTTCGTAACCTTGTTCTTGTTGTATGCCACGTTGAAGCCGATGTTCCAGTACCAGTCCTTGTTCTGAATCGCAACGGCGTTGATGTCGAATTCGACACCCTGATTGACGAGCGTACCGATGTTGGCGTTGAGATAGTTCGTCAGGTTGGAACCTGCGGCTACCGGAGTCCAGTTGAGCAGGTCGGTGGTCTTGCGGTAGTAGTAGTCGATAGAACCGTAGATGCGTCCGTTGAGGAATCCGTAGTCGAGACCGGCGTTATAGGTTGTCGTGGTCTCCCACTTCAAATCCTCGTTGTAGCCCTGAGGCTTGATAGGAGCGATAGCCGTATTGCCGAAGATATACTGGCTGGCGTCGGTGTTGAGCATGTAGGTCGCGATGGAAGGATAGTCGCTGCCGACATCCTGCTGACCGGTCTGACCCCAACTCAAACGGAGTTTCAGAGCCGAGAGAACCTCGCTGTCGCGCAGGAACGCCTCGCGGGCGATGTTCCAGCCGAGAGCGACCGAAGGGAACAGACCCCACTTGTTGTTCTTGAAGCGCGACGTACCGTCGTAACGGACGGTTGCGGTAACCATGTAGCGGTCGTCGTAACTGTAATTGGCGCGTCCGAAGAACGACACGAGGAAATTCTCGGTCTTGTTAAGGAGAGGATTCTTGATGAACACCTCGTTATCCTCGGCGGAGTATATCTGCTCGAAGTTCTTGGTGTGGAAGTGCTGCCACGAATAACCCGCCATGATGCCGAACGAGTGCTTGTTGATGGTCTTGGCGTAGTTGAGGTAAGCCTCCAACGTCTGGTCCATGCGGTCCTGCGTGTAGTCCTTGTGGTAGCCCGAACCCTGCTGCTGCTTGTCGTGCATCGACTGCTCCGAACCGGTAGCGACATCCTGAGTACCCTTGCCCTTCACGTAGTCCATACCGAGGTTGAGGTTGAGGCTCAAATCTTCCAGACCGTGGATTTTGTACTGAATCTGTGCATTTCCGACGAAACGCTTGGAGTTCGCCACGTCGATATTGTCGAGCAGTTCGGCAACAGGGTTGAGGTTAGCCATCGTGTTGCAGTTGTCCACAGTCGGCGTACCCTTGCCGTTGTTCCACCAGTAGTAGCCGTTCAGACCGTTCTCGTCGTAAATCGGCTGCGTCGGGTCGTAGCGCACGGCATCGCCGATAGCCCCTTTGTTGGCGAAGCGGTTGTCGGCGTTCATGAACTTGCCGTTGAGATTGATGTTGAGATGCTCGTCGAGCAATACTGGATTGAGGTTGAGCGACACGGTTTCGCGCTCCATGTTCGAAGTTTTAAGCACACCGTCCTGATTCATGTAGCCTACGCCCACGCGGTACGGCATGTAGTTGTGCTTGCCCATGCCTATGTTGCCCGTAATCGAGGCGTTGAGGTCGTAACTTACCGCCGTGCGGTAAATCTCCTTCTGCCAGTTGGTGTTGGCGTTGCCGAGAGCCTTGTATGCCTCGCTGTTCTCGCCGTCGGCAGCCCAGTTGCGGATAGCGTCGCGCATCTCGTCACCCGTCAGCACGTCCACGTATTTGGTATTGGTTGCGACCGAAGTGGTGAAGTCGAGCGACACGCGAGGGATGCCCGTTTCGTGCTTGCTGCCCTTCTTGGTGGTGATGATGATGACACCGTTGGACGCACGCGAACCGTAGATAGCCGTCGCCGAAGCATCCTTCAACACGGTGAACGACTCGATGTCGCTCGGATTGACGGTCGAGAGCGGGTCGCCCACGCCTGCTACCGTGGTATTGGCAACCGGCAGACCGTCGATAACGACCAGCGGGTCGTTGGACGCTTTGAGCGACGAACCTCCGCGCACGCGGATTGTCGAAGCCGAACCCGGCGCACCGTCGCCCGAAGTAACGACGATACCCGCGCTCTTGCCGCGCATGAGTTCGGTCGGCGACGAGATGAAGCCCTTGTTGATTTGGTCAGCCTTGATGGTCGAAATCGAACCCGTAGCGTCGGTCTTCTTCACCGTACCGTAACCGATGACCAGCACGTCTTCAAGAGCCATTGCGTCCTCCTCCATGACGACGCGGTTGAGCGTCGATGACGAAGCGACGAGTTCGATGGTCTTATAGCCCATAAAACTGAACTCGATGACCGCCTTGTCGTTCGTTACGCCGATGACGTACGAACCGTCGAGAGCGGTCGTGGTTCCGTTGGCGGAACCCTTTTCGTAGACGGTCGCACCTACGACAGGTACGCCCTGAGCGTCCACTACGACTCCCTTAACCTCGTATTTACCGTTCTGGGCAAATCCGAGGGGGGGGTAATTGCCGTTACGAGCAAAATACCCGCAAACAATAACCAAAATTTTTTCATAGTTTCATTTAAGTTAGTTAATAAAGATAGTACTTTTATTTCAGGTTTACAAATTTTCGGCTCCGTCCTTCACGAATCCTACCGCGACAGCCGCCAGCAGCATGAACACTCCCGCCAGCGCAATCATCGCCGAAGCGTCCGAAGCGAACAGATACTTGACGATAAGACCGCCCGTCAGACCTATCGCAATCTGGGGAACGGTAATGGTGAAATTGAAGATTCCCATGTAGACGCCCATGCGCCGCGGCTCGACGGCACGCGAGAGAATCGCGTAAGGCATCGCCAGAATCGCAGCCCACGCGATGCCGATGCCTATCATAGGCAGCATCAGCGCGTACTGGTCGTGCAGAAGGCACAGTCCCGCGAATCCGACAGCACCCAGAAGCAGCGACACGGCATAGACGATTTTGTTGCCGTAGCGCGCCGCTATGCTGCCGATGAAGAGCGAAGCGATGCATGCCGGAACCGGATAGGTGCCGTTGAGGACGCCGACCCACGTCTGCGTCGCGCCGTCGCTCAGCACGGCTCCCGTCGCATGGTCGGTAACCACGCCCGTAATGGCGGGTTTCAGATATGTCCACATCAGGAACAGCGCCGCCCACGAGAAGAACTGCACCACACCCAGTTGCAGCATCACTCGCGGAATATCGCGGATGAGCGACACGAACGACGGACGCTCGGCGGCTTGCTCCTGCGGGATATCGTTGTACTCGGCGAACTCTTTCGGCGGATACTCCTTGGTCTTGAACGATGTTACGAGTACCGTAATCAGAAGTATCGCTCCACCTATATAATATGAATAGGCGATATGGTCCGAAACCTCGCCCGCGCGCGCCTCGTCCGACACGCCGAGCCACGTCATCAGCAGCGGCAGCACCGCGCCGACGACCGCGCCGAGGTTGATGAGGAAGGTCTGTACCACATAACCCGTCGTCTTCTGCCCGTCGTTGAGCATGTCCGCCACGAGTGCGCGGAAAGGCTGCATCGTTACGTTGAACGACAGGTCCATGAAAAGCAGGATGAACGCTCCCATGGCGAGCGGCGCGAACGCCAGCAGCACCGGAGCATTAGGCATCAGCAGCAGCGCGAGAGCCGAAACCAGCGCGCCGCCCATGATGAACGGGATGCGCCGCCCGAACCGCGTCCACGTACCGTCGGAGAAGAGACCCACGATAGGTTGAACGATAAGTCCGGCGAGAGGTGCCGCGAGCCAGAAATAACTGAGTTGATGGACGTCGGCGCCCAACGACTCGAAAATGGTGGATGTATTGGAGTTTTGCAGCGAATAGCCTATCTGCACTCCGAGAAATCCGAAACTCAGATTCCATATCTTCCAAAAGGAGAGATTCGGTTTTTTCATAAGGTCATTTATACGGTTGTAGTCTTTGTCGGTTCGGTTTGGTCTATACAAATTTTAGAATAATTCTCCGACGGAGCAATCCGCCGACGACGAGCGGCAGGAATTTCCGGACGAACGGCGAATCCTCCGCGACGAAAAACAAGGCGGAAACGGAGATAATGTCCTTAAAGCCGCCGAAGTCTTTGAGGACTTTTCTCGCATTTCCCGCCTAAAAATTTGGAAATCCGAACTTTTTGTGTTAATTTTGATTTCACGCAACCCGAAAACCATGGAAGAACGACGGCTACGCATAGATATCCTTATTCATCTGTTCGCGCTCGCGCATGCGACGGTCGCGGTCGTCAGCCGTGCGTTCGACTATGTGGACGACATCCCGCTCACGCTGCTGACGATTTCGATGATAACCCTGATTTCGATTCGCCGCAACCTCCAAATCGAGGTCATCGCCGCTCTCGCGCTGTCGGGATGCTTCCTCGGTTATGCGATGGGCATCTACGGGGCGGAAATCATCGTGCCTATCGTCGGCAACGGCACGGCGGCTTCGGCGATAACCACGGCGGCGGTAACCGAACTCCTCGGCTGGATAGCCTACGGACTGTCGCGGTTCGAGCAGCAGAGGGTCGATATGCCGACCAAATACCCCGACTCGCCGACCGTAATATCGGTCATGGCGGCGATAATGATATTCCGCATCGCCTACGTAAGTCTGACGAAGGCTCCGTTCTTCGACGGTTCGAGCATCTACGACGAGTTGCAGCGGCTGACATCGAACACACTGGCTCTGGTATCGCTGTTGGGCGGATGCGTCATCATCGCCAATCTGCCTCACGGACTGAAAAAGCGGCATCCGAACATATATTACGCGATGATTGCGACGCTGTTGCTGCTGCTCGCGCTAATCGTATCGCTCTTCGTATGCTACGACCTGCCGGCGGGCAACGACTATGCGATGGAGTGGGAGTCGATGCTGCGCATGTTCATCGCGGTGGCGCCGGTCTGCATAGTAATCTACACCATCGCGCTGCTGATTGCCTACGTCGTCGCGACCGACACCAAATTCCGCAACGAACGCGACAAGAAGCACAAGGCACTCTACCAGTATGACAATCTCAAACGGCAGATAAACCCACACTTCCTGTTCAACTCACTGAACATCCTCGAATACCTCGTCGAGGAGGGCGAGCAGAGCCGCGCGAGCGCATTCATCCGCAAACTGGCGGGAATGTACCGCTACATGCTCCAAAACGACGAGAAGCGCATCGTTTCGCTCGAAGAGGAACTCGACTTCGCACAGAAATACATCGACCTGCTCGCCGAAAGGTTCGCCGAGGGGCTGTCGGTCGAAATCGCGCTGTCGGACGAGGCGAAGCGGGGCTGTGTCGTGCCGTGTTCGCTGCAACTGCTGATAGAGAACGCCACCAAGCACAACATCGTCAGCCGCCAGCAGCCGCTCGTCATATCGATAACCGACGCCGACGGAATGATTGTCGTGCGCAACAACCTGCAACCGCGCATAAGCGGCGGAGCATCGACGGGTCTCGGACTTAAAAACATCGGACAACAATATACGGACATATCAGGGCAAGGAATCGATATAGTGCGT
Source organism: uncultured Alistipes sp. (assembly GCA_905213895.1). Classification (GTDB taxonomy): domain Bacteria; phylum Bacteroidota; class Bacteroidia; order Bacteroidales; family Rikenellaceae; genus Alistipes. The sequence goes on from CAJMKE010000004.1 coordinate 34,053, forward strand.
ACCCGAACCGAATTCATTGTCAAACTGCCATTATTGCAAACCCCATGAAAGCCGTAATCATCGAAGACGAAATCCCTGCTCAGATGAATCTGCGAAGGGAACTCGAAAGAACCTGCAACGACGTCGAAATCATCGGCGTGTTCGACTCCGTAAAACAGAGCGCACAGTGGCTGCGCGACAATCCGAAGGCGGCTGACGTGATATTCATGGACGTCGAGTTGTCGGACGGAATGTGTTTCGACATCTTCGACCGCACGAAGGTCGAAGCGCCGGTCATCATCACGACCGCCTACGACAACTACGCCGTGAGGGCGTTCAAGGCGCACTGCATCGACTACCTGCTCAAACCGGTCGATGCCCGCGAACTGCACGACGCCGTCGAACGCTGCCGCAACTCGCACTCGCAGAAATCGATTGACTTGCAGGGGCTGCGCGAGGTTCTGATGCCCGAAAACAATCCCTACCGCCAGCGGTTCGTGATACGGCTCGGCGACAAGATAATCATCGTGCGCAGCGAGGACGTCGCCTACTTCTACGCCGAAGACAAGAGTACGTTCGTCGTTACGAAGGACGGCAAACGCTACATAATGGACATGTCGCTCGACGCGGCATCGGAGATGGTCAATCCGCGGCTGTTCTTCCGCATCTCGCGCAACTGCACGGTGTCGCTCAACGCGATAAACGACATCAGCAAGCATCTGAGCAACCGGCTGAAAGTAACGCTCTCGCCGCCGACGGAGTTCGAAATCTTCGTCAGCCGCTCGCGCACCGCCGACTTTCTGGACTGGATAGCGGGGAAATAGCATTCCGCCACCGGCAATAATAAAAGACCTTAAAGTCGTTAGGGTCGTTAAGGACTTTAAAGACTTTAAGGTCTCTTTCGCAGTGCGGGGACTACCCTGCCCTACGGCTCTATTATCACCGTCGTGAGCGACCACGAATAGAGCGGCAGACAGAGTGCGAGATACTGCTCCCTAAACTTGATTTGCACCCGCTGACGTTCAGTCGGCTTCTCGTCAGCCGCAACCACGATGACGAATTTTCCGTCTGGATTGCGGAACGTAATCGCCGTAATATCCTCCGCAGGCTGCTCCGTAGCCATGATTTTCGCTCCGCGCTCGACATACGGGCTGAACTGGCGGAACAGCGTCGCCTGACGGCTCTCGCGCACCTTGCCCGTCTCCAAATCTATCGACATCAGCCCCGCGCACGGGAAGCGACCCGTGTTGGGCTGTCCGTCCTCGTCGAGAAGCAGATTCCACGAGGAGAACGACGAACAGCCGTTGTTGAGCGCGCCGAACACGTAATCCGCCCACCACTTCTCGGTCTGCTGCGCCTGCAAATGAAACGACGGTCCGCGCTCGGTAAGATGCATCTTCGTATTCGGATGCACTTTAAGCACTTCGCGCATCATCTCGGGTCTGCCGCTGTACGGATGCCATGCCACGGCATCGATATTCCGTTTCACGCGCTTGTCGTTCAGCACCTCGATGACGCGGTTGCGACCCACGTAGTCGTGGTCCCATATCCATATCTTGGTATCGACGTCGGCAGCCTTGAACGCCTGCGGCATATATTTGCCGGCGAGTTCGATTTCCTGCTTTGCCGACACGAGCGTCGCGGGGCATCCGCCGCGCTGGTCGGTACTCGGTTCGTTCTGCACGGAGCAAGCCTGAATCTCGATGCCGCGCTCCTTGTAAGCCTTCAAATATGCCGCCCAGTACGCCGCGAATGCGGGCATATACTCGTCGAGCAGCGAACCGCCGCACATCCGACCCGAATCCTTCATCCACCCCGGGACGCTCCACACAGCGGCATAGGTGAACAAATCGGGGCAGTACTGCGGCAGCAGTTTCAGCATCGGAATCATGTACTTCTCGTCGCGGGCAACCGAGAAATTCTTCATCTGCACGTCGCCCTCTGTGTCGTTGTAGTTGTAGAGTTCGGTCGCATAGTCGCTCGAACCGCAGTTCAGACGCACCATAGAGATATTCATCCCGCGCTCGGTGAACGCCTTTTTAAGAATCGAATGCCGCTTCTCGGGGTCGAGTTGCGAGAGCAGCCAGCACGAAGCGTCGGTCATCGACACGCCGATGCCGAAATATTCGTGCGACGGCTGCGCCGCGTCCAAATCTATCGAACGGAGCAGCGAATAGCCGTGCCACGTAAACGGGGTCGTCATTATCTCGTGCAGCGGTTTGTCCTTGGTGGTCTGCAATACCTTGAATTGGATTTCGCCCTCCTTCGGAACGTACGGGCGGGCTTGCGCCGCACCGCACGCCGCAACGACGGCAGCCGACAGCAGAGCGCATTTCAGCAGTTTGTTCATATTCTTCGTTTATTGTTCGCGAAAACGCGGATATACATAATCGTAATAGTTGTGTATCAAATTATTGAGGCTGTATATGCAGTCCACCTCGTATGTCGAGAGTTCGTAGGTGAACGGTCCTCTGTAACCGCACGTCTCGACGAGCGTCTTGTAGAGTTCGCCCCAGTTTATGGTATCGGCGTGGGGATACAGCCCCGAATACCCTGGGAAAAGGTGCATGTCGTTGCTCTTGTCGCCGCCGTGGATATGCACCGCCGCGACATTGCCGCCCAACTCGGCGAGGAATGCCGACGCGTTGTTGATGTCCTTCACCGTCGCATGGGTTACATCGAAGCAGACCTTCAATCCAGGGCATCGGCTCACGAAATAGTTGAGATACGACGCCTTCATCGTCAGGCTCGACGCCGTGGAGTAACTGTTGCCCAGATTCTCGACGCACAGCACCGCTCCGGCAGCCGTCGCGGACGGAATCAGTTCGTTCATCGCCTTGACGAACAAGTCGCGTTTGGCGTAATAGCCGTAATCGGTATTGTAGCCCGCCGGATGGGTAACGAGCCTCTGCGGTTCGAACACCGCGCAAGCCTCGATTATCCGTTTCATGCACTCGATTGCCTCGGCGCGATGCGAGGCGTCGTCGCTGCACCAGTCGAAGATGTTCTTCGAGTCGTACTCCTCGTAGGGCAGATGGATGCCCCAGACCTCGATTCCCGCATCGTCGAGTTTGCGTTTCGCCTCGGCGAATACCGCCGTCCAGTCGCCGCCGAGAGTGTCGTAGAGGTAAGCGGTCGTGAGCAGAATATCGATTCTGTCGATGCCGAGAGCCTTGCCGTGATTGAGCAGATTGGTCATGGAACTGCCCTGAACCGACACGAGCGTACTCGGTTCGAGCATCAGTTTCGACACGTCGGCAACCGCGGCGTCCGACCCGACGGCATAGTGTTCGGCATCGTCCTGATAAGGGTATGCGACCTTGCGGATTTCGATGTCGTCGATAACGAATTCCGAAGTCGTAGAGCCTTTGGAGTGGGGCTGGAAATGAATCATAGTACGGTTCGTTACCGCTCCGAGGTCGATACGGACGGTGTGCCACAAGTTGTCACAAACATCGACGGACGGATACAGAAGGAACTTTTCCTGCGACATGCCGGTTGCCGTCAGACCGATATTGGTACCGGCCGTCCAGCGGTCGCCGTTCTTCGGCGCGTCGATTTTCGTGCCGTCCACGTAGCAGTCGAGAATCTTGCCCGTACCGCCGACGAACGGATAGATTTGGAGCAGGTCGCTCGCCGCGCCGTTCGGGAATGCGACGCGGAACGTCATCGTCGCCTTGCACACCTCGCCCGCTTTCAGATTCGACAGCGGCGGCAGGCGCAGGAATCCGCGTCCGGCGGAACTGCCGACCGACAGCGCGCCGAACGTCTCCATGCACGAATAGAGCATCTGCCACTCGCCGAGCGAACGGCTGGCAATATAGGATTCGGTCATGCGGTTTTTCTGCGGGGCATCCCACGACGTCGAAATCGCAGCCGTGCCGTAGTCCTCGGCGACATCAGTAACCATTTCGCGACCCGTCGCCGCCAGCGAATCTGTCGGTTTGAATCCGCATCCGCCCGACACGCGGTCTGCGCCCCAGGCGTTCTTGTCGAAATGTTCGGCGAAAATCAGGTCGTCGTCCGGCGCATAATCGATGCGCGGCGTTACGAGAATATCGTTGGCTTTTATCGTGCGCGGGGTCTTGGAGTCGATGACCACGGCTCGTCCCGTATCATCGCCAATAGTGATTTTCAGTCCGTCGGAGTAGGTCGCAGGCGGCATCACGACATAAAAATCCGTACCCGCCGCATCGAGCCGCACTCCGCCGCCGGCAGTGCAGTTAAGCACCACGGCAGGTTGCGCCACCCGCGAATCGGAGCGCAGAGCCAATCCCGACTCCGTCTGTTCGAAGAATCCGCACAGCGCGCCGCCCGAACGGTCCTCGACGGCTACGGACGTGATGCGGTCAGAACCCGCAACAGTGAGTTTAAGTACGCCGCAAAGGCTTCGGAACCGCAATTCGGAGCCGCTGCCCGTACCGCGCATGGGGTTCGCGCCGCAGCCGAACGAGCCGTAGGCATGGAACTGGGCGGGTTGCAGGGCGATTCCACTCTCCGTGACGATGTCGGCGGGATAGAACGCCTCGTAGGAGTCGGCGGCAGGCACAAGCACGTATGCCTCGTCGCCCTCGACGCGCACGGTGCGGCGTTCGCCGTTCACGACTATCGCATCGCCCGCGTTCCACACGATTTTCGTTCCGTCGAGCGACGTGCGGACGCCGCCGTCGGTTTTCAGCATCAGGCGCACCGGAGCATCGTCGCCCGAAGCGGGCGGAACGATGTTTTCATCGCCGATACCCGCCCGCTCGCAGGCGCAAAAAGCGGCTGCGAGCAGGATTGCGAAAGTAATTTTCCTTATCATAACGCCTACCAACCTTCATTATCGACGGAAACACCCATATCGTCGATGCCCGACGACCGTTCGCCGTCCGAACCCTCCAAACCGGCATTGAATCCCATGCTGACATGGAATCCGCGTTCGACCGCTATCTCGAAGCCGACGAGGACCGGCGAACTGTACTCTCTCTGTATATTCATTGTTTCCGATTTTATCAATATTCCACTTTTATTCCGCCGAGGCGAATCATGTTGCCGTAGTTCGACTCCTTCGTCGCGCGGACGCCCTGGTCGAGCGGCTGCGCATAGTTGCCGGCACTCGGCAGCAGCGTAGCGACAACGGTCGAGGCGGGAGTGATGCGAATCACGACCTCGCGTTGTCCCGAAGCCTCGGCAGGCAGTCGGAACTTGTACTCCACAAGTCCGGGTGCGGTCTCGGCATTCACGTAAGCCGTGCCGACCAGTTCCGGTGCCGCGGGGTCGGGATAGGTTCCCGACGTCCACCACGGAATAGGCAGCAGTTTGAACACCTCTTCGCCCGTCGCGGCGTTCACCGCGCCGTCGTTCCATGTCATGCCGCTGTCGGTCGAGTACTGCACCTTCCAGTAGAGAGGATAGTTCTGCGCATAGTAGCCGGCATCGCTGTTCATGAAGCCGTCGTTGTAGTTGTAATACGAGTTCCAAGCCGTGGCGATTCGTCCGCCCGCACCCATCGTAAAGCCGATATGGACGGGACGTGTCGCCGAAGCGGTCGAGAGTTTCACCATGAATCCGCGCGTCGCATAGTAGGTCTCGCCGTCGGCGTTCCAGTCGAACCAGCCCGACAGATTGGCGCACCACACGTAGTTGGAGTACGCCTTGCGACCGCAATGATGATAGACGCCCTTGCCGTCGCTGCGCCACGAGTTCATGCAATCCGAAGAGGATTTCCACACGCCGTCGAAAGTTACGCCCCAGTCGTCGCCGTCCCACACGTATTCGCTGTCGAAACCGTCGGCGAATTGCGGACGCCACGTGCGCAGTATCCGATAGGCGTTGTCGTAGACGACATCCTGCAACGAAGAGAGGTTGTTGCAGTAGAGCGTCGCCGCACTGCGCTGTTCGCCGCCCGTCGCGAGCAGGCGGTTCACAGCCGTCGTGGACTCCTTGACGTAGCCGCCCTCCCATTCGTAAGGGTTGTTCGCCTTCGACGGTTCGAACATGTCGGTGTGCGTTACCTCGCGGTCGAAGACCCATTCAGCCAGCGTGGATGACGAAGAGTCGCTCTCCCACCCGATGTCGATGTCGCTCTCGTCGAGCGGACGAATCGAATACGCGCCTATGCGACCGCCGTAGCGGATATTCTCGCCGGCGACGATGATGCCGCCGACACTGCCCACACCCTGAGGAATACCCGCGCGGCGTTCGTCAGCCGAATTGAGCGCGCGACGCCACGGGCATGCGGCGTTTATCTGCATGTATATCGCGTCGTTCGCATCGTCGGTAAGCATCCGCACCGCCGAATCCATGACGGACGCCACGTTGCGCACGCCCGCCGTAAGCGACGACGCCTTCGGCATGTACGCTTCGTAGACGTTAGAGTACGCTCCCTGCTTGAATTCGAATTCGACGTTCCGCAGGCGGCAGTAGGTGAACATGTCGTTGTCCGTCAGCGTCGCTATCGTGCGTTCGCGCAGCGGAATCGGGGTGTCGCCCGCAGTTTCGAGTATATTTTCGGGAGAGACGTTCAGTATCGACCAGCAGGTCGGGTTTTCGCTCTTCTGCAACGTCGTCCCCGACAGATTCAGACGCACTTTCGTGCCGCGGCGGAACGTGTTCTTCACGCCCGATGCCAGCCACAGACGCAGTCCGCTGCCGTCCGCACCCAACTCCTCTATATAGACGGTACGGTCGTTCGCCGTGCGGTCAATCGAATTGTAGGTGAGATTGGGATTGAGTGCCATATTCTCCGACGCGCAGTCGCTGACCACGACGCCCTCTATGGTATAGTCGCCGCGATAGCGGTTGTTCACCATGTCGAGCGAGCCGTCCTCGTTATGCGCCTGCCCGAACGTCAGTTCCGTTCCGAGCCGGTCGAGCGAGGTTTTCTGGGTAAGGCGCAGCGACACGGCGACCGTCTCCTCCCATGCCGAGAGGAACGAGATGCGGATGTCGCAGCGGCGCATGGACGATTCGCTCGGATTTTCCGCATATTCGACACGGCAGCCGTCGCCGCCGAACTCGACGTCCTTTATCCAAGCGTCGGTTCCGTCGGGATAGGTTACCTCATATTTCAAATTCCCGGCTGCGACATTGGTATCCAGCCCGATGTCGATTTTCGCCGGCTCGCTGCCGTTCACGACGCGATAGGATTCGGCTATGGTCAATCGTTCTTCGAGACCCCGCTGGCGCAGGCGCACCGTATCGGTCTTGCCGCTGCTCTTGGCGAGGATTATCGCCGCCTGACGGCGCAGTCCGTCGTTGCGGTCCACCTCGACGCCTATTTCGCAGTCGCCCGAACCCGATGTCGCGAGCAGGCGCACCCACTCCGCCGCATCGTCGGCGAGGCGGGCGGTGAACGCACCGTTGGAATAGACCTTCACCGAGCGGGTCGAAGCGTCCGCCGACACCTCGACGATTCGGTCAGGTGCGGCGAGTTCGTCGATATCGACCATCTCATCGGCAATATTCCGGCAGGAGGTTACAACTCCTCCCGCCAGAATCGCCCCAAAACAAATTAACCAATGAAATGCTATTTTACGTAGCATGTTTTTATTTTTTAATATTGAATCTGAATACCGCCGAAATGGATGATATTTCCGTAAGACGCATCTTTCGACGCGACATTACCCTTATAATCGAGTTTCAGTTTGTAGTTGCCTGTACCGGAGAAACGCGAGCCGACCTTGGCATCGGCAGGAGTTATGCGAATACGGACTTCAGCCTTACCCGAAGCGTCGGCAGGCAAAACGAAACTGTACTCGGACAGACCAAGCGACATATACATGCTCGGATATGAACCGTTACCCTGCGTGGTGGTCGTAGCAGGAGTATAGTACACCGGACAATCCTTGCCGGTTTGCAGACAAGGCATAGGGCGCAGCACGAATTTATCGGCTCCGGTTACGGCATCCACTGCACCGTCGTTCCAAGTCGCTCCGCCGTCGGTGGAATACTGCACCTTCCAGTTGAGAGGATAGTTCTGGGTATAGTAGCCGTCGATGAAGTTAAAGAAGTTATTGTAGTTATTTTCCTTTTTCTCATTTATATATGTAGTCCAATCCGTACACGAGTTTCCGCCTGCTCCCATCGAGAAGTTTATCGTAACGGGTCCTGTTGCCGATGCGGTAGACAAATCGATGTTGAAACCCTTCGTTCCAGAATATGTCGCGCCATCCTCGTTCCAGTCGTACCAGCCGGTAAGATTTGTAACCCATATATAGTCGCCCAAAGCGTTGCAACCGCCGCGATGACGGAATTTGCGGGATGCGACTTTCGTTCCAGTACTGCTTGTACCACCCGGGAAACCGCTCCATTCGGATGTCGGGCAATACCAGCAACCACCGGCAATCAATCCAAGACCGCCATACACGTATTCGCTCTCGAAGCCGTCGGCAAAGTGAGGTCTCCAACCAATCATTACCGAATAAAGACTCGTTTTTAGATTATCGGTAGCGAGTTCGAGATTGTCGCAGAACAACGTCGCCGATTCGTCGCCGTCGGTCGCAAGCATGCGGTTCATCGCCTTACTGTTGCCGTTGTAGTTGAGATATTCATTATCACCCGTATTAGTTCCTTTCCAAAGATAAGGCGTACCAGGAATCATACCGTCAGAATCTTTTTGACGAATTTGCGAATTTGCCACTCCATTGTCGAAATTCCATGCTGCAATAGTGGTACGAGCCGACGAAGACGCCCACGGAATAGCGTTCTCTCCCGCAACGTCGCTCTCGTCTATCGGGCGAATCGAGTATTTGCCGATAAAGCCGTCGATATCGCCGCTATGGGTATTGATATTGGAAACTACGACACCGTTCAGTTTACCGACACCCTGCGGCACGCCGTGATTGCCCGCAGCCGAAACATCGAGTTTGCGACGCCACTGGCACAGCGTATTAATCTGCATATAAATCGCATCGCCGCTCTTGTCCTGCATCAGACGTGTTGCACAATCGCCGTATCCTTTTGCAGCAGAAGATGTATTCAATTCCGATTTAAGCACATACGATTCATCGACATTGGTATAGGCTCCCTGCTTGAAGACGAACTCCATGTCGGAGAGCGAAGTATAGGTGTAGATATCGTCGTCGGTGAGTTCGGCGATAGTCTTCACCTTCGACGGAATCGTACCCGAGGTCTGCGAAAGGATATTGCGCTTGGAAAGTTCATAAATAGTATATGATTTCGTTCCGGTAGCATTGGTTTCCTCTTTTATCTCGGTTCCCGACAGGTTGATGACCAGTTCGTCGCCCTTGTGGAAAACATTGTCCTCCGCCGAAGCGAATTTGACGCGGAAGCCGTACTTGCCGTCGATTTGCTCGATATAACCGGTATTTTCGCTCTCCGACGTATTGATTTTATTATATGCCGTTTGCGGGTTATACTCCGAGTTTTTCTCGTCCTTGTCGCTGATTGCAACGCACTTGATGATTCGGTTCGCACCGCGGTCGGAATAATTGGCAAGATTCCGACGAAGAGTAGTGAAATCGGTTCGCGGCGTATGTTCCTTACGGTTCACCAGACGCGCCGTACTGCCGAGGTCCAACGGAATCTGATGAATGGTGTTGCGCTCGAACGGCTGGTAGGTCGTACCGTCCGGTGTAGGTTCTTCCGAGAAATCGATTTCGTCGCCGTTCATCGCCGGTTCGGCATGGTAGATATACATGTATTCCGCCTTGTCGGTCAGCACGATGAAGAATCCGGCATATTCACCCGGGAACCACGTAACATACGCCTGCTGACGCGATGCCGACACTTCGAGCGGATTCTCGAAAACGACCTCCGACAGCCACGACTGACCGTAAGGATATTCGTTAGTTTCGCCCTCCTTTTTGGTAAATGTTCCGAGTTTGGTTGCTACCGGTTCATCCTCTTCGGTAACCTTGGTAATATCGAACAGAGGCCAGCCCGAAACACATCTCGCCGACTTGGTGTGCGAACACGAACGGAACAGCACCTTCTGCACCTTCTCGCCCTCATAGACAGGATTGGAGGTGAAGATATTGTACTGCACGACGGCGCATGTAGGGCGGAAATTTATGCTCTCGCCGGTAGCCGTCGCAAAGGCTTTCGACACGCCTATCATCGGGTGGCAGGAGCCGTTATACTCGCCCGCAGCCGACTGAATCTGAGTGGTAGGGAGCGTGAAGCGCACCGCCGTCTTGTCCTTCACGGTCGCATCGTAGGGATAGTAGGCAGACACGACGTCGCCGGCGGCGAATGCCTCGGCTTTGAAATCGACGTTGGCAACGCCGTCCTTGACGGTAACCGTACCTTCGGCATTGACGGTCGGAGTTGCGGCGTTATCGACGAACACGCCGACCTTGTCGCCGTCCTTCCACACGAAGCGGCCCTCGGCGAGCGTGGTGCGCGACTGCTCGTCGTCGATGGCGAACGACATGTTCACGCCTTTTGAAATTTGAACGTTATCGCACGTGTCGTCCTTGACGCAACCCGCGAAACCCAACAGAAGCAATGATGCAAACAAATATTTTTTCATGGCAAATTCTTTAATTTTCATACGTTTAACAATCAGATGAACGGGTCCGGCTCCTCGCCGTAGATATACGGTCTTTCGATACCGTCAAAATAGTCTTTCTCTTCGCTGTACATGAACCCTCGTTCGATGACGAATCCGAACGACTGCATCCGAGGGGTGCGATACTCTTTCTTTTTCATAACAGGTTTTTGTTTTAAGTAGTTTATAGTTGTTTTTACGATTTTATCTGTACATCACCGCAATCTCGCCGAAGCGGATGACGGTCTTGTGGTCGTTGTCCGCGGAAGCCTTACGCTTGCCGACGGTATTCGCCTTGGGATTCGCCGAAACGTCCGCCAGAAGGTCGTTGGCAGGCGTAATGCGAAGCGTTACCCGTTTGCGCAGGAAGCAGTCGTGCGGCAGCACGAAAGCGTGGTCGGTATAGCCCAGTGCGGCATCGTAGGATGTCCTTGCTTTCAGATTGCCGCGCTCTTTCAGCACCTTGTCCCACCACGGAAGCGCGCGCATCGCAATCACCGACTTGCCCGTCGCGACTTCGCGCAGACGCTCGAACGTCCTGCCGCCGTCGGTCGAATATTCGACGCACCACTGCGCCGGAAAGTCGTAGGAGGTTTCGCAACTCTGCGCACCCGCGCCGAAGCGGAAGCAGAAAAGCATCTGCGCCGCCCTCAACTTCTCGGTCGAGAACTCGACGAACACCGATTTCGTACCCGTCATCTCACCGGAAGCGTTCCACTCATACCATGCGGAGGAGGGGGCGTCGAAGCGCAGAGCCGCATTGGCGACCCAACCCTTGTTGGCGGCGTTCAGAGCGTTATAGTCGCTCGCGAGCATCACGAACGCCTGCGAATCGCTCCACAGTTTGCCGCTGCCGACCTCGGCGAGAACGGCATCGCCCGAATATTTGGCGGATTTGACACCGGCTACCGTACCCATGTTCTCGAACGTCAGTTCGGCTGACGGGTTGTCGTCGTAGAACCAGCCTACGTGGGTGCGTAACGGATACTCCTTGCGTTTGTTGCCGACGGTTATGTCCTTTTCGTCTATCGGGCGTATGCCGTAGCGACCCATCCAGCCGCCGTAGCGTCGCTGCCACGGGAACACGACCACTCCGCCCACCGAGCCTCTGCCCTGCGGAACGGGTTTGCCGCTGCGACGCCACTCGCACTTGGTATTGACGAGCATATAGATGCCGCGTTCGCAGTCCGAAGCGTCGCTGACGAGCGCAGCCCAACTGTCCATGCGACCGTTAGGCTCCAACATCGAATTGACGGAGGACGGCTGGGCGTAAGGCTCCCAGATATTAGTATAGCAGCCGTTGCGGAACGTGAAGCACACGTCGTCGAGCAGCACGTAGGTATAAACGTCGGCATCGCAGAGTTGCGAGATGCGCTTGTGCTTGACGGCGACCGCCGACGGGTCGCCCGCCTCGACCCTGACGATATTGGCGGAGGTAAGACCGCTAATAGTATAGCGTTCGGGGTTATTCTGACGGACAACGGTCGCACCCGCGAGGTCGAGCGTCACACGGGCGTAGCGCGGCAGGCGGTTGTACATCGAATGGTCGAACTGCAAACGGAATCCGTAGCGACCGTCCGCGCTCTGGATATAGTTGGTGCAGTCGTTCACGCTCGTATCGACGCTATGATAGGTCAGATTGGGGTTGTTATCCATGTTGGGCGAGCCGCAGTCGCCGATAACGACACCCTCGATGACGGTCGATTGTGCGACGGGGGCGCCTTCGGCGTTCGCCATAGCCCGTACAGCCTCGAAACCGACCGTCTGGGCGGATGTCTGCGAAACCGTCGCAGCGAGAAGAAACGATATGACAAACAATACTCTTTTCATCGCCTAATACTGTATGGAGATTCCGCCGAAATGTATCATGTTGCCGTAGTCGGAGGCTGCGGTCGCGTCCACGTTCTGGTCGAGCGGGCTGTCGTAGTTGTCGGCACCCGAAAGCACGGTCGCGATACGGCGGCGCGAAGGGGTGATGCGGACTATCACTTCGTCATGCCCCGACGCCGCGGCAGGCAGCACGAAGCCGTACTCGACAAGACCGAGGCACATCTGCGCATTCGGGTAGCCCGTACCCGCCGAAGCGGTCGAGGAGGGGTCGTTATAGACGCCGCCCGTCCAACAAGGAACCTGATGGAGCATGAACTCCGATGCGCCCGTAACGGCATCCGTCGCGCCGTCGTTCCACGTCGCGCCGCCGTCGGTCGAGTACTGCACCTTCCAGTAGAGAGGATAGTTCTGCGCATAGTACATTTCAGTTCGGTTGAGGAACTGCGACAGATAGTTCGTCCATGCGGTGGAACGCATGCCGCCGGCTCCCATAGAGAAATTCACGGTCATCGGCGTCGCCGCGGCTGCCGACGAGAACTCCATCATGAAACCTTTCGTGGCTCCGCTCTCGAAATCGTACCAGCCGGAGACGTTGGTAACCCATATATAGTCGCCCAGCGCGTTGCGCCCGCAGAAATGATTCATGTTCCAGCGACCGCTCCACTCGTCGGCAGGCGACTTCCAATAGCCCTTGGCATTCTCGCCCGTGCCGTCCCAGACGTAGACGCTCTCGTAGCCGTCCACGAAATGAGGTCGCCAGTTCGTCATGGTGGAATAGAGGTCCTTGCCCGTATTCGCCACCTCCGAATACATTTTGTCGGCAACCGTCGCGAGATTGTCGCAGTACAGCGTCGCCGACGTATCACCGTCGGTAGCGAACATACGGTTCATCGCCGTCGCGTTGCCGTTGTAGTTGAGATACTCGTTCGCACCGGTATAACTGCCCTTCCACTTATAAGGCTCGCCCGGAGTTTTGCCCTCGGCATCCGCCTGGCGAATCTGAATATTAGAGACGCCGTGGTCGAAATTCCATGCAGCGAGGGTGTTGCGCGCCGACGAAGCCTCCCACGGAATAGCATCCGCACCCGCGATGTCGCTCTCGTCCACCGGGCGTATCGAATACTTGCCGATATTACCGTCGGACGCGCCGTAACGGCTGTTAGGCTCGCTGACGATGATTCCGCTCAAAGTTCCCACGCCCTGAGGCACGCCGTGGCTGCCCGACGACTGCGGATTGAGCGTACGACGCCACGGACAGAGCGAGTTGATTTGCATGTATATCGCCCGCCCGCTCTTATCCTGCATCAGTCGTGCGGACGAATCTCCGATATGAACGGGATTGACATTGCCCTTGTTGAGTTCCGACTCCTGGACATAGGATTCGTTCACGTTGGCATAGGCACCCTGCTTGAAGACGAACTCCATGTCCGTCAGCGATGTATAGGTGTAGATATCGTCGTCGGTGAGTTCGGCGACCGTCTTGCGTTTCGGTGTCAGCGACGACGCATCGCCCTCGGTGTGCGCCACGAACATGCCCGCTCCGACATTCTCGATAGAGTACGCCACAGGATTGTCCGACACCAGCACCGTTACGCCGTTGAGACCAATCGTAACTCTGTCGCCGCGCGAGAAGACGTTGGCATCAGCCGAATCGAGGAGCAGACGGAGACCGTACCGGGCATCCTCGCTCTGGATATAGACCGTGCGCGCGCTGACAGAGGTATCGACCGTCTGATAAGAGGTATTGGGGTTGTACGCCATGTTCGCCGACTTGCAGTCGCTGACCACCACGCCGTCGAGGCTGTACGAAATGAACGAATCCTCGAACGTATAGTCGCGACCCTTGGTAACGGCGCGGAAATTCTCGAAACTCATCGACCAGTAGTAGCCCTGACGGACGAGGATTTCGAGCGGGGCGGTCGCGTTGCCGTCGGCATCGAACGAACGCACCGTGATTTTCGCCTCGCGGATGCAGTCGCCCGAATTGCCCGCAACGGAGCATGTCAATTCGCCGTCGTTCAGTCCCACCGACTCTATCCAGTCCCTGCTTTCGGAGAGGTACTCAATCTCCGTCCGCATGTATCGGGACATGTAGCCAGTATTGGTCTCGACCGGAACGGAGACGGTTTCGCTTTTCGGCGAAATCTTGTAGACCGGCTCGGTGTCGGCTGCGACGAACGCCTCCTCGCCCGACTGCCGCACATCGACATCGCACGAAAAGACCTTCACGCCGTCCGCTCCCGCAAGGGAGACATTCACCGTGGCTCGGCGCGCCGCACCGTCGGCGTTGCGGGCGACATTCATCGTCAGAGCCGACATATCGGCATTCAGACCGACGCCCGAAATCCAGCCGCACTCGGCTTCGGGGTCGTCAGCGGGATGCACTTCGTAGCGGACGTCGGCGAGCAAATCCCCGAGACCCGACGTCTCGACCGGAACGGATATTTCGTAGCGGTTCGCCGGCAGTTCGATTTCGCTCTCTCCGACCGAGAGCGTCGGGACATTCGCGCCCGACTTCTGATAGACGTTGAGCAGCAGGCTGCGACCGTTGCCGCTGACGACGATTCGCGCCACGCGGCTGATATTCTCGTTGGCGGCATAGTTCACGCGGAAACTGCCGCGGGCATTGCCGTACTGGAATTCGTCGAGCGACACCCATTCGGCATCGTCCGCGACGGCATTCCAGTCGTTCGCACCGTAGACCATGATGCGGGTGTAGCCCTCGCCGCTGCCGACCTCGACCGCTTCGGTGTCGAGTGCGAGGCGCACGTCCGACTCCTCGTGTTTCACGCACGAAGTGAACGCCGACAGCAGGCATACTATATATATAATGTATCGTTTCATAATTCAGCCATGTATCATAATCCGTATTTTTTGTACTCGTCGTTCGAGAGCGCACCGCCCGAATATTCGACCTGCACGTCCGGAATCGGATAGTATTCGTGGCAAGGTCGAGCGTTTTCGAGCATGTCGGTGCGTTCGTTGTACTCCGTCAGCCGCTCGTACCATATTCCCCAGCGCACGAGGTCGAACTTGCGGTGGAATTCGCCGAAGAGTTCGCGGGCGCGTTCGTCGCGAATCTCCTCTATCAGTTCTTCGTACGAGGAGTAGATGCAGGGTTCGAGACCGGCACGCTCCTTAACCTCGTTCAGGCATGCGACGGCGGACGACGGCTTGTCGGTTTCGGCATAGCACTCGGCGAGCATCAGCAGGGCGTCGGCATAGCGGAAAATCTTGTAGTTGTTGTGGTCGTAATAGTTGTTCATGTCGGGACACCACAACTTGATGCCGACCCACGGACGACCGCTCACGCTCTTGAAGGTCTGTCCCTCGTAGTCCCAAGCCAGATTGTACTGCGTGCGCTTGTCCAGTCCGCCTTTCGGTTGGAGCGTGCGGCAGAAATAGACCGTCGGGCGGAGTTGCGCCCACGTAACGCCGTTGTCGCCGAGCCACTCTATGTCCACGCCGTCGTAGTTCATCGTGCCGGTCGTGTGCGACGGATGCACCGCCGCGGCGACCGACGAAGTGAAGTTCACGCCGCCGTGGGTATATGTATGCTGGATTTCGTAGACGGATTCGGGGGTATTCTTCTTCCACCACACGTAGTTCTCTTCGAGCGGATAGCCCGACAGAGGACCGTAGATGTCGCGCAGCGATTCGAGAGCCGCAATAGCCTTGCCCCACCACAAGTCGGACTGTTCGGCATCCTTCGAGCCGTTCCACATCGCCAGTTTTGCTATCATCATCCAGCCGAGAGCCGCACCCACACGGTTGCCCGGCTCGTCGCTGCCGCGAATCTGGTCGAGCGTCGGAACCACCGGTTCGAGGTCGGCGATAATGTTGCTGCGGATTTCCACCGCCGATGTGCGCGGCAGACGCTGCACCCGTTTGAGAATCTCTTTGGTCGCGACATCGACCGTATAATAGGGAACGTCGCCGAACGTGCATGTCAGGATGTAGTAGTAGAACGCCCGCAGGATTTTGGCTTCGGCGACGAGCGTATTGCGTTTCTCCCCGTCGATTTCGGAGTTCCCGATACCCTCGATTGCGTAGTTGCAGTACATCACGCCGCGGTAGCCCTGCTTCCACACCGTCGCTCCGAAGCGCGGGTAGGCGGGCGACACGTCGAGCGCAGGGTCCATGAGCGACGACCAAGTCAGACCGATGTCGCTGCACGATTCGGTGATTTGCTGGAAGCGCGAGGTATAAATCGGGTTGATGCAGTTGTAGCAGGCATCGACCGCCGCACGACACTGGTTCTCGTTGTGGAAAAACTTCTTGCGCTCGGTGAAATAGTCGGGGTCTTCGTTCAGATTGCAGCCGCAGAGCGCGAACAGCACTGCGGTGCAGACGATATATTTCAGAGTTTTCATACGTTAGTAGCGGATTTGGAGGTTAAACACAATCGTTCGCGCCTTCGGGTATGCCCCGAGGTCTACGCGGCGCAATACCGACGAACTGCTTTCGGTCGATACGTCGGGGTCGAAGCCCGCGTATTTCGTCCACAGCCACAGGTTCTCGCCCGTGACGCCGACAGTGATGTCGCGCAGCCACTTCACCCTCTTGCGCAGGTCGAAAGTATAGGATATGCTCGCGCTTTTCAGGCGCAGGTACGACGCGTCATAAATCTGGAAGTTGCTCGGCAGCATCGGATTCGCCGAGCCTGCCCGCGGGATGTCGGAATTCGGGTTGCGCACCGGATGCCACGAATTTATCATCTTGCGGAACTGGTTCGTCCACGAGCCGCCGCACATGACCATCTCCGAGTAGTTGTAGATTTTGCCGCCGATGGAGTAGTTGAAGAACACCCCTATTTTCAGATGCTTGCCGATATGAAACGTATTTTGCAGTCCGCCGTACAACAGCGGGTCGGCACTGCCCTGATAGACCAAATCGTCCGCCGACAGCGAGCCGTCGCCGTCGATATCGACGTATCGCGGCAGACCCTCCTTGTAGTAGTTGGAGACGTAGGTCTTCGTGTGGTTGTTGCGGTCGATTTCGTACTGGCTTTTCCACGTTCCGCCGTACTGGAATCCCCAGAGCGAGTTGAGCGGGTAGCCCTTGCGGTAGCCGTACATCATGTAGCCGCTGTCGCCCGGTCCGGCGAGCGCGACGACATAGTTTTCGTTGCCGATATCCTCGACCATCTGGCGGTTGTGCGACAAAGTCAGCATCGTACTCCACGAAAACTGCGGCTTGACGATATTGCGGCTCTCAATCGAAATCTCCCAGCCGAGGTTCGACGTGCGACCCAGATTCTCGTAGCGGCTCGAATAGCCCGTAACGTCGCCCGTCTGCACCGTCAGCAGCAGGTCGGTAGTCTTCGCATAGTAGCCCTCGACGGTGAATTTCAGACGCTCGTCGAAGAACGAACCGTCCACGGCGACATTGAACGAATCGGTAGTCTCCCACGTCAGGTCATCGTTCGCCAGACGCGACGGGTAGTAGGCTGTCGATTGCTTGCCGTCGAAGATGTAGCCGTCGGTCTTGGTGCTGATTGCCTCCAACGAACGGTACGCCGCAATCGCATCGTTGCCCGTGCGACCGGCACTCAATCGGAGCGAGAGTTCGTCCACGTTGCGGGCGTTCTTCATGAAACTTTCGTTGGCGATGTTCCAGCGCAGCGCAGCCGACGGGAAGAAGCCCCACTTGCGGTTGGCGGCGAAATTGGACGAGCCGTCGGCACGTCCGGTAACGGTGATATAGTACCGCTTCTTGTAGTTGTAGTTCAAGCGGAACAATGCCGACTCCTTGACGACGCGCGCCGAGGAGGAGGTAACCGTATATTTCTCCTTGTCCATGACGCTGCTCATGTCGCCCCATTTCAGGTCGTCGTTTATCAGACCGTCGCCCTTGATTGAGAGCGCGTGGGTAATGCTCCGCGAGGCGGTGAAGCCCGCCATCACGTCGAAACTGTGCCCCGAACGCGTCGAGAGCGAATATGTCAGCGTGTTTTCGGATGTCAGCGTCTTCGCGTCGCCCTCGTAGCGGTAGGCAGCCGCGCCCTCCTCGGGTTTGCGGGCGGGCAGTTCGTTCGACCAGAACTGGTAGTCGTGCCGCTGGTACGCCATATAGGTATTCTGGCTCTTGATTACCAGTCCCTTTACCGGCTTTATCGTAAATACCGCCGTGTGGTTCGACGTCAGACGCTCGCGAATCATGTCGATGAAATCGATTGACTTGCGGGGGTTGTTGATTATCGGGCTGTTATTGTAGACCTCGTTCTGGATGCTCTCGGGAGTCAGCGTCGGGCTGAGGTATATCGCCCCGTTCCAGAAACTCGTGCCGCCAACCGTTACCTTGTTGCGGTCCTCGTCGGCGTAGGTATACGAGCCGCGGTAGCCGAACGACAGCCACTTGGCGACATCGTAGTCCATGTTGATGCGACCCGTGATACGGCTCACGCCGCTGCCGTCGATAATTCCCTGCTTGTCGGTGTAGCCGAGCGAACCGAAGATGCGAAAATTCTTCACCTTGCCCGTCAGCGAAACGTTGTAGTTCTGATAGGGTGCGATGCGCGTAACCTCCTTCACCCAGTCGGTACCCTTGCCGTAAGCCATCGGATTGGGATAGCGGGCATACTTTTCGAGCGGAGTATCGGGAGTGGAGTTGGTGCGGAAATACATGTAATCGTTGATATACTGCGTGAACTCCTGCGCATTCATCACGTCGAGGCGGCGGGCGATTTGCGAAACGCCGAACTGCGCCTTGACATTCACCGACACCTTTGCCGCACCGCCCTTGACCTGCTTGGTCGTAACGATAATGACGCCGTTCGAGCCGCGCGAACCGTAGATTGCGGTCGAGGAGGCGTCCTTCAACACCGAAATCGACTCGATGTCGTCGGTATTGATGTCGCTGAGGCTCTGTACCGCGTCTATCACGCCGTCCACGACTATCAGAGGTTCGTTGGATGCCGTTATCGAGCGTGAACCGCGGATACGAATCGACGACGAAGCCGACGGGTCGCCCGACGACGACATGATTTCGACTCCGGCGACGCGACCCTGCATAGCATCGTCCACCGACATTACGGGGCTGTTGAGCATGTCGTCCATTTTGAGGTTGGCGACCGAACCCGTCAGGTCGTTTTTCCTGACGGCACCGTAGCCTATCACGACCACCTCGTTAATCGCCTTGGCGTCGGGTTGCAGACGCACAGTCAGGGTCTTGCCCGCATCGGCGACGATTTGCTGCGCCGCATATCCGAGCATCGAGACCTCGATTATCGCCTTTTCGGCAGGCAGTGCAAGCACGAAAGCACCGTTGATGTCGGTGCTTGTCCCGAAG
Organism: uncultured Alistipes sp.; assembly: GCA_905213895.1. Lineage (GTDB taxonomy): Bacteria > Bacteroidota > Bacteroidia > Bacteroidales > Rikenellaceae > Alistipes. Next base: position 53,647 of record CAJMKE010000004.1, read on the forward strand.
GTGGAATCGGGCATGACGACGGATGCCCCGACTACGGGTGCGCCCGTCTCGTCGATGACTGTTCCGCGATATTCGAACGACGATTGCCTGACGGCGGGTCGGGTCGGGGGAGCGGTCTCGGAGGGTTTGGGAGCGACGGGCTTGGAACGTTTCTCGATGACGGCGATACGCTTGTCCTTGATGACGAAATCTGCGTTCTGTCCCTTGAAAATCTGTTCCAGCACCTCTCTCACCGGCTTGTCCGTTACATCGACAGAGATTTTAGCCTCGATGTCGATGCGTCCCGACTGTACGGAGAACGAGTACTTGTACTGCTTTTGGAGCATCTGCATCACTTCGCGGATGCGCACGTTGTCGGCTTTGAGGCTTATTCCCTGAGCCGACAGGCTCTGTACCGCGACCACGCAGAATGCGAGGAGCAGCGCGAGGGTCTTATGCGGAATCAATGGTTTCATATATCGGGTCGGGTTATTTGCGTAGGGAAATGCGTACCGTGTCGCCGTCGCGGGTTATCTCCATCGTGTCGGCGGCATTGAACGTCGAGAGTATCTCGTCTATCGTTTCGTTATTGACGAACGCCGCATAGAACCGCTCGTTGAGCAGGGCGGCATCGGCGATTTCGATTTTCACGCCGAACGCGCTTTCCAACGACGCGGCGATGTCGCCGAACCGCTGGTTGACGAATGCCAGCGAATTGGATGTGCCGGAGACGGCGTAGAGTTCGGTGTCGAAACTGCCGACCGACGCGCTGCCGTCCGTATTGTCGATTTTCACCAACTGTCCGGGTTCGAGCAGGATGCGTTCGTTCGCCCCGATGCGGTTCTCGACAAGCACGCTACCCTCGACCAGTGCGACCTCGACTTCCGACGACGACCGGCGCGACTTGACATTGAACTGCGTACCCTTCACCACGACATCGACCTTGCCCGATGTCAGTATGAACGGCTTCGCCGGATTCTTGGCAATCGAAGCGAAGCACTCGCCGACGAGTTCCACATGTCGTGTGTCGCCGTCGAACGACGCGGGATAGGTCAGACGGCTGTCCGCCGCCAGCACGATTACCGAACCGTCGGGCAGCGCGACTTCCAGCGACTCGCCGCACGGCGCGTATGCCTGCAACATTTCCGGAGCGGTAGTCTCCGTCGGCACGCTCTGCTCCGCGGCATCGAACGACGCCACGGCGACGAACAGTGCGACGACGGCAGCAGCGGCTGCGTAGCCTGCGCGGCGGTACCACGAAACGCGGCGCGAACGGCGGATTGCAGCCGCCACTTCGGCGTATTCGGCTCGGGTCCGCGAATCGGCGGTCGCACGAACCGAATCGAAAATATCTTCGAGCATCGCCGTATCTTCGGCAGTATGGTCGGTACGTGCCAGCCACGACTCGACCGTGCGGGCTTCGCTCTCCGAGCATAAGCCGTCAAAATATGCCCTCAACAGGGCTTTATCGACTTTTCTGTACATATTTTTTCCGTTTGCTTCAATACTAAAAACGCACGGGCGGCGGCAATTACGTAACCGGCACACGAATTTTTCGCAGGAAAAAGCATGTTGCGGGAAAGGGACTTTAAGGTCGTTAAAGTCCTTAAAGTCGCAGGGGCATCGTACCGCTCCGCCGACAAAATTTTTCGGCAGATGCACAATTCGGCATATTTTCAGTATCTTTGTTCTGAAAAAATTCATCGGCAATGAACACTTCGAAATTATCCGCGCTGTTCGCCAACGTGAACCTGCGCGCCGTCATCATCGGTCTGTCGGTAATCGTCAGCACCGCAATACTCTGTTCGGCGATACTCCGAGTGGGGCTTTCGGGTCGTCAGGTCTCGGTAACGGGATTGGGCGAAACGGAGATGCAGTCGGACTGGATTGCATGGCAGGGTACGATAGTCGCCGACGCCGCATCGCGCGCCGACTGCTACCGCAAACTCGAACAGGACCGCAAGGCGGTCGCCGCATATCTGACGGCGCAGGGCGTAGCCGAGAAGGACTACGACTTCTTCGCCATAACCATCGACGACCTCTACGACGACGCCTACTCCGCCGACGGCCGCTACATCGGACGGCGGTTCAAGGGCTATCGCATGCGGCAGACGTTCGAGATACAGTCGGCGGACATCGACCGCATAGAAGCCGTCTCGCGCGACATCACGTCGCTAATCAGCAACGGCATCAACGTCGAGAGCGGCTCGCCCAAATTCTATCTGCGCGACCTGCAAAACCTGAAACTCTCGCTCATCGACGACGCCACGGCGAACGCGCTCGTGCGTGCCGAGAAACTGATAAAGGGATTCGCACGCATCAAGGACATCAAGAGCATCGACGTGGGCGTATTTCAGGTAACGGGACTTTACGGCAACGACGAATACTCCTACGGCGGCACGTTCAACACGAGCGACCGCATGAAGAAAGTCAGCGTTACCGTCCACGCCACCTACGGCATCCGCTGACGGCGGCAATCGCACGAAGCACAATCCGGCAGATTCATGGAATTCGACATCATTCCGGTTCCCGAACGGGAAAAGTATCTCGACCTGCTCCTCATCGCCGATGAGGAGGAACTGATGGTACGCCGGTATATCGACTCCGGCGAAATGACGGTATTCCGCGAAAACGGCGACATCGTCGGAGAATGCATCGTAATCGGACATGACGACGACACGTTCGAACTGAAATCGCTGGCAGTCGTTCCCGAATACCGGTTACGGGGATACGGCAGACGGATAATCGAATTCGCAACAGACCGTTACCTGCACGACGGCGGGCGGATGACAGTCGGAACCGGCGACGCTCCGACGGCGCTGCGCTTTTACGAGCGTTGCGGATTCGTCGAGTACTCGCGGATCATCGGATTCTTCACCGACAATTATCGGCACACGATAATAGAAGCGGGTGTGGCACTGAAAGACATGGTGATGCTCGAATACTGCGCAAAACGAAAATAGGGAACGCTCTTTGAAGGGTCAATACAGAATCATGGAATCAGAACAACCTCATAAACGCATAATAACCGACGCCGCTGCCCTGCGGCGCACGGGACGCGCACTGACGATAGGCATCGTCATAAACGTACTCTACGCCGGCATCGAAATAGGCATAGGCTTCTGGCAGGGTTCGATGGGATTGGTCGCCGATGCAGGACACAACATGAGCGACGTCGTCGGGCTGCTGCTCGCGCTCGTCGCCATGCGGCTCGTCAAGAAGAACGAGGACGAACACTACACCTACGGCTACAAGAAGGTTACGGTGATGATTTCGCTCGTGAACGCGCTCCTGCTGCTCGGAGCCGTCGTGGGAATAGTCGTCGAGAGCATCCGCAAGTTCTCGCATCCGGAGGCTGTCGAGGGTTGGAGCGTCGCGGCGACTGCGACGGTAGGCGTAATCATCAATTTCATTTCGGCTTGGCTGCTGAACGCCGACAAGGGACGCGACATCAACGTCAAGGGAGCCTATCTCCACATGATGCTCGATGCGCTGGTGTCGGTGGGAGTGGTCGTGTCGGGCATTGCGATATGGATGACGGACTGCTACGTAATCGACCCGATAATCGGAATACTGGTGGCGATAGCGATACTCTTTTCGTCGTGGCGGCTTCTTCACTCGTCGTGGCGGCTCGCCATCGACGGCATACCCGACGGAATCGACATCGACGAAGCGGTACGCGCGATGGAGGGCGTCGACGGCGTAATCGAGGTGCATCACCTGCACGTGTGGGCGATAAGCACCACCGAAACCGCACTGACAGCCCATGTGGTAATCTACGACATCCGCGACGCCGACGAAATCCGCATCCGGGTGAACGAAGCCCTCTCGCGGTTAGGCATCGGACACACTACGCTGCAAGTCGAATCGAAGCACTGCTACGACGACTCGGAGGAGGGGTGCTAACCGCCGCGTCCGAGTTTGAGGCGTATATCTTTCAATGCGAGTTCGATATGTTTGTTCACGGTACGCACCGACAGACCGAGGCGTTCCGCGATTTCGGCATCGGACAACCCCTCCTTACGGCTCATAGAGAATATGCGGCGACGCTGCGGCGGCATCGATTCGAGGATGCTCTCGACGACGGTCGACAGTTCGCCGGCATCCAGATTCTGCTGCGTGGAGTCGTCGGGCGTGGCGAGCAAAAATCCCTCCCCCGAGAAATTTCGTTCCATAACAGTCTGTTTGTTACGAAAATAACTGCATACCTCGCGGCGTGCGAGCAGGAAAATATAGGGTTTTATAGGCTTGGCGGCGTCAAGCGACTCGCGGTACTGCCACAATTTCATGAACACGTCCTGCGCGATATCCTTCGCCTGCTCATCGATTTTCACGAAACCCAGCACGAAAGCGCGCACTATCGGATAGTAGTGCATGAACAACTGTTCATACGCCTTCAAATCGCCCCGTTTTACGGCTGCGACCAGATATGGTTCCGGCATTTGCGACATATCGGGTTGGGTAGCGTGCTTTGGCAAATTTAATCATTAAAATCGGACTTTCACAAAATAATCCTGCGCAGACGCACGCAGAATACGCATTTCTCAAAGACAAGCCCGATAGTTTTTAATATTATTAAAAACTATCGGGCTTTATCGGGTGAAAAAATTTTTCGCGAAAGAGGGGAGGGGGGGGGTAAGGGGATTAGGGCCCTTAGGGACTTTAAGGGCCCTAAGGTCTTTCAGCAAGATACGGTTTCCGCCAACTTACTCGCCACCGCCGCCGAGAGCCTGATAAAGGTCGATTACGCCCTGAATTTCCTTGAAATCGTTCTCGACGAGACCCAGACGCGCGCTGAGCAGCGACTGCTGGGCAATGAGGACTTCGAGATAGGTGGACGAACCGTGCTGCATCAGCAACTGCGTCTTCTCGACCGCCTCTTCGAGCGACACGATGCGCTGCTCGAAGAGCGACTGTTTGAGACGCGCCGTCTGGCACTGTTCGATAGCGTTGTTCACCTCGTTACCGGCGTTGATAACCGTCTGGCGGAACGACAGTTCAGCCTCCTCCTGCTGCGCCTTGGCTATTTTCAGTCTTGCCCGCAGCGCACCGTTCTGGAATATCGGCTGCAAGAGCGACAATGCCGCCGAAACGAGCAGTTTACCTGGGTTCACGACAGCAGAACCGGCATCGTTCGTCCAGCCCGCACTGCCACCGAGCGACAGCGACGGATAGAGGGCGGCGCGAGCCTCGTTGGTAGCGTAGAATGCCTGAACGAGCGATTTTTCGGCATACTCGACATCGGGACGGTTCGAGAGCAGTTGGACCGGCACTCCCGTGTAGAACCGCTCCGGCATCCGGCAGTCCGCCAGCCGTCCGCGCGCAATCGCATGAGGAGTCTCGCAAAGCAGTGCCGCAAGCGAATTCTCGACCGTAAATATCTGTTCGCGAAGGTCGTGTACCGACGCCTGCACGGTATACCAGTTGGCTTCCGACTGACGCACGGCAGCCTCGTTGCTCATTCCGGCTTCCTTCAAAAGGCGCATCGTTTCGACATTCTCGCGCCAGTTATCGGAGGTCTGCTCGGCGATTTCGAGTTGGGCGTCGAGCATCAGCAGCGTATAATAAGAGTTGGCGACGCCCGCTATCACACGCGAACGCACCGCACGCCGGTACGCCTCGCTGCCCTCGACGAGAGCCTTCGCACGGCGTTTGGCGTTGGTCAGGCGACCGAAAACGTCAATCTGCCAACTCGCCGTAATCGGCACGTTGTAGGTGTATTGAGCCTTTCCGCCGTCGAAACTGCCCACGCCGCCGTTCGGAGCGAACGCGAATGACGGCACGTAGGAGAGTTTAGCCGCTTTGAGCGACGCTTCGGCTTCATCGACACGCAGTTGCGCGACACGCAAATCGGTATTGCGCACCAGTGCCGAGTCGATGAGCGTTTGCAGATATGTGTCGGTGAAGACCTCGCGCCACTCCGTCGAGCCGAAATTGCGGGTCGAGTCGGCGCACTCCGCCGCCGCACCGCGGAAAAGCCCGTCGGTATCCGCGGCGACGCTCTCGGGACGCGAATATTTCGAATAGATGCCGCAGCCGCTGAACATGAACGCAGCGGCGGCAATCGTCATTATTCCGTATATTTTCATCGTTATTCCTCCTTTCCGGTTCTTAAATTGTTGATTTCGTTGCGGCGAGCCTCGTCGGGACGTTTCATCTCGGGACGCTTGAACCGCTCCTGCACGCGCTGGAACACGACGAACAGCACCGGCACGACGAACAGCAGCGCGAGCGTACCGACAAGCATTCCGCCGACGGCACCCGTACCGAGCGAACGGTTTCCGTTGGCACCGACACCCGTCGAGAACATCAACGGGAGCATACCGAACACCATCGTAAGCGCAGTCATCAGAATCGGGCGCAGACGCTCCTTGGCGGCGGTGAACGCAGCCTCCTCGACAGACATTCCGCAGCGGCGACCGACCGAAGCGTACTGCGTAATCAGGATAGCCGTTTTCGACAGCAGACCGATAAGCATGATAAGTCCCGTTTGCAAGTATATGTTGTTTTCGAGACCGAACATCTTGGCGAAAAGGAAACTTCCGGCAAGTCCGAACGGCACCGAAAGCAGCACGGCGAACGGTATGAACAGACTTTCGTAGAGCGAGGCGAGGATGATGTATACCAGCACGATAATCACGATGAAGATGAACACCGTATTGCTCGAACCCGACGCCTCCTCGCGCGTCATGTCCGAAAATTCGTAGCCGTATCCGCGCGGCAGCACCTGTGCGGCGACCTCCTCGATGGCACGGATGGCATCGCCCGACGAACAGCCGTCGGCGGCGGCACCGTTTACGGCGATGCTGTTGTAGAGATTGAACCGCGACAACGTCTCTGTGCCGTAGGTCTTGGTCAGCGTCGCGAACTCGCTCACGGGCGACATTCCGCCCGCCGTGCGGACAAATACGTTGTCGAGCGACGGCTTGTCCATACGGTATTCGGGAGCAGCCTCGGTAACCACGTAGTATACCTTCGTGAAACGGTTGAACTGCGAAGCGTAGACTCCGCCGTAGTAGCCGCCGATGACGCCCAGCACCTCGCTCGGCGACACGCCCGCGCGCTTGCATTTCGCCGCATCGACATCGACGCGGTACTGCGGATAGCGGGACGAGAACGAGGTATACGCCATAGCGATTTCGGGACGGGCGTTGAGCGCGCCGACGAATTGTCCGCAGACATCTTCGAGAGCCGAAATATCGCCGCCGGCACGGTCCTGCAAATGCACCGAGAAACCGTTGCTGTTGCCGTAGCCCATAATCATCGGCGGAGCGAACGCGAACACGTTGGCATTGCGCACATCGCCCACCATACCCATAATACGACCGATAACCGCATCGGAGCCGTGTTCGGCACCGTCGCGCTCCGACCAGTCGCGGAGTTTGAGCGTAAAATTGCCGCCTGACGTGCCGACACCCGCCATCATGCTGTATCCTGCCAGTTTGGAGTAGGTCGCTATTTCGGGAATGTCTTTCAGCAGCACCTCGATTTCGTCCATCACCTTCTCGGTATTCGAGAGCGACGACCCCGGGGCTGCGGTTACGTCCACGAATATCGTACCCGTATCCTCGTCGGGTACCAGACCGGTTTTGGTGGTGCGCATAAGCACTCCCAATGCGACGAATGCCGCAACCACGCAGGCAACCGCAAGCCACTTGCGGGATATAAGGAAGCGCACGCCCGACACATAGCGACCGAGCGTCGCGGAGAACGACACGGAGTACACCTTGCGGACACGACCGAGGAACGTCTTTTCAGCCTCCGGCGAATTGTCCGCCGGACGCATTATCAGGGCGCACAGAGCCGGACACATCGTCAGCGAGTTGATAGCCGAGATACCGACCGCCACAGCCATCGTAAGTCCGAACTGGGTGTAGAATGTACCCGTAGTGCCGCTCATGAACGAAACGGGGATGAATACCGCCATGAACACGAACGTACACGACACCACAGCCGCCGTGATGTCCTTCATGCCGTCGCGCGTGGCGAGCATCGGCGACTTGTAGCCCGCATCGAACTTGCTCTGCACCGCCTCGACGACCACGATGGAATTATCGACGACAGTACCTATGACGAGTACCAGCGCAAAGAGCGTCAGCAGGTTGATGCTGTATCCCGCAACCGACATGAACGCGAACGTTCCGACGAGCGACACGACGGTCGAAAGCACCGGAATGAGCGTCGCGCGGAAGTCTTGCAGGAAGAAGAACACCACGAGCGTAACAAGCACAATCGCCTCCAACAGCGTTTTCAGCACATTGCGTATCGACGCGAAAAGGAAATCGTTGGTATTGAACAGGATTCTCACGTCCATACCCTCCGGCATATCGCGTTTCGCCTTTTCGAGATAGGCATTGATGTCGTTGATAATCTTCGTCGCGTTCGACCCCGCGGTCTGGAACACCATACACGTCGTTCCGGCGTATTCGTCAATCGAATCGCTGAACTCGTAGTTGAGACTGCCGAGTTCGATTTCCGCCACGTCTTTCAGCCGCAGCACCTCGCCGTCGGCTGTCGAAGCGATGACGATTTCGCCGAACTCCTCGGGCTTTTCCAGACGTCCGCGATACTTCATGGTGTATTTGAACGGCTGTTCAGAGTTCTCGCCCAGCGCACCCGTAGCCGCTTCGAGGTTCTGTTCAGCCAGCACGCCGTTGATGTCCTGCGGAATAAGTCCGTACTGCGCCATCACGTCGGGTTTGAGCCAGATGCGGATGCTGTAATCGGGACCGTACGACAGCACGTTGCCGACGCCCTCGATTCGCAGCAGTTCGGGCTGCATGTTGATTTTGAAATAGTTGGACAGGAACGTCTCGTCGAACACGTTGCCCGGCGAATAGACCGAGAAGATTTCGAGCATGCTCGACTGCTGCTTCTGCGTCGTAACGCCGTACTGCACGACCTCGGTAGGCAGCAGGCTCGTAGCCTTCGCCACGCGGTTCTGCACGTTCACCGCCGCCATGTCGGGGTCGGTTCCCTGACGGAAGTAGACGTAGATTTCGACCATACCGTTGTTGGATGCGGAAGATGTCATGTAGAGCATGTTCTCCACACCGTTGATGCTCTGTTCGAGCGGCGCGATGACACTCTTCTGCACCGCCTCGGCACTCGCGCCGGGGTAGGTCGTCGATACGTACACCGTCGGCGGAGCGATGTTGGGATACTGCTCGACAGGCAGATTGACGAGCGAAATCAGACCGAGAAAGACTATCGCGAACGCCGACATGACGGCGAACACCGGTCTGCGTATTATCGATTGATAATCCATAGTTCACCTCCTGCAATTACTGATGTTTCACCGTGTCGCCCTCGTGGAGCAGAGCCACGCCCTCGGTAACGATTTCGTCGCCCGCAGCAAGACCCGACGTAACGATATATTCGCCGACGGTACTCGTCGGAGCGACCACGACCTGCGTCGATACCGCCTTGCCGTCCACGGCACGGTATACGTATATTTTGTCCTGCAACTCGTATGTCGCCGTCTTCGGAATCACGATGCAGTCGCCGTACACGAACGGAATGCGCACGTTGCCCGACGCCCCGCTGTGGAGAATGCGGCGCGTGTTCGGGAACACGGCACGCAGGCTCACCGTACCTGTCGAGGTGTTGATGACACCGCTCACGGACTCGATGCGACCCTTCTCGTCGTACACTCTGCCGTTGTTGAGCAGGAGCGACACCTCGGGCAGCGCATTCAACGCCTCCTTCATCGAACCGTGGTCGTATATGAGGTCGAGCAGACGGTTTTCGGTCATCGAGAAGTAGACGTACATCTGCGAATTGTCCGAAACCGTCGTCAGCGGACGCTGGGTCTGCGGCGACACGAGCGCACCGGCACGAAAAGGAATCGTGCCTACGACGCCGTCCGACGGGCTTTTCACGAGCGTATACGAATAGTTGTTGGCGGCATTCACCTGCGCCGCCTTCATCTGCGCCAACTGCGCCTTCGCGGTCGCGAGGGCATTCTGCGCCGTCAGCAGTTCGAACTCCGACACGACGCCGCGGTCGAAGAGTTTGCGTTTGCTGTCGGCAGTAAGTCGCGCCGTAGCCACAGCCGCCTCGGCAGCCTCGACATTGGCGTCCGCCATCTTCAACGCCGCCTCGAACGGCACCTGGTCGATGACGAAGAGCGTCTGTCCGCGACGCACCTCCTCGCCCTCGGTAACGCACACGCGCGTTATCGTTCCCGACACCTGCGGGAAAATCTCTATGTCCTGCTTTCCGCGGATAGTCGCCGAATAGTCCTGCGGCAGGGTTACGCTCTCCTTTTCAACGACTTTTGTGGCATAATCGCGCACCTGCATACGAGGCTGTCCGTCGCCGCAGGCGGCGAGAGCAACCGAGCAGGCAGCGACAGCCGCACCAAACGATTTCCAATAGTTCTTCATATAAATACACGTTTTTTGCGGGGCAAATATCCGAAAAAGACATCGATTTGAAGGGCGCAGAATTTCCGCAAAAGTTTTCAATTTTTCCTCAAAGAAGCCCGTCCATATCATAATTTCGCTATCTTCGCATCCAAAAGCGGAATAAAAATGAACGAAGAGGACAGAATCGCCGCAGCGGAACCGGCGGCGGAAAACGGCGACGATTTCGGCGTTGCGAGATTCACGTGCGGCGACACGTACAGTCTGCCCGAGGGTCGCTCGGAGGTCGGACTGGTAATGCTCTGCACCAAGGGGCAGGCGACGGTCGAACACAACCACATCATCCGCGAGATGCCGACGCACGGAATATACATAGTGTTTCCGGGCGACATATTCTCGTTCGTCGATGCCTCCGGCGACTTCGAGATGTACCGGCTGTATCTCTCGGACGACATTTTCGACGAGACGACCTACAATCTACCCAACTCGTTCTTCTCCCACATAGCCGACAAGCCGGCATACGGGCTTTCGGAGGAGGAGTACTACTCCTTCGCCAACAACCATATCCGAATGATAATAAGCAAAATCGCCGACCGCGACAATATTTGCCGGCGCGAAATGGTCGTCAATCTGCTGTGCAACCTGTTTCTGGAAATATACGACAAAATCGTGCGTTTCTGCCGCATCGACCCCTCTACGCACAGCCACCGGAAGCGGCTTTTCGACCGTTTCGCCGACCTGCAATGGACGCATCCCCACAAACGCGACGTCTCGTTCTTCGCCGACAAACTCTGCATCACGCCGAAATATCTGTCGGTAATCTGCAACGACGCCACAGGCATTCCAGCCAAGGAGTTCATCGACCGCAGCCTGATATGCGAACTCAAACAGACGCTGCGCACGACCGACCTGACGGTAAAGCAGATAGCCGAGCGGTTCGAATTTCCGAGTACGGGCAACATGTGCCGCTATTTCAAAGCGCGCACGGGCATCACAATCTCCGCCTACCGCCAATCCGTCAAGGGGGGGGGAAGAGATGCCGCAAAGAGTTTTTAGGGTCTGCCGAAGGACATTAGGGACATTAGGGACATTAAAGACTTTAAGGTCGTTAGGGTCAGTGCTGCCGAGAAATCGGCGGAGCAACATCATATCCGCTCTCCCGTAAAAAAGGTAGAATCTCCCGTAACCGAGGTAGCCGCCGCAACGCCGAAAGCGGCTATTTTTGCATTACCTTAAATCTACGTACCATGAAAAACGGAATAATCATCACGGCTGCACTCATAATCGCGATAGCGACATGGGCGGCGGCATCGCATGCGGCGACCAATGACAAAAACAACGAAAATATGGAAACACTGAATCTTTCGCGCGAGTGGGACAAGACATTCCCGCTCAGCGACAAGGTGAATCACGACAAGGTAACCTTCACCAACCGTTTCGGAATCACGCTCGCGGCGGACATCTACACGCCCAAGAACGCCGAAGGCAGGCTGCCTGCCATAGCCGTCGGCGGACCTTTCGGCGCGGTCAAGGAGCAGGCGTCGGGGCTTTATGCGCAGGAGTTGGCTGAACGCGGCTTCATCGCCATCGCTTTCGACCCGTCGTACACCGGCGAGAGCGGCGGCGAGCCGCGCTACGTGGCATCGCCCGACATCAACACAGAGGATTTCTGCGCTGCGGTAGACTTCCTCTCGCTGCGCGACGACGTCGACCCAGAACGCATAGGCATACTCGGCATCTGCGGCTGGGGCGGAATGGCAATCAATGCGGCGGCTGTCGACACCCGTATCAAGGCTACCGTCGCTTCGACGATGTACGACATGACACGTGTCAGCGCCAACGGCTATTTCGACTCGATGAGTGCCGACGACCGCTACGAATTGCGCCGCCGGCTCAACGAGCAGCGCACGAAAGATGCCCGCAACGGCTCGTACGAACTCGGAGGCGGCGTCATCGACCCTCTGCCCGAGGATGCGCCGCAGTTCGTCAAGGACTATCACGCATACTACAAGACGTCGCGCGGATACCACAAACGGTCGCTCAACTCCAACGGAGGCTGGAACAAGACCTCGTCGCTCTCGTTCATCAACGCGCCGATACTGGCATACAGCGACGAAATCCGCAGTGCCGTACTCGTCATCCACGGCGAAAAGGCTCACTCGCGCTATTTCAGCGAAGATGCGTTCTGGAAATTGAAGGGCGACAACAAGGAGTTGCTGATTGTCGACGGTGCGAGCCACGTAGACCTCTACGACCGCAAGGACATCATCCCGTTCGACAAGATAGAGGCATTCTTCCGCGAGAACCTGAAATAGGGTTTAACGACATTAGGGACTTTAAGGACTTTAAGGACTTTAAGGTCGCGCGCCGGCAGTTGCCGGTGCGTTAAGGTCGCGGGGTGTCATCCCGTTTCGCCAACTCTTTCACTGCCCGTTCGCCGTACTTGCGCGACACGGGCAGTTCGCTGTCGCCCACGACGACACACTGACGGTTGAACGACACCACGCAATCGCGATTGACGATATAGGCACGGTGAATCCTCACGAACATTCCGCTGTCGAGAACCTTCTCCCACTGCGAAATGGGAGTTTTCGTGCGGAACGACTCGCCGTCGGGGGTATACACCCGCGTTTCGGCGTCGTTGGATTCGACATACGCGATTCTGTCGAAAGCGAGGCTGACACGCCGCCGCTCCGACACGAAATCGACGGTCTGCGGCGAACGGCATCCGCGCTTGCGCAGATATTCGTCGAGAAGATATTCGGGCAGTGCGAGGGCAGCGAGCATAAGGGCGATGAACACCGGATTCAGCAGTATCGGCGGAACATCCTCGCGAAACAAATCGATAATTCGGGTATGCACCATGACTATCAGCAGCCATTCGAGCGTAACGATTGCAAGCGAAAGGAACACGGCATCGCGGACTCCGCGCCGACGGTTCGCGAACGACAGTTGCGGCACGAAGAATTTCACGGCGAGCAGACCCGGCAGAAACATCGACCCGACGAACATCGACTTGTCGAACGAGTAGCCGAGTGAACCGAAAATCGCCGCGAGCAGCACGACCGATGCCGCCCAATAAAATAAGGTAACCGCGTATCTCATATCGCAAATTTAGCGTTTTTCGGCGATTCGTCCAATCGCCGTACCGCCGACAGAGCCTTTCTACGGGCGAAGAGAGGGATTCGGCATTGCCGCAGCGACATATTGCGGTTATCTTTGCAGCAGGTAATTACCGATGTCGAATCTCTAAAAAACAAACTTATGAAAAACTTGAAATTCATTGCATCATTGCTGCTCGCCGTCGCGTCGCTGTCTTTCGGCGGAGCAGTCAGCGCACAGACCGCACAGACGGGAGAGTGCGTATCCGTCGCAGAGACAGAGGGGAAAAACTTTATCGTAACTCCCGATGGCAAAACCGTCGTCATCGACGACAGCGACCTTATGATGCCGGACCGCAGCGTATTCGAACTGTTCATGGACGGCGACTGGGTCGTGATGTCGCTTATCACGCTGATGCTCGTGGCGATATTCTTCGCCGCATGGAAAGCACCGGCATGGGTGAAGGAGTTGGGGCTGCTCGCGCTGACTATCGGACTCGGATACTTCATGATAGGAGTTTACGGCGTCAGCGACTTCATCGCCAACACCGCGTTCCATGTGAACCAGCACATATTGTGCAGCGGACTGCGGGTAGCGATGATTGCCCCCATCTACGGGCTGTTCGTCTACGGAGTATCGCTGATAGTGCGGATAGTCCAGAAACCGAGACTGGGACTTTAAGGACATTAAAGTCTTTAAGGACCTTAACGACCTTAAAGTCCCTGATTAGCCGAGCCGGCGGTGAAAATTATACGCTGCCGGCTCGGTCGGTTTCGGTTTTATTCGTACATTTGCCGTATACCATTACAAAACCTGTTGAACCTTATGAACAAAAAACTCAAACTTGCATTGACGTTCGGTGCGGCTGCGACCATACCGACGGCATGCGTGAACAATCCGTACATCGGCAAGCATCTATCCGATTGCGAGGAGAAATTTCCGGAACCCGTAACGGCTCCCGAGGGCGCGCCGAACGTACTGTGGATTCTGCTCGACGACGTAGGCTACGGCACCGCCTCATCATTCGGAGGACTGATACACACGCCCGTAATGGATTCGCTGGCGCAGGCTGGAATATGCTACACCAACTTCCACACCACGGGATTGAGCGCGCCGAGCCGCGCAGCCCTGCTGACGGGACGCAACCACCACACCGTACACATGGGCAATTTCGCCCACCAGATGCGCCGAGCCGGATTCCCCGGTTACGACGGACTGATTCCGTCCTCGTGCGGAACCGTTGCCGAAGTTCTCCGCGACAACGGCTACAACACGTTCGCGCTCGGCAAATACGGTCTGACACCCGACTACGAGGCGTCCGACGCCGGACCGTTCGACCACTGGCCGCAGGGAAAGGGTTTCGAGCATTTCTACGGATACATCGCCTCGTCCACCGACAACTACAATCCGCAGTTGGTGGATGAGTTGTGCTACGTCAGACCCGACGGTCGCAATATCGGCGAACTGATTACCGACCGCGCAATCGAAAATATCGACCGTCAGAAAGCGGCGGCTCCGGACAAGCCGTTCTTCATGTACTACGCCCCGCAGGCGACACACTCGCCGATTCAGGTCGACACGAAATGGATGAACATGTACAAGGGTGCGTTCGACGAGGGTTGGGACGTATACCGCGAGAAGGTGTTCGCCCGCCAGAAGGAGTTGGGCGTCATTCCGGCGAATGCGGTACTGCCTCCGCGCGAAAGCCACATGCCTGCATGGAACGACCTGACTGCTGACCAGAAAAAAGTCTGCACACGCCTTATGGAGGCATACGCGGGATTCATGACGTATGCGGACTACGAAATCGGTCGTCTGCTCGCGCATCTGCGCGAAATCGGGCAGGCGGAGAACACCGTCGTCATGCTCATCATCGGCGACAACGGAGCCGAGAAGAAGGGACACATGTACGGCGACCTCGTCAAATCGATGCCCGAGGAGTACGCCAAAGACGATGAGGGCAGGTTGCAGTTCCTGTTCGACCACTTCGACTGGATAGGTCGTCCCGAGGGCGACAACTGCACGCTGCCGCTGGGCTGGACACAGGCGTTGAACACGCCTTACCGCAACTGGAAAGGTTTCGCCGAATCCGAGGGTGCGACCCGCAATCCGCTCGTCATCACCTACGGCAGCAAACTGAAACACGGCATCCGCGAACAGTTCTGCCACCTCGTGGACATCATGCCGACCACACTCGAAATGGTCGGAATCGGGATGCCGGACAAAATCCGCAACATCGACCAGCAGCCGCTGCAAGGCACGTCGCTCTGCTACACGTTCGACAATCCGGACGCCGAGGAGCGTCATACGGAGCAGTACTTCTTCGTCTACTCGTCGCGCGCGCTCTACAAGGACGGCTGGAAAATCAGCATCCAGTTCCCGATGAACCTCTTCGGCGACGAAGCGGGACTGACCGACGATGACATGGAGTGGCATCTCTACAACATGAAGGAAGACCCGACCGAAACAGTCGACCTCGCGGCGGAATACCCGAAACTGCTGAAAAAGATGCGCAAACGTCTCGAAAAGATTTCGGCAGAGAACAACGTATACCCTTATTTCCGCAGAACCGACATTTCGGACAAATCGCGCAAAATCAACCAGATGACTCCGGAGGAGAAGAAACTCTACCGTCGTCTTTTCGGCGGACCGAGCGTCTATACCGATGTCGAGCCGGTGTACGAATAGCGGGGAATGGCGAGGTCTTTAAAGTCCTTAACGACCTTAAAGACTTTAACGACTTTAAGGAAACGGTCTGCGGGATACTTCGCCAGCGCCGTCAGGCAAAAAATCGCACGAAATTTTGTTCGTGCGATTTTTTTTCGTATCTTTATAAAATCAAAAAGCCCAAGCATGTACGGATTAAGAAATTCCCCCCCCCGAAAAATTCTGCGGACGCTGCTCCTCGCGCTCCTCGCGACAGCAGGCATCGCGACGGCAAACGCCAAGACAGACGACCTCGAACCGTTGCTGCGGCGGCTCGATAAGGCTCTCGACGACAAGGAAAGTTTCGTTGAAGCCCGCAAATCGCGCATCGCGATGCTGGAAGAGATGCTTGCCAAGAAAGAGTGTTCGGACGAGCAGTTCTACCAGATAAACATGCAGTTGTACCGCGAATACGAATCGTTCCGCTTCGACGAGACGCTGGGCTGTCTCAACCAGAATCTCGATGTGGCGCGCCGTCTGCATTCGCAGGACAAAATCGACGAGATACAGATTATGCTCGCCCTGCTCTACGCCAATTCGGGCATGTATTTCGAAGCGAACGACATCTTCGCGCACTCGCTCGACACGACGCTGCTCACCCCGCAGCGACGCACGCAATACTATCTCGCGCGGCGGAAACTCTGCTACGAACTCGGACGCTACGCCAAGAACCCTCAGGCTGCCGAACTCGCCCGACAGCAGAACCGCTACTACACCGAGCGGCTTCTCGCCGAAACCGACGACAGCGAATCGTTCGCGCTGCGGCTTTTCAGAATCTCGCACTTCATCGACGCCCGCTGCTTCGACAAGGCGGAGCGGCTGATACTCGAATCGATAGGCGGCTATCCCGACACTTCGCACAACTACGCCATACTCGCCTACAATATGGGCGTAATATGCGACCAGACCGGACGCCACGACGAGATGGCGGAGTGGTATGCCCGCTCGGCATACGCCGACATCCATTCGGCGACGAAGGACAACGCCGCACTCTGTTCGCTCGCCAACCAACTGTTCGGCAGAGAGGACGTCAAACGCGCATTCCGCTACATCCGCGAATCGATGGACGACGCGATATTCTACAACGCCAAACTGCGTCCGTGGCAGATAGCGATGACCATGCCTCATATCGAGCGGGCGGCGACCGACCTCGAACTGTCGCGCATGCGCCAGACACGCACCTACTCGATAATAATATCGGTGCTGCTGCTCGCACTGGCGAGCGTCTGCGTCTACCTGCTGACGCTCTACCGCCAGATGCACCGCGACCAGCGCACGCTGCACGAGCGCAGCCGCCAAATCGACGCGCAGAACAGCGAACTGTCCGACCTCAACAAGACAATCATCGAGGCGAACAGCATCAAGGAGGAGTACATCGGACTGTTCATCTCGATATGTTCCGAATATATCGACCGGCTTATCGAGAGCCAGCGCAACGTCCGCCGCAAACTCTCGGCAGGCAAGGTCGCCGAGTTGCAGAAGGAGGTCTCGTCGCTGAGCACCGTCGAGGAGGAGACCAAGCGGTTCTACAAGATATTCGACACCACGTTCCTCTCGCTCTACCCGACCTTCGTCGAGGATTTCAACTCGCTGCTCGAAGATTCGGAACACATAGAGCCCCACAAGGGCGAACTGCTCAACACCGAACTGCGCATCTTCGCGCTAATACGGCTGGGCATCAACGACTCGTCGCGCATCGCATCGCTGCTCCGCTACTCGGTGAACACCATATATAATTACAGAGCCAAAGTCAAGAACAAGGCGAAGCACGACCGCGACGATTTCGAGGAACGCGTAAAGCACATAGGTTCGTTCAGAATCGAGCGGTAAGCCGCTTCCGGCGGTTGTATCCCGTCCACTTTTTGAAGCGGTCCGGCGGCAGACAACACGCGGACTGTCAAAATATTACACGGCAGAAACCGGCAATCGGTCTACATTATGGGCACCCGACAATACGGGTGCCTGCTTTTTTATGTAATTTAGTTTCGCAAACGACGGAAAATGTCGTGAAGACCGACTGTAAAACATCAAATTTTACCGACTTTTATGAAACCTTACAAACTTCTTCTATCGATTGCGGCAGTCGTTGCCGCCGTGTCGTGTTCGACGGGCGACGACATCGAAAGCCGCATCGACAAACTGCTGTCGCAGATGACGCTCGACGAGAAAATCGGTCAGATGAACATGCTGACGCAGGGCGAGCAGGAATGGATGGACGGGCAGATACGTTCGGGGGCTATCGGTTCGTTCCTCAACGAGGTAGACCCGGCAGTCATCAACCGTATGCAACGCATAGCCGTCGAGGAGTCGCGGCTGGGCATTCCGCTCATCGCCTCGCGCGACGTAATCCACGGATTCCGCACCATATTCCCGATTCCGCTCGGGCAGGGCGCGACGTTCGACCGCGAACTGGTCGAGCGCGGCGCACGCATCGCCGCGATAGAGGCAGCGGCATGCGGCATCCGCTGGACATTCTCGCCGATGCTCGACGTGGCGCGCGACCCGCGCTGGGGACGAATCGCCGAGAGTTTCGGTGAGGACACCTATCTCATATCCGAACTCGGAACGGCAATGATAAAGGGCTATCAGGGCGACGGGACGTGCGGCAATGCGACCATGGCGGCTTGCGCCAAGCACTTCGCCGGCTACGGAGCAGCCGAGGGCGGACGCGACTACAACGGAACTCCGATTACGGAGCGCACGCTTCACAATTTCTATCTGCCGCCGTTCGAAGCGAGCGTCAAGGCGGGTGCGATGACGCTCATGACGTCGTTCAACGAGATAGACGGCATACCGTCCACCGGCAACGCGCATCTTTTGCAGGACATTCTGCGCCGCGACTGGGGATTCGACGGAGCGGTCGTAACCGACTGGAACTCCGCGGGCGAGATGATTGCCCACGGCTTCGTCGCCGACGAAAAAGGAGCGGCAGTGTGCGCGACCAATGCCGGTGTGGACATCGACATGATGTCGCATACCTATATAAACAATCTCGCCGAAGCCGTCAGGGGAGGTCTTGTTTCGGAAAAGCGCATCGACGAGGCGGTACGCAACATCCTGCGGGTGAAATTCCGTCTGGGACTGTTCGACAATCCGTATGTGGACGAGAAATACGCCGCCGAAATACAATACGACGCCGCGCATCTTGCCGACGCCCGCAGGGCAGCCGTCGAGTCGGCTATCCTGCTGAAAAACGACGCCGCGACGCTGCCGTTGCAGTCGCCGCGCTCGATTCTCGTAACGGGACCTCTCGCCGACGCACCGCACGACCAACTCGGCACGTGGACTTTCGACGGCGAAGCGGAACGCACCGTAACTCCGCTCGCGGCTCTGCACAGCGCATACGGCGACAACGTGCGCATAGTTTACTACCCTGCGCTCTCTTACAGCCGCGACAAGAATCGTGGCAATCTGGCGCAACTGACAGCCATGGCGCGTAACGTCGATGCCGTGGTGGCGTTCGTCGGCGAAGAGGCTATCTTGTCGGGCGAGGCTCATTCGCTCTCGAATCTCGACCTGCAAGGCGCGCAGAGCGACCTGCTCCGTGCCGCGAAAGCGAGCGGCAAACCGGTAATCGCGGTGGTTATGGCGGGTCGTCCGCTCACGATAGGACGCGATTTGGCGAACTGCGACGCGATGCTCTACTGCTTCCACCCGGGAACGATGGGCGGCGAAGCGATTGCCGACCTGCTTTTCGGTCGCGAAGTGCCGAGCGGCAAATGCCCTGCGACATTCCTCAAAGATGCCGGACAGGCACCGTACTACTACAACCGCAACAATACGGGACGTCCTGCGAGCGGCAAGGAGACATTGCTCGAAGATATTCCGCTGTGCGCGGGACAGACCTCGCTCGGCTGCACGTCGTTCTACCTCGACAGCGGCTTCGGACCGTTGTTCCCGTTCGGCTACGGACTTTCCTACACGACGTTCGAATACGGCGACATCGCGCTCGACAAGCCGGAGTACGCCAAGGATGATACCATCCGCGTAACGTTCACGCTCCGCAACACGGGCGACCGCGACGCCACGGAGGTGGCGCAACTCTACGTCCGCGACATGGTCGGGTCGATTACCCGTCCGCTGCGCGAACTCAAACGCTTCGACCGCATCACGCTCAAAGCGGGCGAAAGCCGCAAATGCGAATTCACACTGCCAGTTGCGGAACTCGCATTCATGGGCATCGACAGGACGGTCGGTGTCGAGAGCGGCGATTTCAGCCTCTGGGTTGCGGGCGACAGCGCATCGGGAGAACCTGTTTCATTTCGGGTAATATAAGTATAGGTTTGGGTGTGGGGCGGCTTCGGTCGCCTTGCAGACGCCGCCGGAGGATTCCGGCGGCGTTTTTTGCCGGAAGGGGGGGGCATCAGGGTCTTTAAGGACCTTAAAGACTTTAAGGACTTTAAGGTCGGTTAAGGTCGGTTAAGGTCGGCGGCAGGCATGAAGTCTGCCGCCACAAAAAGCCCAAGAACCTTATGGTCATTAAAGGCTTTAAGGACTTTAATGATTCCCGCTACACACCTTACCGCAAAAAAATCGGTCGGGCTCCCGAAGAAGCCCGACCGACAGTTATCGTGCGAAGCGCAGCCGCTATGCGTTCTGGAAATATACAATCGACGACATCTGCACGCCGCTGCCGTCCCTGGTGATAATCTTGAATGTACGGCGCACGCCCTCGGTATTCTGTCCGAGAACTATGCGGACATAAATCGCAGCACCGCCGTCCGTCCACGGTTCGAGCGTAACGAACGACTCCGGATTCGTCGTCAGCGGGTCGCCGTTCGGCACCTGCACGTCGTCGTTCGTAATCTCGCCGAACGAGAAGCACTGCTTCATCAGCGCGTCGAGCAGTTCGGCATTCTCGACCAGCGCGCGCATATCGTCGCCCGGCATATATCTCTTGCCGTCGATGGTGATGTTCTCGAAACGGTACCAGTCGCCGACAGTGCCTGCACCCGGACCGAATCCCGTTCCCTTCGAACCGTCCTGCGCGTTATTGAATATGGTATACTCGAACGTATGCTCCGCAACTTCGCCGCCCTCCTTCTTGGTCTGGGTGAACGTTACGCGGGCGGACGTGTTGTAGGTTCCGCTGACGGTAAGAGCGTAAATCCTGTTCGCACCCTCCTCGTTGGCAGGGAAGACAATCGATATGGTGCCGTCGTCGTTCAGCATCGCGACCGCATCGTTGGTGCATACGAGCGATACCTTATCTTTATAGGTCGCGAAATCGAGCGTCTTGCCCGCATCGTCCGCGAGCGACAGCGAAGCGGCTGCTGCCACAGTCTCGCCGGCAGTGGCGATTTCGGCTTCGTAGGTCTTCGTCAGAACCGGTTTCACGTAAGGGTCGCCCGTACCAGCCTGCTGGTGGAACTCGATGAAGTTGGTCGATTTCACGTCGTTGAAGTACATGTAGACCTTCGCATGACGCTCCGCGGTAGTCGGATTGACGCCCGCCGACACGAACCACTGGAAGTTGCCCGTATTCTCGAAACGAACCTCTTTGAGCCAAGCAGACGCGCCCTCTTCGTATTCGGCTTCGAGACGCACGTTATCGGCAGTCATCTGCGACTTAACATCCGCTCCGTCGAGCGTGAGAGTGGCGATTGCACCGTTAAGGAAATCGCCGCCGGTCGCATTGAACGTATGCGTTGCCGTCGGGTTGCCGTAGACGAACTTCAACTCCTTGACGATTTCGCCGCCGAGGTCCTCGCGCACGACATTCGGATTGGCGAGATTGAGCGCGATATCGTAGATTTTGCCCGTCTCGAACGTTTTCGCAGCCGACGAAACGAACGTATAGTTGGCGGCATTGGTCGCAACCGTATATGTTACGCCTGCGGTCGCGAACGGCGACACGGCGAGGTAGATTCCCTTCGCAGCCTCCGCCGACGCAGCCGAACCGAGCGGCATCACGGTTTCGAGCGACACTTTCGACGAAGCCGAACCGCCCTCGAACGCGATTTCCGGAGCGACAGCCTCGGTGATGTTGCCGGTCGAGACAGCGGTTGCGTTCACCGTCGCATCGCCGTTGGCAGTCAGCGATACCGAGCGTACCGCCTCCGAAGCGTAGTTGCCCGACGCATCGTAGACGCGGAAACGCAGAATCGCAGCGGTAAGAATCATAGGATTATCCACCTTGACGGTCTGCACGCCGTCTGCACCGTCGCCGATGTGAATCGGTTTGGCACCTATCATCGGAGCGTTCGAAGCATCCATACGACCCGCCTCGGGCTGGCTCTGCTCGGCGAGAATCTTCTCCGATATGCGGTAGAGTTTGCTTCCGTTATCGACGCTTATCGCATGGCGGTCGGTATTCCACGGATAATAGGTCATGACATCCGTTGCCGGCGGAGCGAGCACCGCGCCGAAAACGGCTTTGCCCGTGGTTTCGTCGATAGCGATGCTGTTGGACGCACCCGCATCCTGAACGTTCGACGTAACGCCGAGACGTCCGAGGTCGTCCTGCGTCCATGCAAGTCCCGCACCGTCGGTATAGACGGTTCGCGAAGTTTCGGTATCGAAAATCTCGGCGGAAGTTTCGAGCGAGAGGCGGCGTTCGCCGACGTTCACTTTCAGTTCTTCGGATTTCTGGCAGCCGGCAAACACGATTGCGGCGGCAACGCTCAAAAGCGACAATATCTTTTTCATGGTCTTTCAGCGATTTTTAATTATTCGAATTCATTGTCATAACCGCCGTAACCTATCGTTACGTCGCCGGTTCCGTTTCCCGAATCATTCAACGAGCCGGAAACTGCAAAGCCCGTTTCGCATGCCACGCCGATTTCCCTGAGCGCAGGCATCAAATAAGTTCTGTTCATCTTTGTGAAATTTTAGTATTTTAGATTGATTGTTCCATCTCGAAAAAGCGGTGTAAAAACGGTTGCGACACCACCGGTTTTCCACAAATTTCCCGTACCGATTATAAAATTATAAAAAACTGCGCATCGTTAATCGACGATACAATCATGAAGTGGACATTCCGGCACGGGATTGTCGCATTATATACTGATTATAAAAATATTATCCGCCACGGCACAATGCAAAAAAGTGGACGGCAAACAGCACTTCCAATTATTAAAAAATTTGATTAACACACTGATTACCACGTATATATAGACTTATCGCATCCACTTTCTATGCCGCCGGCGGTCGGAGTAATCGGCGACAAATCAGGAGATTGCATATCCGCAAGTCCCGAATCGTCCACATATTGGTTTTGGCGGGTTGAAAAATACCTTCATTTTGGCAAATTTTGTAGACGCAAAAATGACGGGCAACTCGATTCGCCCGCAAATTACAACCTTAAACAAACCTTTTATGAAACGATTATTGTCATTGGTTTTCATCCTCGCCGCCACCGCTCTCGGAGCGACGCTTTCGGCACAGGATGTCAAAATCACCGGTAGAGTAACCGTTGCAGGGAGCAACGAACCGTTACCCTACGCAAGCGTTACCACATCGGAGGGACTGGTCGGCGTGAATACCGATATGGAAGGACGATACTCCATAAGCGTTCCGCCGAAATCGACGCTCGTATTTTCGTTCATCGGCTACAAGACCAAGGAAGTTACCCTCACACCGGCGATGACATCGGTGGACGTCGTACTCGAAGAGGACTCGCAGATGCTCGAAGCGGTCGTGGCGGTCGGCTACGGCACGATGAAGCGCAGCGACGTTACGGGTGCGGTTTCGTCCGTAAGTTCAGAACTCATCAAAGCCGCTCCGGTAGCCAACGTCGAGCAGGCGATGCAGGGTCGCGTGGCGGGCGTTACGGTAACCACCGGTTCGGGACAGCCGGGTGCGGGCGCGGAGGTGCGCGTTCGCGGTATAGGAACCATAGGCGACAGCGCGCCGATATATGTCGTGGACGGAGTGATTACCGACAACATCGGCTTCCTCAACTCCAATGACATCGAATCGATGGAGGTGTTGAAGGACGCATCCTCGACCGCAATCTACGGTTCGCGAGGCGCGAACGGCGTAATCATCGTAACGACCAAAAGCGGCAGCGAAGGTCGCACCAACGTTTCGTTCGAGGCTTACGTCGGCATCCAGAACCGCTGGAAGAAACTCGATTTGATGGGTGCGCAGGAGCAGGCTCTCACATCGCTCGACATCCGCGGCATACTGTCGGAAAAGAACTTCTTCAACCGCTACGGATTCGACACGTGGTTGAAGACCTACAAAATAAACCCGTCAAAAGACGCCGACTACCCGACCAATCTCGACTACTCGGCGATAGACACCGACTGGCAGGACGAAGTGTTCCGCAAGAACGCGATGATACAGAACTACCACGTATCGGTGGACGGCGGCACCGACAAGGCGAGTTACTCGCTCTCGACGGGCTACTTCTCGCAGGACGGAACAATCATGGATTCGTGGTACAACCGCTTCACGATTCGCGGCAACACGCAGTTCAAAATCACCAAATGGCTGCGCGCCAACGCCAATGTAACCTACGTAACGTCCAAGCAGCGTTCGGCACCGAACAACCAGGCGGTATCGTCGATACTTACGGGTGCAATCCGCATGGCCCCGTGGGACCCGACCCACTATCCGGAAGGGTCGGCAGACTATCTGGGCAACGACATCGGCGGACGTCCGGCTGCGGCATCCAATTTCCGCAACCTCTACAACCCGTTCTCCCAGACCGCGTATGCGCATCCGAACAACCGCGACCAACGCTGGATAGCCAACGTCTCGCTCGAAATCGAGCCGGTAAAGGGACTCGTCATCCGTCCGAGCGTCAGCGCGAACATGAATACCGTCGTGAACCGCAACTTCTACGACTCCTACCGTTCGTCGGCATACGACATCCGCGAGAAGAACTTCCTCGAAAGCAACATGGGTCGCTACAACACCATGTTCTATGAGGCGACGGCGACATACTCCAAGAAATTCGCCGACAAACACAACTTCTCGATAATGGCGGGCGTAACGAGCGAGGAGTACAACGGCTACTGGATAGGCGGTTCGGGCTCGTCCATCATCAATCCGACGCCTAACAACTGGTATCTCTCGCAGACCACCGAGAGCCGCAACTACGCGAGCGACTCGGCGGCGCGCACCCGACGGCTGTCGTTCCTCGGACGACTGTTTTACAGTTACGACGAACGCTACCTGCTGACGGTGAATTTCCGTGCCGACGGCTCATCGAAATTCCCCGAGAACACGTGGGGCGTATTCCCTTCGGCGGCACTGGCATGGCGAATCTCCGAAGAGAGTTTCCTCAAAGACAGCGACATCCTCGACAATCTGAAACTGCGTCTGGGCTGGGGACAGATAGGCAACGACAAAATCAACGAGAACTCCTTCGTGCAGGTGATGGAGAACCAGATATACTACAACGGCTATGCATTCGGCAGCGGTCAGACATGGGCGGAAGCGGGCGCACAGGGCGCAAGCATACTGACGATGATTAACCGCGGCGGACGCTGGGAGTTCTCCGAGCAGTGGAACGTCGGCGTAGACTTCGGATTGTGGGGCAACAAGTTCTACGGAACGGTCGATGCCTACATCCGCGACACGAAAGACATGCTGTTGCAGGTCGTAACGCCGGCACACGTCGGCAACCGCTTCTACCCGCAGGCGAACATCGGTACGGTGCGCAATAAGGGTATCGAAATCATGCTCGGTCATAACAACAACGTGAGCAAGAACTTCTCCTACGACATTTCAGCCAACGTTTCGTTCGTGAACAACCGTCTGACGCATCTGAACGGAGGTTCGCGCGTCGTACACAACGACTATCAGATAAGCGACGAGGGTCTGCCGCTCTTCTCGTTCTACGGATTCGAATACGAGGGCATCTACCGTACCGACGAGGAGGTCGCACAGCACCAGTATAACGTCGCTCAGTCCGACATCACCGAACATGCCGGCGACGCACGCTACCGCGACCGCAACAACGACGGCATAATCGACGAAAAGGACATGACCGCGCTCGGCAGTCCGTTCCCGTGGCTCACGGGAGGTCTGAACGCCACGTTCCGTTTCTACGGAGTGGACGTCTCGCTCTTCTTCCAAGGCTCCTACGGCGGCAAGGTCTACAACGCCCTGCGCACGCTGACCGAGGGCGACGGTTCGACATCGACTTTGAGCACGACGATGCGCAACGTATGGACGAAAGACAATACGGACGGCACCATACCGAGCCAGAGTCCGTCGGCATCGACCCGCAACCAACTCTTCTCCGACCGTCTGGTCGAGAGCAGCGCGTACCTGCGTCTGAAAAACGTTTCGATAGGCTATACCCTGCCGGAGCGCATCACCAAAAAGGCTCACATCAGCCGTCTGCGGTTCTACGTATCGATGAGCAACGCATTCACCCTGACCGGCTACTCGGGCTTCGACCCTGAGGTCGGCGGCGGCATCGACTGGGGCAACTATCCGCAGTCGCGCACGGTACTGTTCGGAACCAATATCAACTTCTAAAAGGGAAACGCCATGAAAAGATTATCATACATAACGATTATCCTTGCCGCGCTTTCGCTCGCTTCGTGCCACGACTGGCTCACCGAGAGCGCACCCGGCACCACCGATGTCAAGGACTTCCTCAGCAGCGAGGAGGCGGCCATACAGCAGACCAACGGCGTCTATGTGCCGCTCGCTTGGGAGTTCAACAACGTGTTCTACGGCGAATGGGCTATCGGCGACGTCTGCTCCGACGACGCCATAAAGGGCGGCGAGAGCATCCAGAACGCTCCGGAGATATACGACCTCTCCAATTTCCAGACTACGTCGAACAACTCCTACCTGCTCGATTTCTATCGCGCGCAGTATCAAGGTATCGAGCGCGCGAACATAGCGATAGAGATGATAGGCGGAATGTCGTCGGATTTCATCGGCGACCGCATGCGCTCGCGGCTGATTGCCGAAGCGAAATTCCTGCGCGCATACTACTATTTCCGTCTGGTCAGAATCTTCGGCGGAGTGCCGCTCGTCATCGAACCTATCTACTCGTCCGCCGACTGGAAACAGCCGCGCGCGACGACGGAGGCGGTTTACGAACGAATTATCACCGACCTTAAAGATGCCGAAGCCGACCTCTGGTTCAAGAGCGACTATCCGGCATCCGACCTCGGACGCGCCACGAAGGGCGCGGCACAGGCGATGCTGCTCAAAACCTGTCTCTATGCCCACAAGTACGAGGACGCCTACACTTGGGGGACCAAATTCATGACCGAGCAGAGCGGCGAATACGAATTGCAGCAGAATTTCCTCGAAAACTTCGCAATCGAGGGCGAGAACGGCATCGAATCGGTATTCGAGGTGCAGTACGTCGAGGAGGGAACCTCCGACTGGGGCGGCAACATTCCTAACGGCGCGAACGGTTCGACCCGCGGCAACATGTCCACCAAATGGATGCGTCCGCGCAACGCCAACATCTGCATCACCGACTTCAACACGATGACGGGCGACGACGGCTACGGATTCGACAAGCCGACCGAAGACCTCCGCGCGGCATTCGAGAACGGCGACCCGCGCCGCGAATGGACCATCTACGAAATGTCCGACGACGAGATTTCCTCGCCGGCGCAGGAAATCCAGTACGGCAACCGCAACATCAACCGCAAATATCTCGGCTTCTACTCCGACGGCGGTAAATACAATCGCTACTACAAACTCGACCATGCCACCCGTTCGCCTGTCAACCGTCGCGAAATACGACTGGCGGACGTACTGCTGCTCTACGCCGAAGCCTGCCTCGAATCGGGACACGACCTCGACAAGGGCAAATTCGCGCTCAACCGCGTTCGCGGGCGTGTCGGACTGGGCGAAGCCGAACTCACCGAGCAGGCATTGCGCCACGAACGCCGCGTAGAACTCGCAATGGAGGGACACCGCTGGTTCGACCTCTGCCGCTGGGGCATCGCGGGCGACACGATGAACGCATACCGCCAGAAGTACATCGGTGCCGACGGTGCGGACATGCGCGAATTCGTCAAGGGCAAGCACGAACTGTTCCCGATTCCGTGGGAAGAGGTACGATTGAGCGGACTCTCGCAGAACGCGGGTTATTAAACAACAAACATTCTCAACCAATAAAAATTTTATCAACCAATTTAAACTAAACGCATTATGAAAAAGATTTTTGTATCGGCACTGACCATCGCCGCATTGGTTATGGCAGGTTGCGGCAAGGACGAAGAAAAACCGAACAACGGAGGTAACGGCGGAAACGGCGACGACCCGGTAGGACCTAATCCGACCGAACTCCACGAGTCGCTCAAAGGAAGCAACTATCTGCCTATCGTTCTCGACAGCGAATCGCTCGCTGCGATTCAGGGCAAAGTGGTTGCCGACATCCGTCCGAACGACTCGACGGTAGACGGCGTACACTACAACGGCTACGTAAACTGCTGGCACTGGGTTCCTGCATTCGCCGCTATCGACCCGGTAGGACCTAACTTCTACGGCGTACTCGAAGGCTGGATGACATATTCCATCGACAGAAACGCAGCCGGCTGGTACGGAATGGGTATCGAGGTTTCTACCAATCCCGCAATCGTAGGTGTAGGCGACGGCGGTGCGAAACTCGACGCTGCGACCATCGCAGACATGACCAAGAAGGCTTCCGACGCCATCAAGGCTCTGTCGAAACTCGACGCATCCTACTCGCTTCACCTCGCGCTCAAATCGTCGCGTCAGGGCGTATATGCGTTCAAACTCTATGACGGAATCATCGACGGCTGCGAAGTGAATATCGGTGCGACCGCAGGTGACGGCTCGGACTTCCAGTTCGCCCGCGACGGCGAATGGCACGAAGTCATCATCCCGTTGCAGTTCTTCATCAACAAGGGCTTGAATTTCGCCAACATCGCTACGCAAAGCGGTATCAACGTACTCGCTCTCACCCAGCCGGCAGACGGAACCGGTTTCGCTTGGGCAACCGACCTCAACCTCGATGCCGTGTTCTTCTATCAGCCAGCCAAATAGGGCATACTGAACTAAAAGAATCTCAACTTCAACAGGCACAACGGGTCCGACCGCCCGTTGTGTCGCTAACAACGGATGAAACAATACGATACGATGAACAATTTTTCTGCGATTCTGCGCATCATGAGCATCGCGACGCTGTTGTCGCTATTCTGCTTCGCATCGTGCGACAAGACGAACGACGGACCCGACAAGCCCGACGAACCGAACGAACCCGATACCGAAATCGAGGGCTACACCCTCGTCTGGGCTGACGAATTCGACGGGCAGGCGCTCGACACGGACAGTTGGAACATCGAGGTGAACGGCAATGGCGGCGGCAACAACGAATTGCAATATTATCGCGAAGAGAACGTCGGCATCTCCGTCGAACCCGTCTCGGGACGCCGCTGCCTCACGCTGACGGCACGCCGCGAGAGTTTCGGCGGACGCAACGCCACCTCGGGACGAATCAACTCGAAAGGCAAACGCTTCTTCAAATACGGACGCTTCGACGCACTCATCAAATTCCCTCCGACAGCCGACGGACTGTGGCCCGCATACTGGATGATGGGCAACGACTACGACGAGGTAGGCTGGCCCCGCTGCGGCGAAATCGACATCATCGAACTGGGCAACGCCACCGGCATCGCCACCGGTACGCAAGACCGCTACTTCAACGGAGCCTGCCACTGGGGCTACTACAAGGACGTGGGCAACGGCAACTGGGCGTACCCGAACTACGCCAACCACGTAACCTACCCTTATTCGATAGAAGACGGCGAATTCCATCTGGTTTCGTGCATCTGGGACGAAGAGTATCTATCCATGTACGTCGACCTCGACAAATATCCCGACGCCGAACCATATTTCCGCATCGGCATAACCGAAACTTCCGATGACTGGGGTACGGGACTCTATTTCAACAAGGATTTCTTCATCCTGTTCAACCTCGCCGTCGGAGGCAACTTCACCGGCATTTGGAACATAAACGGAATCACCGCACTCGCCTCGGGCGAACAGCGTATGTATGTGGATTACATAAGAGTTTATCGGAAAAAATAACGCGACATGAACAAGTTCACAGTTTTGCTATGTTCGCTGGCGTTTGTCGCAGCGGCAGGATGCACCAAGAACGATGACGGAGGCGGCAAGGAGAATCCCGCCGAAGAGGATTTCACCGTAAAAGAGGTCTGCAAGCAGAGCCGCAGCGCGAAACGCGGATTGAGCGGTTCGTTTCAGTTGCCGCTGGTCGACATACCGCTGGTTTCAGCCGGTGTGGGCTGGTACTACAATTGGGGCAACACGTGTCCTATCGCCACGGTGCTTGCGGCACTCGAAGAGCATGACATCGATTTCCTGCCGATGATATGGAACGCGAACTACTCCGCCGACGAAATCCGCAAATACGCGCTCGCCAACCCCGACGCCGAGTATCTGCTCGCATTCAACGAGCCGAACCTCACCGACCAGGCGAACATGACGCCGACCGAAGCGGCTTCGTATTGGAGCGGAGTCAGGGCGGCAGCGGCGGACAGCGGACTGAAACTGATTTCGCCCGCACTGAACTACGGCACGCTCGCCGGTTACAGCGACCCAGTCGTATGGCTCGACGAATTCATCGCCTGCGACGGAGTTTCGGCGGACGACTTCGAGGCTCTGGCACTGCACTGCTACATGCCGAACGTCGGTGCGCTGCGCAGTTACGTGCGACGCTTCGACAAATACGGCAAGCCGATATTCATGACAGAATTCTGCCATGCCAACGGCATCATCACCAACAACGAATATTCGCAGCGCACCTACATGTGCGACGTACTCAACTACATGGAGTGCGACCCGTCGATAGAGGGCTACTCATGGTTCATGACGCGCGCCACGGGCAACTGGGCGGCGGTAAGCATTCTGAACCGCGACGCCAAGAATCCTGCGCTGACCGACCTCGGCAAATCCTACGTCTACTTCTCGTCGTTCGACAGGAACACCTATTACGGTGCGGGCGAAGCGATTCCCGCCGAGCATTACGTCGCCCACACCAATTCGGCGATTGCCGCCGACGGCGTACTGCGTCAGATGCCGCGGGTGAAGAGTTCGGGCGATGCGGAGAGTCTGCTCGACCTCACCGACTTCTACACCGCCGGCACTTGGGTGGAGTATCAGTTGGAACTCGCCGAGAGCCGCGATTACGACCTCGCGATACGCTATCTGGGCGACATCGGCGAAGGCACCTACAACATCTCAATCGACGGCGAGAGCATCGGCGACATCGTGTTCCCGAAGAGCGACGGCTACAAGACCCATTGGGTGTCGGGCGTAAGCCTCGCAGCCGGCAAGCACACGATGCGGCTGTCGTACGTAAGCGGTCGCACCGACTTCAACTGGTTCTATCTGCGATAGACCGGTCGTCGTATAACGGACACCCGCCGCTCTTTCCGGAGCGGCGGGTGTTGTATTAAAGTCTTTAAGGACTTTAAAGACTTTAAGGTCATCTGGGTCAGGCGTCAGTTCAGCGTCCTGTACTCGTTCGGGGTGCTGCCGGTAGCCTTCTTGAACAGGCGCGTGAAGTGCTGCGGGTATTTGAAGCCAAGTCCGTAGGCAATCTCGCTTACCGACTTGCCAGTATCGAAAATCCGCACCTTCGCGATGTCTATCAGCTTCTGCTGGATATGCTCCTGCGCCGAACGACCCGTTTCGCGCTTGATAAGGTCGCCGAAGTAGTTCGCCGACAGATGCAGCGCATCGGCGCACCAGCGCACCGACGGCAGACCGACCGTCTGCGGTTTGTCCGACTCGAAATAGTCGTCGAGCAGGTTCTCGAACCGCACGAGAATATCGTTATTCGCCTCGCTGCGGGTGATGAACTGACGTTCGTAGAAGCGGACGCAATAGTCGAGCAGCAACTCGATGTTCATGGAGATAAGCGTCTTGCTGTGGCGGTCTACGGCGTGTTGCAGTTCGTTGTCAATCTTTTTCAGACAGTCGATGACGATTCCGCGCTCCTGCTCCGACAGATGCAGAGCCTCGTTCACCTCATACGAGAAGAAGGTATAGTTTTTCATCTCGCGACCGAGCGACGTGCGGCGCAGCAGGTCGGGATGGAACACCAACGCCCACCCTTTCGGCTTTACGGGCGCACCGCCCTTAACGCCGAACACCTGCCCCGGTGCGGCGAACACCAGCGTACCCTCCTGATAATCGTAGTACTGGCGACCGTAGACCAAGTCGCCGCACTTGATGTCTTTCAGGAACACCGCATAGAATCCGAACGTGTGCAGAAAGCGTTCGAGAGGTCGGTCTATCTTCGAAAAATCGACTACCTCGACGAGCGGATGACGGGTTTCGACACCGAGCCAGTCGCAGTACTCGAAAACATTTTCCATTTTGACGATATTTTCCATAGTCTATCGATTTCGTTGTTACGCAAGCAAATATAGCGAAATTATCCGAATCGCCCGACATTCCTCCGCCGAATCGGTAAAAAAGGTAGCAAAACCCGTAATCCGTATCGTGAGGACGGGGAGAGGTATAGGGTTTAGGGTCGTTTTTGGGGAAGGGACAAAATTTTTTCAATTTTTTATTGCAAAAATCCCCCCCCGAAAAATTTTATTAACTTTGTGATATATAATCTTAAAACTACCTAACATGAAACTTCTCCGTTCCATTATGACGGCATCAGCCATGATACTCGCCGTCGCCTCCGCCTTCGCGCAGGAAAACGTCGCCGACAAAGCCGGCAAGAAATCGATATACGTCGTAAACGGCAAGCGCGCCGAACCGTTCGACCCCGAAACCGCCGACATGTCGGCATTCAAGACGGTCGGCGGCAATGCAGCCAAAATCGCGAAACTCGCCGCCGATGCAGGAATCTCCGAGCAGGAGTTGACAGAAAACGACGTGGTAATCCTGAAATCCAAAAAGCCGATGTACGTCGCCAAGGTCGGTCAGGGCGTCGATTATACGGGAACCATCTGGTGCGAAGGAAGCAAACTGCCGAATATATACATAATGACCCAGCGCGGAGAGACGGATGTCGACGGAAAATTCACGCTCAAAACGAGATACGGCACCATAGGATATATAGCGGCTGACGGCTTCGAGGGCACAGACATCAAATTTACGGAAGACCGGCGCAACAAGATTACACTGTATCCGCAGGGTATCGAGCCTCCGAAAGACGACGCTTCGGAGAAAAAGCCGATGTATAATATCGTGAACGGCGTATACGTTCGAGCATTCGACATAAACAACTACGAGCCAGACGAAATAGTTTCCGTAAAGCATATATGGGAGCGCGACGACGAAGTGGCAGGCATACTTGCGAAAGCGCATATAAAGCCGAAATTCATCGAACAGAACGGAGCGGCAGTCATCACCCTGCGCGACGAAGTGGAACTTGTTCGACCGAAACAGCACGCCGAATATACGCTGTGTATCAATGACGCAGACGGGAATCCGATAAAAGGTGCGAGAATATACATCAATCATGCGAAAACAGGTCGCGACGGCTTTGTCGAATTTTACGCCGACTGCGGAACGCATGCCGTCGCTGCATACCGCAACAATCATCTCAAAGCAAAAGAGTTCGTTCTGGGAGTGGCTCCGGAAATCGGCATCGAACTCGAACGCAACCCGAACCACCGCAATCCTGACAATGCGCCGGTCGTAATGGCGGATGTCATGCCGCGCTATATGGGAGGCGACTTGGGAACGTTCCGCAACTGGGTAATGAGCAACATAACTTACCCCGACAAAGTGTACAGTCGCGGCATACAGGGTCGCGTACTCGTAGCGTTCGTGGTAGGGCTCGACGGCAAGGTGGAGGATATCGAAATCATCGAATCACCTCACGAAGCACTGTCAAAAGAGGTAATCAGAATCATGAACCGGTCGGGCAAATGGACACCGGGTCTCAACGCCGGGCTGCCGGCGAGAGTACGTTTCCTAATTCCCGTCGATTTCACAATAAACCGTAACCGGTAAAGTCTTTAATGTCGTTAAAGTCCTTAAAGACCCTAACGACTCTAAGCCTTAAACTCCTCATGCCGCCCGACAAATTTCGGGCGGCATCCACTTTTCCGCCACCGAATGCGACTAAAATTTTGCAGTATGCGGATTTATGCGTAACTTTGACATATTGCGAACAACCAAACTATTACACACATATGAAAAAATTAGCATTCGGTATCGATATCGGTGGTATCAATACCGCTTTCGGACTGGTAGACGAGAAAGGCGACCTCTATGCCGAATCGGTGATTTCGACCAAGGCATATCCCTATTTCAAGGACTACGAATCCTACGTAAACGACCTGTGCGACGCGATGAAGACGCTCGCCGACAGCGTGAACTTCGATTTCGAACTTATCGGAATAGGTATCGGCGCGCCGAACGCCAACTACTACAAAGGCACTATCGAAACGCCGGCAAACCTCTGGAAGTTCACCGACGAGGACAAGGGCAAGCCCGAGTCGCTGCGCATCTTCGATTTCGCGGGCGACATGCGCAAGCACTTCCCCAACACGCCCATATACGTTACCAACGACGCCAATGCCGCCACTATCGGCGAGATGGTCTACGGCAATGCGAAGGGGATGAAGGATTTCATCATGATTACGCTCGGCACGGGCGTCGGTTCGGGATTCGTCGCAAACGGACAGTTGATTTACGGACACGACGGCTTCGCGGGTGAGTTCGGACACGTCATCGTCGAGCGCAACGGTCGCGAATGCGGCTGCGGACGCCGCGGCTGTCTCGAAGCCTACGCGTCGGCAATAGGCATCAAGCGCACGGCATTCGAACTGATGGCGACGATGAACGCGCCGAGTTCGCTGCGCGACATTCCGTTCAACGCACTGGATTCGGCGATGCTCTCCGCCGCAGCGAAGAAGGGCGACCCTATCGCATTGGAGGCGTTCCGCCTGACGGGCGAAAAACTCGGACACGCGCTCGCGGATGCGGTAACGATTACCTCGCCGGAGGCGATTTTCCTCTTCGGCGGTCTGGCAAAGGCGGGAACGCTGCTCTCCGACCCTGTGAAATGGTACATGGAGGAGAACATGCTCTTCGCGTTCAAGGACAAGGTGAAGGTGCTGCCAAGCGGCTTGCAGAACAAGAATGCCGGCATCCTCGGTGCTTCGGCACTCGTCTGGCAGACGGCATAATAGAGCCTGAACAAAAATCGGGGCAGACATACGATGTGTCTGCCCCGCTTTCTTTAAGGACCTTAAAGACTTTAAAGTCGTTAAAGCCTATCTCATCGCTACCGCCGCAGTGCCGAGCACGTATCCATCGGTATAGAGTTCAATCTTGTAGTCGCCCGCAACGAAGCCGCTGCCGTTGTAGTAGATACTTACATCGACATCCTCGTTCTGGTAGTCGATTTCACGCGAAGCCGAATAGCCGATGCTCTCGTCGCGGAACTTGAATGTCGGCACGCTCTCGGTCGTCAGCAGATAGCCGTCGGGCGAGGTTATGCGCACATATATTTCGCGGTTACCGGCTGCCGCCAGGTCGTTCGACGAAACGGTGAAGTCCACACGCAGCGTAGTCGCAGCCTTGACTCTCGAAACCACCTTGCCGCGGGCGTTGAGCGGCACGACGGCGATGTCGCGCGCGCGAAGCACCGAACCCATCTGCACCTTGTTCTGCAACTCGGTGGCGCGCTCCTCGGCGACATCGGCACGCAGATTGGCGGTCGAAATCTCCTTGCGGTACGACACGTTCTCGTCTATCAACTTTTTGTTGAGACTGTTGAGCGAGTCGATTTGGCGCAGATAGTTCTTCATGACTGCACGCAGCGTTCCGACCTCCTTCTCGTACTCCTTGATTTTGGCGTAGTTCCAGCGGCGTTCGCGTTTGAGTTGCTCCATCATCTCGTTCGCCTTTTCGAGATTGGCGACGATGGTATCGTTGGTGAATTTCAGATTTCCGTACTCGTCGATGAGTTCGCTCAGGTTGCTCTGAATCGAATCGCGGTCGATTTTCAGCAGTTCGTAGTCGTGCTGC
Organism: uncultured Alistipes sp.; assembly: GCA_905213895.1. Classification (GTDB taxonomy): domain Bacteria; phylum Bacteroidota; class Bacteroidia; order Bacteroidales; family Rikenellaceae; genus Alistipes. The sequence goes on from CAJMKE010000004.1 coordinate 89,727, forward strand.
TGCTGACGATTCAGATTGAAATACAAAGCCGACAGTCCGGCGAGAATCACCGCCAGCAGGACTATCACCACTCTGTAACCCCTAATGGATTTCTGCACGGACGCACCGCGATTGTCATCGTAGCCGTCGTCCTCCGACGGGTCGTAACCGTATTTGTTCTCTTCCATAGCGTATGAATTTATTGTGCAAATATAGCAAAAACCGTGAAATAAAGTCCTTAACGACCTTAAAGACTTTAAGGACTCTATAAATTAACGTGCCGTCCCGCTATTTTATTTTCGACGAGAGCGGATATTTCAGCCCCTCGCAGCCGCTTATGTAGGCTCGGACGCTGCCGACGCGTATCGGCGATTCGAGCATCACCGGAATCTTGTTCTCGTCGTCGGTAATCCAGATAAAGAACTCCGAACCGTCGGTGAACGAGAACGACTCGGTCGTGCCTATCGTGCAGGCGAATTTGAGCGTCCGGAACTTGCCTAATTTCGGCACCTTGCGCTCCTCGCGACCGATGAAGCGGTATTGCAGCCTGCGGATTTTGTTTTCGAGTACCATTTCGAGTTCGCGGGTTTCGCCCTCGCGGAACGACTCCAAATCGACCGAACGCAGGTTGAAATAGAGCGACACGGCATCCATGCTGTTCGGCGTCAGGTCCATAGTAGCCGTCTTGGGTTCGTTCTGGCGGCTCTGCGCCCACGTATGCACCTTCATCGCGTCCCAGTCGTAGCGGTAGTTGCTCCGGAACGTGTAGCCGCCCTCGTAGATGTCGCTCTCGAAGCGCAGGGTGCGTTTGGTCAGCGTATCGACCCAGATACGGTACTTGTCGTCGATATTGAAGAACCAGCGGTACGACGGCATTATCTTGCCGCGCCCCAGCACTTTGTAGACCGGACGACCGTCGAGCGTATCGGCACTCGTCTCGACGACCGCCGTCGCCATTTCGGTATTGGGAACGAGTTTGGCTCGGTAACCGACCTTGTAGTGCAGTTTCTCGCCGACATTGTAGCGCTGCGCCGACACCGTCGCGGCAGCGGCGGCGAGCAGGACAGCCAATATGGTTCTCATCAGCATCATAATAAAGTCTTTAACGACCTTAAAGTCCCTAACGACTTTAAGGACTTCATGTCATTCTCTACGAAATCATCGAAAAATCGATGTCGCGGTCGCCCGCATAGCGTCGGCGCAACTCGCGCAGACCGACGTTCTGCGGCTGCGAAAGCGTCGGGTCGGCTGCGAGCAACTCTATCGCCGCCGACTGCGTAAGTCGCAGAATCTGATTGTCGAGCGTCGGATTGGCAATCTTCAAATCGAATGCCACGCCGCTCTGCAACGTACCGTTTATGTCGCCCGCGCCGCGCAGTTTCAAATCGAGTTCGGCGAGACGGAATCCGTCGTTCGTTTCGCACATCGCTTCGAGCCTTTTGCGCGACTCCTTCGACAGTTTCTCGGACGACATGAGGATGCAGTACGACTGTTCGCCGCCACGCCCCACGCGACCGCGCAACTGGTGCAACTGCGAAAGCCCGAACCGCTCGGCGGACTCGATGACCATCACCGTCGCGTTCGGCACATCGACGCCCACCTCGATTACCGACGTGGCGACCAGAATATCCGCCTCGCCGCACTTGAACTGGCGCATCGACTCCTCCTTGTCCGCCGGCTTCATCTTGCCGTGGCAGACCGACACGCGGAAATCGGGCAGCGGGAAATCGCGCACGATAGCCTCGAAACCCTCCTGCAAGTTCTTGTAGTCCATCTTCTCCGACTCCCGAATCAGCGGATAGACGACATAGACCTGCCGTCCGAGCCGAATCTGTTCGCGCATGAATCCGAACAGCCGCAACCGAGCCGAATCGTAATAGTGTACGGTCTTTATCGGGCGGCGTCCCGGCGGCAGTTCGTCGATAACCGACACGTCCAAATCGCCATAGAGCGTCATCGCGAGTGTCCGCGGAATCGGCGTAGCCGTCATCACGAGGATGTGCGGCGGCTGGGCGTTCTTCGTCCACAGCCTCGCACGCTGCTCCACTCCGAAGCGGTGCTGCTCGTCGATAACGACGAAACCGAGATTGGCGAACTGCACGCGGTCTTCGATAAGGGCGTGAGTGCCAATCAGTATATCTATTTCGCCCGCTGCGAGTCCGGCGAGAATTTCGTTGCGCTCCTTGGTACGGGTAGTACCCGTCAAAATCCTTACCCTGACGTCCACGCCCTCCGTCATGCGTTCGATGGTGGCGAAATGCTGGCGCGCGAGAATCTCGGTGGGAGCCATCATGCACGCCTGAAAGCCGTTATCGACCGCCAGCAGCATCGACAGCAGCGCAACCACGGTCTTTCCGCTGCCGACATCGCCCTGCAACAGACGGTTCATCTGGCAGCCCGACACGGTATCCTGCCTTATCTCCCTGACGACCCGTTTCTGCGCGCCCGTCAGCGGAAACGGCAGTTTAGTCGTGTAGAACGTGTTGAACTTGTCGCCCACGCGGTTGAACACGAATCCGTCGCGGTTGCCGACGCGCACCGACCGTTTGGACTGTATGTTGAGTTGTACGCCGAAAAGTTCGTCGAATTTCAACCGGTATTGCGCCTGACGCAGACGTTCGGGCGACTGCGGGAAATGGATGTTGTACAACGCCTCCGAGAGCGGGACCAGTCCGTATTTCCGCCGCAGCGCGTCGGGCATGTAATCTACAATGCTCTCGCGCACGATGCCCCAAAGGCTGCAAATTATGTTGTAGATACCCTTCGCGCCGACAGCCGACGTCAGAGCCTCGGTCATCGGATAGATGCCCTGCAAGCCGCTCTCCTCGCGGCGCGAGAGAGCCTTTTCGACGAGTTCCGCTTCGGGATGCACCATCGACAGTTCGCCGCGGAAGAACGACGGGCGACCGAAAACCATATATTCGCGACCGACCTCGAACCGCTTCTCCACCCACTTTATGCCTTGGAACCAAATCAGTTCGGCAGACCCCGTGCCGTCGCTCACGTATATCGAGAAGCGGCGTTTGCGCCCCTCGCCCGCGAAATTCTTGCCAGTAACTTTCGCACGGAAGCGCACGTAGGCGGCGGAGGTGTTTTCGTCGATTTCGGAGAGTTTGTAGATTCGCGTGCGGTCGATGTAGCGGAACGGGAAATGGTAGAGCATGTCGCGCATTGTCGCGACGCCCAGTTCGCGTTGAAGCAGGCGGGCGCGGGCTTCGCCGACCCCCGGAACGAACTTTATGCTGCTGTCCAACGGATTTCCCATAATGCAAAAATAATAATTATAATTATAAAATCCGTGCATCCCGAATTTATTGCTATTTTTGTCAAAACATAAGACCCTTTTTATGAATCTCAACGAATACCGACGCCGTCCGAGCCGCGAAGTGCGCATAGGCTCGACCGTCATAGGCGGCGACCGTCCGATTGCCGTGCAGTCGATGACCAACACCCCGACCGCCGATACCGAAGCCAGCGTGGCTCAGATAGAGCGCATTGCGGATGCGGGCGCACCGATAGTGCGTCTCACCGCGCAGGGACGGCGCGAGGGCGAGAACTTCGCCGCCATCATGCCGCGTCTGCGTGCCGACGGCTACACGACGGCAATCGTCGCCGACATACACTTCGTACCCGAAATAGCGTCCATAGCCGCCGACCATGTGGACAAGGTGCGCATCAACCCCGGCAACTACCGCACCGACAGCGGCGAACTCGAAGCGTTGATTGCCAAGTGCCGCCGTCGCGGCGTCGCACTGCGCATCGGCGTGAACCACGGTTCGCTCGCCCGACGCATAGTTGATGAACTGGGCGACACGCCGCAGGGTATGGTCGCTTCGGCTATGGAGTTTCTGCGCATCTGCCGCCGCGAAAACTTCGACCAGGTCGTCGTTTCGATGAAATCGAGCAACACGCGCGTGATGGTTCACGCCTACCGACTGCTCGTCGAGGCGATGGATGCCGAGGGGATGGACTTTCCGATTCATCTCGGCGTTACCGAAGCGGGCAACGGTATCGACGGGCGCATAAAGAGTGCCGTCGGCATAGGTGCGCTGCTCGCCGACGGAATCGGCGACACGATACGCGTGTCGCTGACCGAGGCTCCAGAGAACGAGGTCCCCGTGGCGCAACTGCTCGTCGACTATTTCAGCCGCCGCAACGGACGGTTCGAGGTGAAGCACCCCGAACGCTACTCGCCGACCGAATACCGACGCCGCACCGATGCGCAGCCTGTCGTCCATGACGAACCGACGGACGGATACGCCGTCATCGAGGCTGTTTCGCAGAATCCGACCGCCGAGTGGCGGGCTGCCATACTCGACAGCGACGCTCAGACGCCGGCGATAATCAAACGCCGCTACGACGATGCCGACCTTGCGACGCTCGCCGTCAAGGCTGCCGCCGACATGGGTTCGCTGCTGCTCGACGGACTTGCCGACGGAGTATGGATAGACGCTCCGCAACACTCGCCGGAGAGCATCCGCGAAATCGAACTCTCGATACTCCAAGCCGCCCGCGTGCGCATGTCGCGTACAGAATATATCGCGTGTCCGAGTTGCGGACGCACGCTCTACGACATCGAGGCGACGCTCGCCGAGATAAAGGCGCGCACGTCGCATCTGCAAGGGCTGAAAATCGGCGTCATGGGCTGCATCGTAAACGGACCGGGCGAAATGGCGGACGCCGACTACGGCTATGTCGGCGCAGGCGCGGGACGCATCACGCTCTACCGCGGTCGCGAGGTCGTCGAGCGCAGCATTCCGCAGGAGCAGGCACTCGAACGGCTGATTGCGCTGATTAAGGCTGACGGCAAGTGGAAAGAGACCCAGGAATAGCGAAATGCCGATGACAATCCTTCCCATAGCCTACTGGGGCGACATAGAGTATTTCGCACGGCTCGTCCGCGGCGGCGGAGAGTGCGTGATAGACATCCGCGAACACTACATAAAGCGTTCGCTGCGCAACCGCACGGAGATAATGACGGCGAACGGCACGATGCCGCTGTCGGTCTGCCTGCAACACGCCGACCGACCTCGGACGCCCGTATGCGACGTCCGCATCGACTACTCCAAACGCTGGCAGCACCAGCACTGGACGGCGATATGCTCCGCCTACCGTTCGTCGCCCTATTTCGACATGATAGCCGACCGCATCGCGCGGTTCTACGAGCGCGAGTGGAAATATCTGGTCGATTACGACCTCGAAATCATCCGTGAAACACTCTCTCTGCTGAACATCGAACCGCAGTTCTCGCTCTCCGAAGCATACGTCGAACCGCAGGAGGGCGCATGCGACCTGCGACCGAAAAAACGGGAAACGCCGTTCGACGCTCCCCGCTATTTCCAGTTGTTCTCCGACCGCATGCCGTTCGCACCCAATCTGTCGATGCTCGACCTGCTGATGTGCGAAGGCACCTCTACTGCCGACGTTTTAGGTAACTGCCGATTGTAAGCGTCATCGAGTCGGCGCAGTCGCCCGACCATGCGCGTATCTCGTTGCGACCTTTGAGCGCGACGCTGTCCGAGCGGAAAACGCCCTGCGACATACGGCGCATGGCGACGGTATCGCCGTTGACGGTCAGCATCGGCGCATCGCCCGACGAATAGACCGTGAAGCACTGCGACGTGCGCATGCGTATGTCGCGGTTCTTGCCGACGATATGCAGCGTAGGCACCCTGCGGTTCCACAGCGTGCGGTAGAGATAGTAGGCATCCTTGCGCTGCGCGCGGTCGAACGAGACGAGACCCGTATTGCGCACTCCCGCACGGTAGCGCGCCGAGCCGAAATCGAACATCGTGTTAATCCACACGCCCCAGAACAGATTCTCGTCGATATACTTCATATATCCCTCGTGGAATCGCGTCTGCCAACTCTCCGGAATGCGGTGCAGGCTGCTGCTGCCGCGCTTGACGTACGATTCGTTCTGCTGCCCGTAGGTTCCGCCCTCGCCGAAGCACACCGCCTGCGCGAGGTGGTTCCAGTGCGACGACAGAGCCGACTGCCACACAGTCAGGTCTTCGGTCGAGCCGCTGCTCCAACCGACATTCTGCTGCCAGACGATAAGGTCGGTTATGAAGTTGATTTCGCCGTCCTGATTGCTGCAAGCGACGGTCGGACGCGACTTGTCGAGGCTCTTGGCGAGCGCGTTGAGTTCGCGCACATACTCCAACTGCCCCTTATCCGTGCCGCGCAGCAGCGAAAATATGCCCCACATGGCGACGGACGGGTGATTGTAGTTCTGGACTATTATCTCCTGCAACTGCCGGCGACCGTTCTCCTCGAAACGCGGCGTGGCGAAATACGCCATGTCGCTCAGGAACGGAGCCTGCGTCAGCGGGCAGTCTATCCACACGACGATTCCGCGGCGGTCGCACTCGTAGTAGAGGTACTGGGCATGAGGACCGCCGACCGAACGGATTGCATTGGCACCCGTTTCGCGGATAATCCGCAGGTCGGCGTCGTAATCCTTCTCCGTCAGCGCGCTTCCCGACGGCACCCTGTCGTGGCAGAGCGTAACGCCGTGGATGCAGCAGCGTTTGCCGTTCACGGTGAACTTGCGTTCGGGCGTACACTCTATCTTGCGGAATCCCGTTACCACACCGACGCTGTCGCTGCCGACCATCACCGACACCTTATAGAGATTCGGCGTCTTCGGCGACCACAACTCGGGATTGTCTATCGAGAACGGGATGTTGAGCATCTTTCCGTCAGCCTTCGCCTTCACGCTCTTTGTAACGGCGACGTATCCGTCGGGCGACACTATATCGACCGTAACGTTGCACGGCGCATCCTTTTTGCCGACAAGCATCACGCCGACCGAGCCGTCCGCACGCTCCGACGACACCTCGTTCTGATGAACCATCACGCCGTCAGTGCCGTACCAGACCGGCGAAACGGCGATTCTGTCGGTTACGACGAGTTCCACGTCGCGATAGATGCCGCCATAGAGGTTCATTTCGGTCGATGTCGGCAGCACGTCGTTCTGATAGTTGTTGCTGACGACCACGAGCAGCGTATTGTCGCTGCCGAAACGCACCTTGTCGGTTATCTCGAACGTGAATGCCGTCCAGCCGCCGCGATGTTCGCCTATATGGGTTCCGTTCAGGAACACGTCGGCGACGCTCTGCACGCCGTGGAAGCGCAGGAAGAGCCGCTTTCCGTTCCAGTCGGCAGGAATGAAGAGGGTGCGCAGATAGTTCGCCGTCGTCTGACGGTACGAGCCGTCGCCAGTGAGCGCATCGAGATTCCACGTATGAGGCAGACGGACGTAGCGCGCCTCGTCGCTCGAATTCTCCTCCTTGAAGAAGAACCGCCAGTCGTTGTTGAGAATATAGGTATCGCGAGCCGCCGCTCCGAGTGCGACGGAGAGCAGAATCGAGAGAACGAGCAGACACTTTTTCATAACGGTCATGGTTTGTCAGTGCAAAGATAGAACTAATTTTTCAAAAGACCTCGACGACTTTAACCTCCTTAACGACCTTAAAGAGATTAAGGTCTTTAACGACTTTTAGGAAATTACCGAAAATTGTGCTAACTTCGTGCGGACAATAGACACACGAATGAACTTTTTCGACATAATTACCATCATCGCCTTCGTATGGGCGGTCGTCAGCGGCTGGCGGAGCGGGCTGGTGGCGCAACTGCTGTCGCTCGCAGGCATCGTCGCAGGGCTGATACTCGCCATACGGTTCGGGGCGCGGGTCGGCACGATGCTCGGCATCGACCCGCAGTTCGCCGCAGTGGCGGGATTCGCCGTAACGTTCGTAGCCGCAGTGATTATAGCCGCAATACTCGCCAAATTCCTGCGCTCGATGCTCTCCTTCATCGGTCTGCATTCGCTCGACACGCTGCTCGGCATCACGCTTTCGCTCGTCAAGGCTCTGCTGATATTGAGCGTCGCATACGCGGCGTTCGACTCGCTCAATGCCGACATGAAACTCGTGGACAAGAAATACATCGCCTCGTCGCGCACGTTCCGCCCCGTAAAAGGCGTGTCGGAGTGCATATTCCCCTACATCGACTGGCTGAAACGGCAAATCCCGGCTACGGACGGTGAGCCGGCATCCGAAAATCAGAGAAAATGCGAATCGGCGGTTTAGTAATACGGGCAACGGGCAGTTGGTACGAAGTCGAGCATGAGGGCGAACGGCTCCGGTGTCGCATTCGCGGTCGACTGCGTCTGCGCGGCGCACGCTCGACCAATCCGGTCGTCGTCGGCGACACGGTATTCTGCGAGTGCGACGACAAGGGCGAATGGACGATATGCGACATCGCTCCGCGCCGCAACTACATCATCCGCCGCGCATCGAACCTCTCGAAGGAGTCGCACATCATCGCCGCCAACATCGACAGGGCGATGATTGTCGCCACCATAGCCGAACCCGTCACGGCGACCGAGTTCATCGACCGTTTCCTGATTACGTGCGAGGCGTACAAAGTGCCGGTAACGATACTTCTGGCGAAATGCGACCTGCTCGACGCCAATCCGCAGGCGGCAGCCGAGTTCCACCGCACCTACGAATCGGCGGGCTACGAGGTAATCGACCTCTCGACCGTCGACGGACGCGGAGTGGAGCGGGTGCGCGGGATGCTCGAAGGTTGCACCACCCTGCTGTCGGGCAATTCGGGAGTCGGCAAATCGACGCTCGTGCGCACGATAGACCCGTCGCTCGACATCCGCACGGGCGAGATTTCGGAGAGCCACCGCAAGGGTCGCCACACAACGACGTTCTCGACCATGTATCCTATCGGCAGCGGCGGCTACATAATCGACACCCCCGGCATCAAGGGTTTCGGGCTTATCGACATCGAAGACCACGAGTTGTGGCACTATTTCCCCGAGATGATGCGCGTTGCCGCCGACTGCAAGTTCTACAACTGCACCCACACCCACGAGCCGGGATGCGCCGTCGTGCGGGCGGTGGAGTGCGGCGAGATAGCCTACTCGCGCTACGAAAGTTACCTGAAAATCCTCGACGACGATGACAAATACCGGAAATGACATGCCGTCGCCGCTCCTCACGGCGGAGCAGTGCGACGAGCGAATCCAATACCTGTCGGAGTTCATGATGCCCGAGCGGTTCGACGCGCTGCGCCGTGCTGCGGCGATGCGCACCGACTACATCACGGTGATGACCGAGAACATGTTTCATCCGCAGAACGCGAGTGCCATAGTGCGTCATTGCGAAGCGTTCGGCATACGCAACATACACACGGTCGAAACGCTCTGCCGCTTCAATCCCAATCTCAACATCGTGCGCGGAACCGACAAGTGGATAGACATCCGCCGCCACGAATCGACCGCCGAGGCGATACGCTCGCTCAAAGCCGACGGTTACCGCATAGTCGCCACCACGCCTCACCGCGAGAGTTGCACACCCGAGACGTTCGACGTCGCGAAGGGTCGCTTCGCGCTCGTATTCGGCACCGAGAAACAAGGGATATCCGACGAGGTAATCGCTTCGGCGGACGAATTTCTGAAAATCCCGATGTGCGGACTGGTCGAGAGCCTCAACGTTTCGGCATCGGCAGCCATACTTATATATATGTTGTCGCAGCGGATGCGGCAGGAGGTAGCGGAGTGGCGGCTGAGCGACGGACAGTTGTCGCAGATGCTCTACCGCTGGTGCCGCGAAGCGGTGCGCGACAGCGAAGCCCTGCTCGCGAGGGGCGGGTTCGCAGAAAAATAAATCTTTAACGACCTTAAAGACTTTAACGAAGATAGCCGACACGTCGTTCGTGCCGGCTATCGCGACTTTACAGCCGCTATCGCTCCTGCTTCCCGCGCTCCTCGTCGAGGATTTCGACCGCGCGGCGCAGCGTATTGTCGATAGGATAGATGAAGTAGTAGAATGCGCTGTTGTCCAAATCGGAATTGCGGGCGACGAACGCCTTCAACTGCGCCTCCATTATCTCCCGCGAACGTTCGATGTCGCGGCGGACGGGCTTGACGCCCTGCGAAGCCGCATACCCGACGAAGCGGTCGAACATTCCGCGGTCGCGGTCGAACATGCGCTGCAAATCCGCCGTCGTCTTGGCTGCCCCCAACTCCGCACGGCGGCTGTCGGCATAGTCTATCGTATAGCGATAGAGGATGTTGCGTCCGCTGACTTCCAGATAGTATTTGGTAACGTTCGTGGTATCGAGCGGCATGAACACATCGGGCATGATTCCTCCGCCGCCGTAGACCGTCTTGCCCTTAGGCGTCGTGAAGCGCAGCGAATCGGCGAAACGGATACTGTCGGCAGAGAAGAACTCATTGTGGTTGAAACGGTTGATGATGTCCATCTCGTAGTCGTCGTTGCCCGCCGAATAGGGTTTCTGAATCGAACGACCCGTAGGCGTATAGTAGCGGGCGACCGTCAGACGCAACGCCGAACCGTCGGGGAACGGCACCTGCGACTGCACCAGACCCTTGCCGAACGAGCGGCGACCTATGATGGTTCCGCGGTCGTTGTCCTGCAACGCCCCGGCGAGAATCTCGCTCGACGATGCACTGCCCTCGTCGATAAGCACCGCCAGCGCGAGGTCGGTCGATTTGCCGCGACCGTCGCTGAACTGATGCACGCGGCGGTGGTGGCGGTCTTCGGTATAGACTATCAGGCTGCCTTTCGGCAGAAACTCGTTGGCTATCAATATCGCCTGGTCGAGAAATCCGCCCGAATTGCCGCGCAGGTCGAGAACCAAATCGGTCATCCCCTCCTTGCGCAGCCGCTCGACAGCCGACGTAACCTCGGCGTAGGACGTGCGCGAGAACTGCGACAGTTTGACGAATCCCGTATTCTCGGTCAGCATCACTGCCGCCTCGACGCTGTGAAGCGGTATTGCATCGCGCGTAACGACCACTTCGACCGGCTCGGCTATGCCCTTGCGTTCGAGCGACAGGCGTACCTGCGTCCCGCGCTTGCCGCGCAGACGCTTCATGACCTCGGTCGTGGACATCTTCTGTCCCGCAATCAACGTATCGTTCACGCGAATAATGCGGTCGCCGCCCTGCACGCCCGCCTTCTGGCTCGGACCCGACGGAACGACATTGAGGACTATCACCGTGTCGGTAGCCATGTTGAACACCACGCCGATTCCGTCGAACTCGCCTTGGAGCGGCTCCTCGGTCTGCTCGAACTCGCGCGCCGGAATGTAGACCGAATGCGGGTCGAGGACTTCGAGAATGGCGGGAATAGCCACCTCGGCGATGGAGTCGGACGGGATGGAATCGACGTAACTGTTCTCGATAAGCGACAGAACCCGCGTAACCTTGCCCCCGCCGGAGGACAATCCGCCGACGACACGGACTATCTGTTCGTCGGTGATTCGCCGTCCGTAGGAGCGACCGACGAGCCAGCCGACGAGGAATATCGCCGCGACGACAAGCAGCGCGAAGATTCTGTGGCGCATACGTTCCGACATCGCTGCTGCTATTTATTCCTGAACGTGTACGAGACGCCGACGCCGAGAATAATTTGCGTCTGCAACGAATTGACCTGCGCCTTGTTGTAGTACATCTGGAAATAGAACTGCGTCGAGAAATACTTCGTCGCCTTGATGTCTATCGTGTGTTCCCAGCGAATCGTCGGCACGATGCTCTCGAACAGGTCCTTGTCCTTGCTCGCCTGCTGCGTGAGTTCGTTAATCCAGCCGTAGAACGAATAGAACGTCGTGCGGTAACGGAAAATCTCCTTCTTGCCGAACGTGCGGTCGAAATCTATCTGCACCGACGAACCGCCCTCGTAGCGCGACGTGCCGTTTTCGAGCGTCAGACCGTAGCAGTACGGCGTGTTGCGCTCTTCGGCGGACAGCAGTTCGTGATTGGCTTTGTATTCGTCGTAGGTAACTGCGCTCCACTTTTTCTTGAAGAATACGTCGCGGACGGTGTTGCTGCAAACGAACGTCGAGTTCATGGACAATGGCGAAAGGTTGATTTTGACCGGAAATTTCGGTTTCGGGCATACGTAGGTGAAACCGACCGACACGTTGAAATAACCCGGAGCGAAGAAGCGGCTCGTGCGGTTATCCTTGTCGTCCTCGCCGTTGGCGAACTGCGAGCGGAGCGAGATGATGGCTCCGAAATTCCAGTTGTCGGAAATCTTGTACGCAGGCGCGGTCGAGAGAAACCATTCGTCCTGGCTCTTGGTCCATGTCGAACTCTTGCTCGTGGCACCGAGTTTGCCGGTAACCTTGTTGTCGATGGAGAACTTGTCCTTCTTAAACGAGTGGGTGAAGAGGATGTTGGCGATGCCGGTAATCGAATTGACACTACCGTTCGCCGCCTGCCACTTGCTGTTGAAGTTCGAGAGCGAACCGTTCACGCCGACATTGAATTCGATGGTGTTGCGCTCCTTGCGGATTGCGGCGCGCTCCGCCTTCAACTGCGCGACACTCGAAAATTCGGGTTTGGAATCGTCGGTTTTCACCGTGTCGTTGAACGTCGGCTGCTCCTTCGGTGCGGCGGTCTCGACCGTTACCTGAGCCGAAGCCGATGCACATACGAACATGGCGAATGCCGAAAAAACGAGGATAAATTTTCTCATGTTATTTTCTATTTATATTTTCACGACGCAAAGATAACCAAAAATTTATATCTTTGGCTTCGCCTTAGATACTCCCGCTCGGCAAAATGCAAACAAGTTTGCTTTTGCCCTCGCTTATTCGTATCTTTGTATTATTTAACGACAAACACGACAGCCATGAAATATTTCGGTGCTCACGTAAGCGCGTCGGGCGGCGTCGAAAACGCCCCCGTCAATGCCAGGAACATAGGTGCGACAGCATTCGCCCTCTTCACCAAGAACCAGCGTCAGTGGAACGCCCCGCCGCTCACCGCCGAGCAGTGCGAACGGTTCCGCAAAGCATGTGCCGAATGCGGATATGCACCGGCGCAAATACTGCCCCACGACAGTTATCTGATAAATCTCGGGCATCCCGAGCGCGAAGGGCTGGAAAAGTCGCGCGAATCGTTCATCGGCGAGATGAGCCGATGCGAGGCTTTGGGACTCGACAGACTGAATTTCCACCCGGGCAGCCACCTGAACAAGATAACCGCGCTGATGAGTCTCGACCGCATTGCCGAATCGATAAACATCGCCCTCGACCGCACGCACGGCGTAACAGCCGTCATCGAGAACACCGCCGGGCAAGGCTCCAACCTCGGTTTCGCATTCGAGCAATTGGCATACATCATCGACAGGGTCGAGGACAAGTCGCGCGTCGGATTCTGCATCGACACCTGCCACGCATTCGCCGCGGGCTACGACCTCCGCACGGAGGATGCCTGCCGCCGCACGTTCGAGGAGATAGACCGCACCGTCGGGCTGAAATATCTTCGCGGAATGCACCTCAACGACGCCATGAAGCCGCTCAGCAGCCATGTAGACCGCCACGCTCCGTTGGGCGACGGCACAATCGGCTGGGAGTGTTTCCGTTTCATCGCCCGTTCGCCGCTGTTCGACGGCATGCCGCTGATTCTCGAAACGCCCGACGAGGAGCGTTGGGCGACCGAGATAGCCGCACTCAAAGCGGCAGTGGAGGAGTAAGACCCGCAGCGACTTACGAATTTTTATAATTATTGAAAAATTAACAAATGTAACTTCCCGCAGGCAATTCGTTACAATACATAATCGAAAAATGTCGATTTTTATTAAAATTGTTATGAAAAAGTTTGCATATATAAAAATTAGCAGTACCTTTGCAGTACGATTGTGGGGTTCTCCCACTGCTCATTAACCTAACTAACCTAACACAGGACCTTCCGGAGTTGCCAGACTACCAGGAAGGTCATCTTTTTTTTGGTGGGGGGGGGTCAAACTCAAAAATCAGGATAGGCAGTATAAGTAAAATAGGCAATATAGGAGAAAAACGTATAATACCTATTCAGCCTATATTACCTATTGCCCCTGCCCGCGTTCCTGGTCAGTCTCCTACAACCTGTCGAGACACCGCAGAATGATGTCCGCGCTGTCGCGTACCTCGTCATCGGTGATGGTGAGCGGCGGCGAAATGCGGAACGCCGTGTCGCAATAGAGGAACCAGTCGCTCATGATGCCCTCCTCGGCGAACATCTCCATAATGCGGAACATCTTCGCCGAATCGCCGAGTTCGACCGCCAGAAGCAGTCCGCTGCGACGTATTTCACGCACCTGCGGATGTCCTGCGAGCAGCCGTTCATACAATGCGCCCTTGCGCTCGACCTGCGCGACGACGTCGTTGCGCTGCAAGTAATGCAGTGCCGCCAGCCCCGCGGCGCAGCATACGGGATGCCCGCCGAAAGTGGTTATATGCCCGAGCGTCGGATTGCTTTGCAGAGTATCCATGATTTCGTTCGACGCGACGAACGCTCCCAGCGGCATTCCTCCGCCGAAAGCCTTGGCGAGACACACGATATCGGGCGTTACGCCGTATTTGAGCATCGCGAACATCGAGCCTGTACGCCCCATGCCCGTCTGTATCTCGTCGAAAATCAGCAGCGCGCCGACCTCGTCGCAACGCCTGCGCAACGCTTGCAGGTAGCCCTCCTTCGGCGGACGGACGCCCGCTTCGCCCTGCACGGGTTCGCAAAGCACGCACGCCGTCTGTCCGGTAATCTCCGACAGCGCATCGAAATCGTTGAAATCTATCGCCTTCGTTGCAGGCAGCAGCGGTCGGAACGCATTCTTCCACTCCTCGCCCTCGGGTTCGCCCATCATGCTCATAGCACCGTGGGTCGAGCCGTGGTAGGCGCGGCGCATGGAAATCATCTCGGCACGGCGCGTATAGCGTTTGGCGAGTTTCAACGCCCCCTCGACCGCCTCCGCACCCGAATTGACGAAATAGACGCTGCGCAGCGGCGACGGAAGCAGCGACGCAATCTCGGTCGCATACTCGACCTGCGGGCGTTCGAGCATCTCACCGTAGACCATAATGTGCATATACCGTTCAGCCTGCCGCTTGACGGCTTCGACGACATAGGGATTGGAGTGTCCGACGTTGCTCACCGACACTCCCGCGACGAGGTCGTAGTAGGGCTTGCCCTCGGGAGTATGGAAAAACACTCCCTCGGCGCGCTCGACCGGAATCATCATCGGCGACGGCGAGGTCTGGGCCACGTGGGCGAGAAACCGTCTGCGAAGAATTTCATTGTCTGCCATATTCAGTTATTTTATAACATTTTACGTCCGTTCCGGCAAATCGGAATTGCAATTCCCGAGAATTTTGATTAGATTTGCCATGCGCATTCCGCTGCCGCACGACACGCTATGCAAAGGTAGCGAATCCGCGCCAAACGTGCAAGAACAGAATCAACGACCTTAAAGTCCTTAAAGACTTTAAGGTCTCCAAACAAAAACAGAACGCCATGTCCAAAATAGAAGGCAAACGAGTTCTTATCACCGGCGGAGCGTCGGGAATAGGCAAAATCATGGGACGTCTGGTACTCGAAAAGGGTGCCGACACCCTCATCATCTGGGATATAAACCGCGAGAGCATCGACTGCGTCGCTGCGGAGTACGCCCCGCTGGGCAAGGTGCGCGGCTACCGCGTGGACGTGTCCGACGCCGAGGCTGTCGCCGCGGCATACGCCGAAGTGAAGCGCGATTGCGGTGAGGTAAACATCCTCATCAACTGCGCCGGCATCGTCCGCGGCAACAGGACGTTCGACAAGCAGACCATCGACGACATACGCCTGACGATGGAGGTGAACACCATCGCTCCGATGGTCGTGGCGTTGCAGATGCTGCCCGAGATGATTGCCCGCGACGAGGGGCATATCTGCAACATCGCTTCTGCGGCAGGCATGATTTCCAATCCGAAGATGTCGATTTACGCGGCGAGCAAGTGGGCAGTCATCGGCTGGTCGGACTCGGTGCGCATCGAGTTGAGCCAAGCCCGCAGCAAAGTGCGTTTCACGACCGTCGCACCTTATTATATAAATACGGGCATGTTCGACGGCGTGCATTCGCCGATATTCCCGATACTCGACCCCGAACGGACGTCGCGCAAGATAATCCGCGCGATAGAGCGCAACAAGGATTTCCGCGGCATTCCGTGGAGTTTCCACTTCATCCGTCTGATGCAGGGAATCTGCCCGACGGCGGTATTCGATTTCCTCTTCGGCAAGTGCTTCGGCATATTCTCGGCGATGGACAACTTCACCGGACGCAAAAACTGACCGCCTATGAGAGTTGCCAACACATCGACCGAGCGCATCGACAGAATCGTCGCCGCCCAACGCGAATACTTCCGCAGCGGGGCTACGCTCGACATCGCGGTGCGACGCCTTGCGCTGCGACGCCTGAAAGAGGCTCTGCGCAAATGGGAAAAGCCTCTGGCAGAGGCTCTGTGGAGCGATTTGCACAAATCCTACGAGGAGGCGTACCTGACCGAAATCAGCATTGTTCTCGGCGAAATCGACAATCATCTGAAACACGTCGCGCGCTGGTCAGCACCCGAACGCCGCCGCACGCCGCTGAAAATGTTTCCGTCGCGCAGCCGCATAATCAGCGAGCCGCTCGGCACCGCGCTCATCGTCGCTCCGTGGAACTATCCCGTGCAACTGCTGCTCAATCCGCTCGTCGGTGCGATTTCGGCAGGCTGCACCGCCGTACTCAAACCGTCGCCCTACGTGCCTAACGTCGCGACCGTCATCGAGAAGATGATTGCCGACACGTTCGACGAGGAGTATATCGCAGTAGTTCAGGGCAATCGCGACGTGAACGCCACATTGTTCGACCGCCGCTACGACATCATATTCTTCACCGGCAGTCCGTCGCTCGGACGCACCGTCATGACCGCCGCAGCCAGGCATCTGACGCCCGTCGTACTCGAACTCGGCGGCAAAAGCCCGTGCATCGTCGATTGCGACGCCAAAATCGATGTCGCCGCCCGGCGCATCGCATGGGGCAAGTGCCTGAATGCCGGTCAGACCTGCATCGCGCCGGATTATCTGCTGGTACACAAAGCGGTAAAGGACAAGTTCGTCGCCGCGCTCGACCGCGAGTTCAAGTCGCTGCTCGGCAAAGACCCGCAGAAAAGCCGTCATTTCGTGCGCATCGTCAGCGACCGCGCATTCGAGCGGCTGGAATCGTATCTCGCCGACGGCGATATAATCGTCGGCGGCAGCCGTTCGCGCGAGGAGCGTTACTTCGAGCCGACCGTACTCGACAACGTCTCGCCAGACGCACCCGTCATGCAGGAGGAGATTTTCGGTCCGATATTCCCGCTGCTCACGTTCGACGACACGCAGAAGGCGATAGATTTCGTCTGCTCACGCGAGAAGCCGCTCGCACTCTACTACTTCGGCTCGCGCGAAATGGGCGACATCGTGCTGCGCCGCACCTCGTCGGGCGGAGCGTGCATCAACGACACTATAATGCACATCGCCAACGAGAATCTGCCGTTCGGCGGAGTTGGCAATTCGGGCATGTCGAGTTACCACGGACGCGAGAGTTTCGATGTCTTTTCGCACCGCCGCGCGGTCGTCACGACCCCGACATGGCTCGACCTTCCGTTCCGCTACATGCCCTACCGCATGTTCGCGCTTGTGAAAAAGATTCTGTAAAATAGGGATAAGGTCCTTAACGACCTTAGGGACTTTAAGGACCTTAAAGTCCTTAATAAAACCAGCCGCACCCGAAAAGGTACGGCTGGTTTATTATCGTACAATTTCCGCTAAAAATGCTTCACCGGCTCGCCGACGATTGCCGAGAGCAGGTTGTTGGCTGCCGACGACGCTCCGATGCGGAACAGGTCGGTCGTAAGCCACTCCTTGCCCAGAATATCCTCGACGATGGTATAGTAGAGCGCGGCATCCTCGGGAGTGCGCACGCCGCCCGCAGCCTTGAAGCCGACCTTGCGCGACGTCTTTTCGTAGTAATCCCTGATAGCCTCGCACATCACGACAGCCGCCTCGGGAGTTGCAGCAACGTCGATTTTGCCGGTCGAGGTCTTCACGAAATCGGCACCCGCAAACATCGAAAGCAGCGATGCCTTGCGAATCAGTTCCGGTGTTTTGAGCGCGCCCGACTCGATAATCACTTTCAGCACGATGTCGTCGCCCATCTCCGAGCGAATCATCTCGACCTCGTTCGCAGCCTCGTCGTAAGCACCCGTCAGCATCTTGCCGACGTTAAGCACTATATCAACCTCGTCCGCTCCGTTCTCGACCGCCATGGCGACCTCCAACATCTTAACTTCGAGGAATGTCTGCGACGACGGGAATCCGCCCGCAACACTCGTGATGCGCATCGGCGTACCGTCCACGGCAACGCCCACCGTCTCGACGAACGACGGATAGATGCAGATTGACGCGACGTTCGGGATATCCGGATATTTCTCGGGGAAAGTTACCGTGCGTTTGGCGAAATCGGTTACCGACTCGACGGAGTCGTTGCACGTAAGTGTCGTAAGGTCGACAGCCGACAGGCAGAACTTGTAGACGTCCGCCGTATGGTTCTTCGCGGCGGCAGCCTTGATGCGGGCTACCGTTTCCGCCACGTGAGCCTCCGACTGCGCCGGAGCATACTCTTTCAGTTGATTTGCATATTCCATAAATGTACAAATGTCTATTTTTTACAAAAATAATAATTTTTCGATGCACAAACCAAATTTCGCCGCTTTTTTGTCCGTCCCGATTCAAAAAACATACCTTACCGCACTTCGCCGCCGTGCGAACCCGACCTGAAAAGCAGGTTTCCGCCCCGCTACGCCCACGCATCATTACGTATTTCGCCACACATTTGCGATTTTCGCCCCTTATAGGGATTTCGCCACATACGCAGAGGCTGTCTCCCATTTTGTTTCGCCGACGGACGATAAAAACGACATTTGCAGCGTCCGATACGCCGTCCGGCATGGCAATCGGGTGTATCGCAGACGCAATGTTGAATCAAACAAAACGACAGATGAAAAAATTTTTCGCACTACTCGCCCTTGCGGCGGCAGTCTCTTCCGAATCGTTCGCAGGCGGAATAATGACCAACACCAATCAGAGTCCGCAATGGATACGTCATATTGCGCGCGGAACGTCGCTCGACCCCGACGCCGTATACTTCAACCCCGCCGGAACGGCATTCATGGAGGACGGATTCCACTTCTCGATAGGCAATCAGTTCGTGTTCCAGAACCGCAGAGCCGACATCACCTACGCACCGTTCGCGATGAACGGCGGCAATCCGACCAAGCGGTTCGACGGCAAGACCTTCGCTCCGCTTCTGCCGAATCTCGACCTCGTGTGGAAGCACAAACGCTTCTCCGTCATGGCTTCGGTCGGCATCGGCGGCGGTGGCGGCAAGGCGAAATACAATGACGGTCTCGGAGTGTTCGAGTCGCAGTTCGCGGCTCTGCCTGCGGCACTGACGCAACTCGGCATACCGACTTCGGCTTACTCGATAGGCTGCAAGGTTCACGGCTATCAGGTAACCTACGCCGCCAATCTCGGTCTGGCGGTGCGTATCACCGACTGGCTGTCGTTCGCTGCTCAGGCCCGCTTCAACTACGTAACCAACAGTTACAAAGGCAATATCGGCAACATCACGGTCAATCCGACGTTCGCTCCGCTCGGACTGGACGGCTCGATGGTCGGCGCATACGACCTCTTCACCAAGGTAGCCGGCGCGATGGCAGGAACCGAGATGGGTGCAGCCGCAGGACAGTATGCGGCACTCGTAGCCGACAAGTCGCTCGACTGCGAACAGACGGGCTGGGGCATTGCACCGGTACTCGCGCTCTACTTCAATCACGGCGGATGGTCGGCATCGGTGAAATACGAGTTCCGCACGGCAATCACGCTCACCAACAAGACCAGAATCGATGACACGGGTCTGTATCCCGACGGCAAAAAGACGCCTTACGACCAGCCTGCGCTTATCACGGCGGCTCTCTCGAAGCGTTTCCGCGACAAGGTAACGCTGACGGCTGAATATCACTGCTATTTCGACAAGGACGCCCACTTCGAGAACGCGCTCGGAACCGACATTCCGAAACAGAAACTGATTGACGGCAATACTATGGAATATGTACTCGGCGTGGAATGGGACGTCTGCAAACGGCTGCTGCTCAGTTGCGGCGTGCAGTACAGCGACTTCGACGTCAAGGATGCGTTCCACTCCGAACTCGGATTCCAACTCGACGCGCTGGCTGTCGGCATCGGAGGCGCGGTGAAAATCAGCGACAAGGTGAAATTCAATCTCGGCGTCTGCCACGGATTCTACTTCCCGCACACGGTAACGGCAATCAATGCCTCGACCGGACTCGACTACATCAGCCGCTACAAGCGTCGCAGCACGACTGTCAGCATCGGTTTCGACTTCAAGTTCGCCAAGAAACGGAAATAATCACACACTTTTCTCAATAAACTATCTTTTTGCAGGAACGGGCGGTCGCATTTGCGCGACCGCCCGTTCTCTTTAAAGTCCTTAACGACCTTAAAGACTTTAAGGACTTTTTTCGCGAAAACCTTATTCATCCCGCTGCAAGTGCGTCAGAGCGGGTAAGATGCAAGGCGCAGAGGGCGAAAACGAGGGAGCATACTATGCGTATGCGACCGAGTTCGAGACCCGAATGCAACGCAGCAGATTGCCCGCTATCACGCGCTTGCTACTCAATCCCGCGGACATGCTTCTCCCACGCCCAAGCCGAACGCAGGGTGTCGTCCAGCGAGCGTTCCGCCTTCCAGCCCAGTTCGCGGTTGGCGAGCGAGGTATCAGCCCACACAGCCACGACGTCGCCCGCACGGCGCGGAGCGACCTTGTAATTGAGTTTCAGTCCGTTCACGCGCTCGAACGTCTTCACGAGTTCGAATACCGACACGGCGCGTCCCGTACCGATGTTGAAAATCTCGTAACGCTCCTTGTTCGCGCCGTCCGTCATGCGACGTATCGCCGCTACATGCGCTTTGGCGAGGTCTACAATATCTATATAGTCGCGCAGGCACGAACCGTCGGGCGTCGGATAGTCGTCGCCGAATATCGACAGGCACTCGCGGACACCTGCCGCCGTCTGCGTGATGTAAGGAACGAGATTCTGCGGCACGCCGCGCGGCAGTTCGCCGATAAGTGCCGACGGATGCGCGCCGATAGGGTTGAAATATCGCAGCGCGATGCCTTTGAGCGACGGATACGCCGCCACCGAGTCGCGCAGGATGTCTTCGCACATCTGCTTGGTGTTGCCGTAGGACGACGTGGCGGGCTTGCGCGGCGACTGCTCGGTTACGGGCAGTTCGTCGGCTTCGCCATAGACGGTAGCCGACGACGAGAAGACGATGTTCGACCGACCGAACTCGCGCATCAAATCGACCACGTTCATGAATGACGACAGGTTGTTGCGATAGTATTTCATCGGGTTCTCGACCGACTCGCCGACAGCCTTGTATGCCGCGAAATGGATTACCGAATCGAAATCGTATTTGCGGAACACCTCGGCGAACGCCTCCTTGTCGCAGCAATCGACATCGACGAACGGAATCTCGACGCCCGTAATCCTGCGTGCGCCCTCGACGCCCGACATGTCGGAGTTGGAGAGGTTGTCGGCGATAACGACGTCGAATCCCGCACCGACGAGTTCGACTGCGGTGTGCGAACCTATGTAGCCCGCGCCGCCCGACACCAGAACACATTGTTTTTTATTCATAATACTGATAATTATTTATGGTTGTATAATTTTTACCGATAATGGGGGGGGGTAAATTGCCCTTTGGGATACAAAGTTACGCAATTTTTTCATACATTTGCCCAAACAAATTTCATTATTTCGCTATGGATATTATTCGCGCCGAGCATATCACCAAAAGATTCACTCGGCATACCGCGCTCGACGACGTGTCGGTAAGCATTCCGCAAGGCTCGGTCTACGGTCTGCTCGGACCGAACGGAGCGGGCAAGACGACGCTGATTCGAGTAATCAACCGAATCACGATTCCCGATGCGGGAGAGGTGTTCTTCGACGGAAAGCCAATCACGCAGAACGACATCTACAAAATCGGCTACCTGCCCGAGGAACGCGGTCTCTACCGCAAGATGAAGGTCGGCGAACAGGCGATTTTCCTCGCCCGCCTGAAAGGACTTTCGCGCCACGAGGCGTTGGTGCGCCTCAAAGAGTGGTTCACGCGGTTCGGCATCGAGGACTGGTGGAACAAGAAGGTCGAAGACCTCTCGAAAGGTATGGCGCAGAAGGTACAGTTCATCGTAACGGTGCTTCACGAGCCCAAACTGCTCATCTTCGACGAGCCGTTCTCGGGATTCGACCCGATAAACGCCAATCTGCTCAAAGAGGAGATACTGCGGCTCCGCGACAACGGGGCGACCGTGATTTTCTCGACCCACAACATGGCGAGCGTCGAGGAGATTTGCGACCACATCACGCTCATCAACAAGTCGCACAACATCCTGTCGGGACGGGTGGACGAAATCCGCCGCAGCCACGGCAGCAACATATTCACCGTTCAGTTCCACGGAGACGCGCAGTCGCTGGCAACGACGCTCGGCGGCAGGTGCGAGATTTTGGAGAGCGAGGAGAGCGTAACGGGCTATTCGACGCTCAAAATCCACATCGGCGACGATGCCGACGTGCGCAGCACCGTCGCGGCGATAAACGATGCGGTCGAACTGCGTTCGTTCACCGAAATCATCCCGAGCATGAACGACATTTTCATCCGTGCCGTAAACGGAACGCTCGGATAAAATAAAAATGCCTCCTTAACGACTTTAAGGTATTTAAGGACTTTAATGTCATGGGGCATTAACGAAAAATTTGCAGATTATGAGAAACATAGGACTTATAATGGTTCGCGAGTTCCGCGAACGCGTATACAAGAAGTCGTTCATCATCACGACACTGCTCATGCCGGTGCTGATGCTCGCGCTGATGGCGGCACCGACGCTCATCATGCTTTTCGCCAAGGGCGACACCAAGATTATAGAGGTGATAGACGAGAGCGGCATCGTCGCTCCCCAACTCGCATCCAACGAACTCGTCGAGTTCCGCACATCCGACCTCCCGCTGACCGAGGCGTTGAAAAAGTCGCTCGACGACGAGGATTTCGGCGTACTCTACATAGGCGGCGACGTGGTCGCGAACCCCAACGAGGTGCGGCTCTACACCAATTCGTCATCGTCGATGATGATAGAGGAGAGCATTTCGCGCAAGATTTCGGACATCATCGAAACCGAGCGTCTGAAAGAGTACAACATCGAGAATCTCAAAGAGATAATGGACAAGGTCGCCGTAGACCTCCACATCACGACTTTCCGCAACGACAAGGACGACGAGCAGAGCGCGGCATCATCGTCGTTCGCGTCGGGAATGGTCGGCATGGCACTCGGATTCCTGCTCTACATGTTCCTGCTGCTCTACGGCTCGATAGTGATGCAGAGCATCATCGAGGAGAAGAACTCGCGAATCCTCGAAGTGATGGTATCGACCGTGCGTCCGTTCGACATGATGATGGGCAAGATACTCGGCGTGGCATCCGTCGCGGCGACGCAGATTCTCATCTGGGGCGCGGTTATGGTGCTGGCAAGTACGGTGCTGATACCGATGATGATGCCGGACAACATACTCGAAAGCGTCGAGGCGATACAGGCGGGCGGTGCCGACACCGCCGCGATAGCGCAGGCGGCGGACATCGACCCAGAGATGATAACCGCCATGTCGTCGGTACTCAACGTGGGCTACATCGGCATGATATTCGGCACGCTGCTACTGTTCATGGTCGGCGGATTCCTGCTCTACTCGGCGATGTTCGCCGCAGTTGGCGCAAGCGTCGATTCGCCGCAGGACGCGCAGCAACTCACGACGCCTATCACGATTCCGATTATCATCTCGCTCGTGGTAATGATGCTCGTGATGAACGACCCGAACTCGCCGGTGGCGTTCTGGTGTTCGATGATTCCTTTCACCTCGCCTATCGTGATGATGGCGCGCATCCCGAGCGGCATCCCGACCTGGGAAATCGTCGTCTCGCTGGTGCTTCTCTATGCGACTTTCACCGCTGCTGTGTGGCTGGCGGGCAAAATCTACAAGGTCGGCATATTCATGCACGGCAAGAAACCGTCGTTCAAGGATTTGTGGCGGTGGATGAAGTATTAGCGCAGAGGCTTTCTTAAAGTCCTTAACGACCTTAACCGACGCCAAGCCGAGAGCAGTCGAACTTGTTCGGACTGCCGAGGCGCGAAGGAGGAAAAGCCCGCGCTGCGGGGTTAAAGTCTTTAAGGTCCTTTGATGATGGTCGGCATCTGCCGACCATCATCTTTTATTGCCGCAGCGGTTTCCCGCCCGTTTCTCGTTTTTACCGGATTTTTTTATAACTTTGCAAGTTATAATGCGCTATTGTGCGCCGAAGAATACGATATGCTCGAAAAACTCGCCAAACAGACCGCCATATACGGCATCAGCACCATACTCGGACGATTCCTGAGTTACCTGCTGACACCGTTCTACACCCGCATATTCGGTCTGGACGCCTACGGAATAATCACCGACGTCTACGCCCTGATTCCGTTCGCGCTCGTCGTACTCACGCTCGGCATGGAGTCGAGTTACTTCCGCTTCGCCGCCAAGGCGGAGGCTGCGGGGGGCGACGTCGCTGCGGCGAAACGGCGCATATTCGCCACGACATGGGGCATAACGTCGCTCGCGGCACTGCTGTTCTTCGCCGCCGTCGCCGTGTTCCGCACCGACGTGTCGGCACTTATGGGCGACGCCTACTCCGCCCACCCCGAATACGTCCTTATCGTCGCCGCGATAGTGATGCTCGACGTCTGGGGCTGCATCCCGTTCTCGCGGCTGCGCGAACAGGGCAAGGCTGGAACGTTCGTTACGCTCAAACTGATAAACATCGTACTGCAAGTCCTGCTCGCCGTCGGATTCTGGCGCATCGGGCTGTTCGACAGCGCGTTCGGCGTAGGCTGGGCATTCGTCGCCAACCTTATCGCAAGTCTCGTTACGACCTCGGCGGTAATCGTCGCGACGGGAGCAATCGCACCGCGCATAGACAGAGCGATACTGGCAGCCGTCTTCGCCTACTCGCTGCCGCTGCTGCTCTCGGGAATCGCCGGCACGGCTAACGAGTTCATCGACCGTCAGATGATAAAATACCTCGTACCCGAAGGTGCGATGGCGCAACTCGGCATCTACGGCGCGATAACCAAAATAGCCGTCGTGATGACGCTCTTCACGCAGATGTACCGTCTCGCCGCCGAACCGTTCTTCCTGTCGAACTTCAAGCGCGAGGATTTCGTGGCGATGAACGCCGCGGCGTTGAAATATTTCGTGATGTTCTCGATGGCGATATTCCTCGGCATCGCGCTCTACCGCGACATCTTCGCCCTTATCGTCGGCGCGCAGTTCCGCGAGGGCATCTTCATCCTGCCCGTCGTCCTCGGAGCGAACATACTGAGCGGCGTATGGCTCAACCTCTCGTTCTGGTACAAGCGCGAGGAGAAGACCCGCTTCGCGCTCTGGATAACGCTGTCGGGACTGGCATTCTCGGTCATCGGCGGCATGATACTGATTCCGCGTGCAGGCTATTTCGGCGCGGCGTGGAGCCGTTTCGCCGCCGAAGCGGTGATGGTCGCCGTCAGCCTCGCGCTCAACCGCATATACTTCCCGACGCCTTACGATTTCAGGCGCATCGGCGAATACGTAATCATCGGACTCGCGCTGTTCGCATTGAGCGAAACGCTCGTCCAGCCGCAGCCGGCAGCCATAAGATATACGGCGAACACGGTTCTGTTCGTTATCTATCTGGCATACGCCGTGCGGCGCGAGAAAATCGACGTGGCGGCGATGCTGCGTGCAATATTGAAACGGAGATAAAGTCATGAGATTCGCAGACATAACAGGACAGCACGAGTTGAAACGGCATCTGACGGCGAGCGTCGATGCGGGACGCATCAGCCATGCCCAACTTTTCACGGGCATCGCGGGTGCAGGCACACTGCCGCTGGCAATCGCCTACGCCCAGTACATCCACTGCCGCAACCGCCACGACGGCGATTCGTGCGGCGAATGCCCGTCGTGCCGTCAGATTGCTGCGCTGGCACACCCCGACCTCCACTTCGTGTTCCCCGTGAACAAGCAGGGCAAAAAGAGCGGCGAGGTGGTGTTGAGCAGCGGTTTCATGCCGCAGTGGCGCGAGATGTTCGAGCGCACGGGCGGCTACTTCTCGCCGCAGGAGTGGTTCGACGCGCTGAATCTGGGCAAGACGCTCAAAGGCGTGATTTCGACCAAGGAGGCGGAGGAGATAATCCGCAAACTGTCGTTCAAGAGTTTCGAGTCGGCATACAAGACGATGATTATCTGGCTGCCCGAAACGATGAACGACGAAGCCTCGAACCGCATATTGAAAATCCTTGAAGAGCCGTGGGAGCAGACCGTATTCATACTGGTTTCGGAGCGTCCCGACCTGCTCTTGAAGACGATACTTTCGCGCACGCAGGAGGTCGGCGTACCGCGCCTCGCGGCATCCGACCTCGAACCGATAGTACGCCGGTCGGGCGAGACCGACGAAGCGAAGATACGCAACACGGCACGGCTCGCAGGCGGCGACCTGCTCGAACTGCGGCGGCTGCTCGGCGGCAGCAACGACGACGTGCGGCACGAGAATTTCGAGGCATTCTGCTCCATCATGCGGTTGAGTTACAACGACCGCCACCTGGAACTGATGAACTGGGCGGAAGATGTGGCACAACTTTCGCGCGAACGCCAGCGGTCGATGCTGACCGACTTTTCGCGGCTGCTGCGCGAAGCGTTCATGCTCCATGCGGGGCTTGCCGAAGCGAGTTACCTGTGGGGCGAGGAGGCGGAGTTCTGCCGCAAGTTCGCACCGTTCATCGGCAGCGGCAACATCGAGGCGATAATCGCCGAAATCGAGGCTGCGGCACGGCAGATAAGCCAGAACGGCAATCCGCGCATAGTGTTCACCCACTTCGCGCTCGCCGTCAGCAAACAGATAAGGAGATTGTAGAACGACATTAAGGACCTTAAAGTCCTTAAAGACTTTAAAGAAAAAGCATGGTTGAAGCGGTAATCCTCGGAGGAGGCAACATAGGCGATGTGGAACAGCGGCTCGCCGAAGCCGAACGGCTGATAGGCGAACGCATAGGCGAGGTCATCGCACGCTCGTCGCTGCACCGGAGCGAGGCTTGGGGCTTCCGTTCGCAGAACGACTTCCTCAACAGGGCGTTCGTCGTCAGGACTGCACTCGCTCCCGAGGAGTTGCTCGATGCGACGCAGGGCATAGAACGCGAACTGGGGCGCGACCGCGAGCAGGAGTACCGCGAGAAACTGCTGTCGGGCGAGCCCTACGCATCGCGCAGAATCGACCTCGACATACTGCTCTACGGCGACGAACACATATCGACCCCGCGGCTGCAAGTGCCGCACCCGCTAATCATGCAGCGCGAGTTCGCACTCGCACCGCTCTGCGAAGCGACGGGGCTTACGCGCGAGGAGGTCGGCAAAAAGATAAAAACGATTGTGAAGAGATGAAAACCAACGTCAAAATACCGATGCGCTTCATCGTAGCGGCGGCTGCGGTCGCCCTGACGATGACGGGTTGTTTCAAAAAAGTTACGACCGACACGACGGCGATTATCAAGACGCTCGTGCAGGAGACCTCGGGCGGCGAGAACGTACCGACCGAGAGCGTCGATGTCTACGTCTACTACACGGGTAACGAGGATTGGGAGATACGCTCCTACGAAGATGCCGTGAACCGCACAATCACCTCGACTACCGACGGTTCACAGCGCAACGAACCCGACGCAATCGGCGAGCCGTACGAGAAATACGAAACCGGATGCTATACGGCGGTGCCGCTCACCTCGTCGCCGGCGATGATAGTCGTCGTCGAACCGCAGACACGCATGTACGCCTACATGTTCAAACTGCTGACGGCGGAGAACCTGCCCGAAACCTACCTGACACTGATTTTCCACTCGTGGCGCGACAAGGCGTACACCGAGGGGTCGAAGGTCGGCAGCATCTGGAACGTCTTCCCGCCCGAGAAACCGGCAGAGGAGGGAACCGGAGAAGAAGGAGGAGAGGAAAATAACGACCCTATCGCGAAATGAACAAGAAACGATACATAATAGCATTGCGGACATGCGTGGCACTGCTCTTCATGGGAGCGTTCTTCACGCGGTGCGCCAATATCATGACCCCGCAGGGCGGTCCGAAGGATACGATTCCTCCGGTAATCGTCAAATTGCAGCCCGACAACTTCACGACCGAGTTCAAGGGCAACAAGGTCTACATAGAGTTCAACGAGTTCGTCCAAATCAAGGACCAGAGCAAGGAGTTCTTCACGTCGCCTGCGATGAAGAAACTGCCGCTGATTTCGACCCGCGGCAAGGGCATCGTAATCACCATCCGCGATACGCTGAAAGAGAACACCACCTACGCTCTCGATTTCGGCAGCGCAATCCGCGACAACAACGAGGGCAACCCGCTCAACGCCATGCGCTATGTCTTCTCGACGGGCAAGGAGGTCGATTCGCTGATGTGTTCGGGCTACACCGCCGACAGTTACACGGCGGACAGCGTCAGCCGCACCTTCATCTGGTTCTACATCGCCGACTCGCTGCCCGACACGCCCGATTACGACTCGACGATTTTCAACCGCAAGCCCGACGTCATCGCCCGTGCGCAGAACAACGGAATCTTCATCGCACAGAACCTCAAACCGGTCGACTACCGCGTCTACGCGTTCGGCGACAAGAACGACAACATGATGTACGAGGCGGGAACCGACATGGTCGGCATCATCGACGGTGTCTACAACCCTGCGACGATGCCCGAATTCGGCATCTGGTTCGACTCGCTGCGCATGTATCCGTCCGCCGAACCGCAGTTGTACTTCCGCATGTTCACCGACAAGGCGTTCAAGAACCAGCGGCTGGTCGAGGCTCAGCGACCGTTGCAGAAAAAGGCTCTGCTCTACTTCAACACCGCCAATCCCGATGTCGAGAGCATCCGTTTCGACAGCATTCCGGAGGACAAGGTGCTTTACGACCCGCAGACGCGCGGCAAGGATACCGTCGCGCTGTGGTTCAACGTGCCTGCCGAGAATCTGCCCGACACCATAAAGGGTGAAATCACCTACTTCCGCCACGACTCCGTGCGCCAGTACGTCAAGACCACCGAGCCGCTGAAACTCGCTTGGAAACTCATCGAGAGCAAGGATGAGCAGCGCGCCCGCGAGAAGGAGGAGAAAGAGAGGGAGAAGGCTGAAAAGGAGGGTCGCGAATACGTCGCTCCCGAGAAGCCGAATCCGTTCAAATACACGCTCTCGACGCAGGGCGAGTTCAATCCCGAGCAGGGCTTCACGCTGAAACTCGACTTTCCGGCGGTGCAGTTCGACTCGGCGAGCGTGTCGCTCGTCAAACTCATCGGCGACACCAACGAGGAGAAGCCCGTCGGACGGCGTTTCATCCGCGATACGCTCGACATGGGGCGTTGGAAAATCGACGCCGAGTGGGAGGACGCGACCAAATACAGGCTCCTGATTCCGCAGGGTGCGATAACCGACATCATGGGCTATCAGAACGACACAATCAAAATGGATTTGGCGTCGTTCGACCCCGAAAAGTTCGCCACGGTGGTTATCGACGTCAAGGGCGAACCGAACAAGAAGTACATCATCCAGCAGACCGACGCATCGGGCAAGATGCAGCAGGAGGTCAAGGGCGTCGAGACCGGCAAATACCGCATACGTTTCGTCCCTGCGGGCGAAATCCGGCTGCGCGTCATCGAGGACACCAACGGCAACGGCGAATGGGATGCCGGCAATGTCGTCGGGCGGTTGCAGCCCGAACGAGCCGAGATGTACATCAACGACCGCGGCGAGGATTTGTTCGCGACCAAGATGAACTGGGAGATAGAGATTACGATGGACATGTCGAAGATATTCGTGCCAATGACAATGGAGAATCTGATAAAGATACTCGACGACAAGGAGAACTCGCGCCTCAAAAAACTCTACGAGGAGATGTTGAAAAAGCAGGGGCAGGGCGACAAGAACCAGAATCAGAACAGCCAGCAGTCGGGAGGCATGATGGGCGGCATGGGCGGAATGTTCAACACCGGCGGTCTGCAACAGATGACGGGAGGAATGGGAACGCAGCGTATGCAGTAACGTAAAGAGCAAGCAGAAAGATGACGAAAATATTGAAAACAGCAGTTTTGGCAGCAGTGCTGACGCTCGCCGCAGGAGCGGCGGAAGTCAGGGCGCAACACACGCTGGCGGTAACGGGCGGATACGGAATGACCACGTCGCGGCTCTATCCGAAGCAGGAGACCAAGGCTATCTGGGGTGCCTGCTCGGGCGGCTTGTCGTGGCGTTACTACTCGCTGCCGCGATTCGTCGGCGGATTCGGAATCGACCTCGAATGGATGCAGCGCGGATACTCCTACGCGCCTTACGCATCGCTGTACGAAGACAAGAAGGACTACAAGTACTACACCCGCCGGCTCAACACCATCATGATGCCTATCGTGTGGCAGCCGCACTTCTACCTGTTCAAGAACCATTTGAGGGTCTATCTCGAAGCGGCGGTAACGTTCTCCTACAACTTCTCGTCGAGATTCGACAACGAGGAGACCGGCACGAAGGGCAAATACGATTTCCGCACCGTGCGCGACAACCGCTTCGGCTACGGATTGGCGGGCGGCGGCGGCATCGACATCCTGATAAAGCAGATAGAGATAGGTTTCCGCGTGCGCTACGATTTCGGCTATTCCGACATCCTGCGCAACCGCAACAAATACTACGACAACGCGCTCGACCAACTGAACAAGCCTGGCGAGAACCCGTTCTGGTACACTCCGCTGCGGTCGCCGCTCGACAATCTGACGATGAGCATCCGCATCGGATTCCGCTTCAACAAGGAGGGATTCAAGGAGTGGACCGTCAAGCGCAAGCCGAAACGCAAGAACGAGGAGACATTCAAGTTCGCACTGGACTAAAATTAACGACTTTAAGGGCCTTAAAGACCTTAAAAAAGAAAAGATATGGAAAACACAAGACAACAGAAAATAGCCAAACAGATTCAGCGCGACATCGCCGAGATATTCCAGCGCGACTTGTCGGCGACGCTGCGCGGCACGCTCGTTACGGTAACCACCGTCCGTGTATCGCCCGACCTCGCCTACGCCAAAATCTATGTCAGCATCTTCCCTTACGAGAAGGCTGCGGCGACGCTCGACGCCATCGAGTCGCAGAACCGCGCAATCCGCGGCGCGCTCGGCAACCGGATGCGCAATCAGGTCAAGTCGATTCCGGAGTTGCAGTTCTTCATCGACGACTCGCTGGAATATATCGAGAACATCGATTCGCTGCTGAAAAAGTAAATGTTTTGAAAAGACATCGTTATTCAGAGCGAGTTTCATAAGCATTTTCACGTCATCCTGAGCGTAGCGAAGGATCTAATGACATGAAGCAGATGTTTCGCTTCGCTCAACATGACGACATAACCTCATAACCGAACTACCGACGACCCATGGAGTGGCTTTTCGCAGGACGCTATCTGATTTCGCGCAAGTCGCACTCGGTGATAAACATCATCGCGGGTGTGAGCCTGCTCGCCGTCGCCGTTCCGGTTGCGGCGATGATTGTTCTGCTGTCGGTGTTCAACGGCTTCGAGACCCTCGTGCGGCAGATGTATGCCGCCGTGGACGCCGACATCGAAATCACGGCAGCCGACAGCCGCAAAACGGATATTCTGCGCGCCACGGAGGACAGCCGCCGAAAAATCGAATCCTGCGAGGGAGTGGAGGCGGTGTCGTTCGTCGTCGAGCGGCAGGCACTGCTCGAATACCGCGACCGCCAGACTACGGCGCGCGTCCGCGGAGCCGACGACCGCTATGCCGACGTCGTTCCCATCGGTCGTCATGTCTCGCTGGGCAACGCCGAAACGCGGACGGGCGAAATCGACCGATTGCTTTTGGGCGAGGGCGTCGCATACGCGCTCGGCATATTCTCCACTTTCGGCGACGACGTTTCGGTATACTCGCTCGGCGGAGGGGCGATAGGCTCGATGCTGCCGCTCAGCGGGATGCACCGCATCGGACTGCCCGTGTGCGGCATGTTCGCAATCGACAGCCGCAACGATGCCGAACTCGTCATCACGTCGCTGAGAGCCGCTCAGAACCTCTTTCCGACCGGCGGATACGCCGATGCGGCACTGGTACGCGTCGCCGCCGGACACTCGCCGTCGAAAGTGAGGGCGGCACTCGCCGAAACGCTCGGCGACGGAGTGAAAATCACGACCCGCGAGGAGAAGAACTCGGCATTCTACCGCATCATGCGCTACGAAAAGTGGGGCGTATTCCTCGTTTCGCTGCTGGTACTCGTCATAGCGTCGTTCTCGATTATAGGCACGGTGATAATGCTTATCGTCGAGAAGCGGCACGAATGCCCGACGCTGCGGGCAATCGGAGCCGACAGCGGATTCATCCGCCGGATATTCGTCCGCGAGGGGCTGCTGATTTCGGGCATCGGAGGTGCGGCGGGAGTGGTGTTGGGAACGGCTCTGGCAGCCGTGCAGCAGTATCTGCACGTGATTCCGATGCCCGAAGGGGCGTTTCTGATAGACAGTTATCCCGTGGAGTTGCACTTCGCGGACATCATAACGGTAATAACGACATTCGTCGCCGTGGCATGGCTGATTTCGTACTCGACCGCCCGCGCGATGATAAACAACGAAAAGAGATGCGACGCATAATTTCAACCCTGCTTCTGCTGGCGGTCGCCGCGACATTCGCCGAATGCCGGCGCAACAAAGTCATTCCCGACGACACGCTCGCCGACATTTTCCACGACTCGTTTCTGGCGAACTCCTACGTCGGCGTATCGCGCATAGACCTCGACTCGCTGCAAATCTACGAGCCGATTTTCGAGAAGTACGGCTACACGAGCAAGGATGTCCGCTACACGGTCGGCAACTTCTCGCGCCGCAAGAGCGCGCGTCTGGGCAACGTCGTCGAGCGCGCCATATCGCGTCTGGACGAGGAGGGCAAGGCACTCGAACAGCAGGTTGTCATACTCGACACCATAAGCAATGTCGCCGTCCGCACGATGCGCCGCACGATACTCGCCGATTCGCTGCGCGAGATACGCAAGGCAGCCGACTCGACCCGCCTGCGAATCGAAATCGAGCCGGTCGCCGTCGGCGAGTACAACGTCTCCTACGAGTACGAATACGGAGAGGACATATCCAAGTACCCGCGCCGTTCGTCGATGTGGTTCGAGCGCGAGAACGGCAGCAGACGTTCGTCCTACTCCTACCGTCTGCGCAAGGAGGACAAGATACACCGCGTGATGAATGCCGACGACGAGAGTTCCAGACTGGTTATCGACCTCGGCTCCTACGAAGGCAAGGCGCGCAACAAGAAACAGAATCTCACGATACGCAATCTGCGGATACGGTTCACGCCCGCTCCCGAAGCGGCTGTCGATTCGCTGTTCGCGCGTTATGTCGATATAAAAATCTTCGCCGATGAGTTCCTCCGCACTGCGACGGATAGCCTCGCACTACCTGCTGACTCCACAAGGGTTTTATAGCCGACCGCTCGTAACGGTCGATACCTCCACCCGCGAAATCGTCGCCATCGAGCGTTACGGCGACGACCTCGATTCGCAGGCGGGAGTGGAGTTCCACGCCGGCATACTCTCGCCCGCATTCGTCGATGCCCACGCCCATCTCGAACTGTCGTATCTGAAAGGAGCCATACCGAGCGGCGGCGGATATGCCGCATTCGCATCGGCAATGGGCAGTGTGCGCAACGGTTTCGACGAGGAGCAGCGGCTCGCCGCAGCCGCGGAAGCCGACAGGGAGATGTGGGATGAGGGAATCGAGGCGGTCGGCGACATCGTGAACGACCCGTCGTCGTTCGCCGTCAAGGCGGTCAGCCGCATCCGCTACCGCTCGTTCGCCGAGGTCTTCGGACTGCGCGAATGCAATCTCGAACGCCAGCGCGGACTGCTGCACAATCCGCTCACGTCGCTTACGCCGCACTCGGTCTATTCGGTGCAGGACGCTCCGTTCCGCGAGGTTTGCAACGACGGCAGCGACGCTCCGCTGTCGATACACTTCATGGAGTCGCCCGACGAACTGTCGCTCTTCTTCGGGCGGGGAGCGTTGCACGACTGGTATGCGAAGGTCGGTTTCCGCTGCGATTTCCTGCACTACGGACTGCCCGCGGAGCGCATCGTCGAGTGCATACCGAAGGAACGCAGCGTAATGCTCGTCCACGACTGCTACGTTACGCAGACCGACATCGACATCATCATGAATCACTTCACCGCGCCCGTTCACTGGGTGCTTTGCCCGCGCTCGAACCGCTACATATCGGGCATCGGACCGCGCACGGTCGGACTGCTGCGCGCCAACGGGCTTAATATATGTATAGGTACAGATTCTCTCGCATCGAACCGTTCGTTGTCGATGGTCGAGGAGTTGAAATGTTTCGCCGGCATCCCGCTCGACGAACTGCTGACGTGGGCGACCGCCAACGGAGCGGCGGCACTCGGCTTCGGCGACACGCTCGGTCGCGCCGAGGTCGGCAGGCGGTGCGGTCTGACGCTGATTACCGGTGCCGACCTCGCCACAATGACCCTTACCGACACCGCCAAGGCGACACGGCTGCTCTGAAAAATCTTTAAGGACTTTAAAGTCTTTAAGGTCCTTAAAGTCCCTACGCCATCGTCCTTCTGTCGTTCAGTATCCCCTCCATATTCTCCGACGCCCACGCGATAAGCCCCTCTATGTGGGGCAGCAGCGACTGCGCGCGCGGCGTGAGCGAATACTCCACACGCGGCGGAATCTCGGGAAATATCTCCCGCACGACCATACCGTCCTGCTCCAACGTGCGCAGCGTAACCGTCAGCATCTTCTGCGAAATGTCGGGAATCGCCCTGTGCAACTCGCCGAACCGCATCCTCCCGTTCGACTGCAAAGTGTATATCACGAGCAGCGACCACTTGTCGCCGATTCGCGACAGCACGTTGCGAATCGGGCATGTCGGATAGAGTGCGTCCTCAACCGTCGTTCTGTCCATATCGAATAGATTTTATCGGTATACAAAGGTAAGTAAATATCCGTTACACTGCAACTGAAAAATTTTCAAAAAAATTTTCGCTCCGCAAACCGCTGATTCCCAAAAATCGTTACCCGCAGGTAAGTATCTGACTGTCGCGTATCTACTTGACAACCAATTTTTATCGCATTACATTTGCAGTCGGAAATAATCAAATTGACTTTAACAAACCATAGTATGAAACAGATTGAAAAGACGGCTGCGGGAGCGAATTTCACCGCAGTGAATGCAGGCAATCTCGCCGAACTCGGCGAATACGTCCTCCCGCTCGGCGAGGGCGTGAAAATCCCCGGCAAGGTATTCGGCGGAGCGGCGGTCGGAGCGACGGGAGCGGAGTTCTCGTTCCAGCAGTTCGCGCCCCACACCGAAACGGGATTTCTCCACACCCACAAGAATCACGAGGAACTCTACTTCTTCCTCGGCGGCAAGGGCGAATTTCAGGTGGACGGCGAGGTGTTCGCCGTCGGCGAAGGCAGCGTGGTACGCGTCGCGCCTGCGGGTCGCCGCTCGGTACGCAACAACGGCGACGAGCCTCTGACGATGCTCTGCGTGCAGTATGCCGCTGCGACATTCACCGAGAAGGATGCCCTCGACGGCGAAATCCTCGTCGACAAGGTCGAGTGGCAATAACGACTTTAACGACCTTAAAGTCCCTAAGGTCCCTAAGGTCCTTAATGAGCGCGATGAATGCCAAATAAATTTGGCATTCATCGCGCTTCTCCTTATATTTGCCCCCGAGAAAAGCGTGCTTATGTCGTGCGAACGGCATAAAGTGCGCTTTCGTGTTTAATAACCAAACATAGGAAAATTATGATGAAATCATTGAAAATCGGCAATCTGCTCGCAAATCTGCCGATAGTGCAGGGCGGCATGGGCGTCGGCATATCGCTGTCGGGCTTGGCGTCGGCTGTCGCCAACGAAGGCGGTGTAGGCGTAATCTCGTCGGCGGGGCTGGGCGTAATCTACAACGACCGCTCGAAAGACTACAACACGGCGAGCATCATCGGTCTGCGCGAAGAATTGCGCAAGGCTCGCGAAGCGACCAAAGGCATCATCGGCGTAAACGTCATGGTCGCCATGTCGAATTTCGCCGATATGGTACGCACCGCCATAGCCGAAAAGGCGGACATAATATTCTCGGGCGCGGGACTGCCGCTCAACCTGCCGTCGTTCCTCACGGAGGGTGCAAAGACCAAACTCGCCCCTATCGTGTCGTCGGCGCGCGCAGCCAAACTGCTGTGCGAAAAGTGGTGGGCTAACTACCGATACGTACCCGACGCGATAGTCGTCGAGGGACCGAAGGCGGGCGGACACCTCGGATACCGCAACGACCAGATAGACGACCCCGCATACGCGCTCGAAAACGTCGTCAAGGAGGTTATAGCCGAGGTGGACGGGTTCGCTGCGGCGCACGACTGCCGCATCCCCGTCATCGCGGGCGGCGGAATCTACACGGGCGAGGACATCGCCCGCATGATGGACTTCGGTGTCGCGGGAGTGCAGATGGGTACGCGGTTCGTAACGACCGAGGAGTGCGACGCCTCACCGGCATTCAAGCAGAGTTACATCGACGCGAAGAGAGAGGATATCGAGATTATCCGGTCGCCGGTCGGCATGCCGGGGCGCGCAATCCGCAACTCGTTCCTCGACAAGGTGAAAGAGGGGTTGAAGCGTCCCAAGTCGTGTCCGTTCGACTGCATCAAGACATGCGACGTAACCCACTCGCCGTACTGCATCATGCTGGCTCTCTACAACGCCTTCCGCGGCAAGTTGGAGAACGGCTACGCATTCTGCGGCGCGAACGCATGGCGCGCCGAGAAGATACAGACCGTCAAGGAACTGATAGCGCAACTCCGTAGCGAGTACGACAACTTCACGAAAAAATAAGGTCGCTAATGTCCCGCCGCCGACATTCGGTCGGCGGCTTTAAGGACTTTAAAGACTTTAAGGTCCTTAAAGTCCTTAATATCCTTAAAACAACGCAGCAGGTTGCCCGTTCCGACGCACCGTTACCGCTTGCCCTTGAAGAAATACTGCTTCTGTCGCCGCTTCTCCTCCTGCGAGCGGGCGACATAGACGC
Source organism: uncultured Alistipes sp. (assembly GCA_905213895.1). Lineage (GTDB taxonomy): Bacteria > Bacteroidota > Bacteroidia > Bacteroidales > Rikenellaceae > Alistipes. The sequence continues at coordinate 126,844 of CAJMKE010000004.1, forward strand.
GCTCGCCCGTGTAGGGATTCTCGCCAGTGTAGAACATCACCGACGAGAGCGTCATCGGCGTAGGCGTCAAATCCTGCACCTGTTCGAGATTGAAATGCAGACGCCCGAGCACCTTCTGCGACAATGCCCGCATATCCTGCTCGCGGCACCCCGGGTGCGACGATATGAAATAGGGTATCAACTGGTAGTTCAGACCGTTATCGCGGCAGATGCGGCGGAACCGCTCGTTCAACTCCTCGAACATCGAGAATGACGGCTTGCGCATCAGTTTCAACACCCCGTCTTCAGTATGTTCGGGAGCGACTTTGAGCCGTCCCGACGTATGTTTGACGACGACTTCGCGCAGATACGGCGAATCGTCGAACAGGTCGTAGCGTATTCCGCTGCCGACATAGGCGTGCTTGACGCCCTTCACGGCGCAAACCTTGGCATAGAGGTCGAGCAGCGGACGGTGGTCGTTGTTCAGATTGGGACACTTTTTGGGATGCAGGCACGACGGACGGCGGCACTTGGCGCACAACTTCGTGTCGCGACCGCCCAGACGGTACATATTGGCTGAGGGACCTCCGACATCCGAAAGGTTGCCGCGGAAATCGGGCATACGCGTAATCGCCTCGACCTCACGCAGGATGGATGCCTCGCTGCGCGACGAGATGAACTTGCCCTGATGAGCCGAAATGGTGCAGAACGAACATCCGCCGAAACATCCGCGATGGATATTGACCGAATGCTTTATCATCTCCCATGCCGGAATGTCGCCGCGACCGTTGTATCGCGGATGCGGTGCGCGCATGTACGGCAAATCGAACGCCGCATCTATCTCCTCGGTCGTCAGCGCGGCATTCATCGGGTTGATTACGACGTACTTGTCGCCCGTCCGTTCGACCAGCACCGACTGCGGGTCGTACAGGTTGCTCTGGGTCTCCTCCTCGACGAAGTTTTCGCCGAAAGCGCGCTTGCTCTTCACACACTCCTCGTAGGAGTGAAGATGTATCGTTTTCTCCACGTCGAGCCGCCCGACATACGCACGGTCGGCGACGAAACCCACCTGGCGTATCGAGTGTAACAACTTGGCGTTATAACCGTTGCGCATGGCACGCGCGACATCGCGCACGACGCGTTCGCCCATGCCGTAGAGCAGGAAATCGGCTCCGCTCTCGACGAGCACCGACGGCATCAGCCTGTCCTGCCAGTAGTCGTAGTGAGTCAGCCGGCGCAGCGAAGCCTCGATGCCGCCGATAAAGACTGGGACGTTCGGGAACAGCCGTTTCAGTATGCGCGTATATGTCGTAACGGCATAGTCGGGACGGAATCCCGCCGCGCCGCCCGCCGTATAGGCGTCGTTGCTGCGCAGACGCTTGTTGGCAGTATAGTGGTTCACCATCGAGTCCATCGCGCCCGCCGTAACGCCGAAGAACAGACGCGGTGCGCCCAATTTCTTGAAATCGCGCAGGTCGTCGCGCCAGTTGGGCTGCGGGACTATCGCCACTCGGTAGCCCTCCGCCTCGAACAGACGCCCGACCACAGCCGCGCCGAACGACGGGTGGTCGATATAGGCATCGCCCGTGAAGAGGATTATGTCGATATAATCCCAACCCAGAGCCTTAACCTCCTTGGCTGTCGTAGGCAGAAATCCCATAGTATTATTCGTGAAAAGCGATTACATACAATTTTACATCAACGGTATTCCAAAGCCGTATATCCTTGCGGGTAACGACCGAAGTCCCCCTCACAGGAGGGGGATTTAGGGGGTGGGTAACAATTGGTATACGCGGCTTCGCCGCGAGAACCACAACCATCGAATTTACGATTACATACCATAACTTGATTCGGTGTAAAGTTGTATATGGTTACCTTAGTTAAATGCGTTCTGTGCCGCCGAGGAGTATGCGTCCCACTTCGCCAGCACAGCCTGAAAGTCGTCGGGCAGCGGCGATTCGAACCGCATCTGCTCGCCCGTGGTCGGATGCGCGAAACCGAGCATCTGCGCATGGAGCGCATGACGCGGCATGGTCTCGAAGCAGTTTTCGATGAACTGGCGGTACTTCGAGAAGGTAGTGCCTTTCAGTATCTTGTCGCCACCGTAGCGTTCGTCGTTGAAGAGCGGATGCCCCGTATACTGCATGTGGACGCGAATCTGGTGGGTACGTCCCGTTTCGAGACGGCATTCGACGAGCGTAACATAGCCGTATCGGCGCAGTACGCGCCAGTGCGTAACGGCATGTTTGCCCTCCGAACCGTCGGCGAAGACGTACATCTGGTGGCGGTTGCGCGGATTGCGACCGATATTGCCGATTATCGTACCCTCGTCCTCCTCGAAGTTGCCCCACACCAGAGCGATGTAGCGGCGTTGGGTCGTATGGTCGAAAAACTGCTTGGCGAGCGAGTTGCAGGCACGCTCGTTCTTGCCGACCACGAGGATTCCAGAGGTGTTCTTGTCGATGCGATGCACCAGTCCCGCCCGCTGGTCGCCGCTTTGGAACAGCGGATTGTCCTGCAAATGGAACGTCAGCGCATTGACGAGCGTACCGCTGTAATTGCCGTGTCCGGGGTGGACAACCATGCCCGCCTCCTTGTTCACGACTATCACGTCGTCGTCCTCGTACATTATATTTATAGGTATGTCCTCGGGCGTCAGCGCGCAGTCGTACTTCGGATACTCCATGCGTATCGAAATCGAATCCAGCGGCTTTATCTTGTACGACGCCTTCACCGGCTTGCCGTTCACGAAGACGTTGCCCTCGTCCACGGCGTTCTGGATGCGGTTGCGCGAGCAGTTTTCGAGCCTTATCGACAGGAACTTGTCGATTCGCATCGACGACTGCCCCTTATCGACCGCCACGGCGAAATGCTCGTACAGTCCGTTCTCGTCGGGCTGCTGGTCGGTCAGAAACCGGCGCGGCTGTCCGGCGGCATCGTCGTCGAGGTCGCCCTCCGAATCGAAATCGAGTTCATCGTCGATTTCGGGCATATTTTCATCATTCGGCATCATTGGAAAAATCCGTCATCGTTCGTAGAATCCTCGGTCGCGCCCTGCTCCGCCGCCTTCTGTTCGAGCATCTCGCGCTGCTGCTGCGCCTCGGCGTCCGCTATCGAGTCGAGTTGCGCCCGCATTTCGAGAGCCTCCGCAGCCTGACGCTCGCTCTCCGCCTCGGCTTCGGCGATTTTCGCGGCGTCGGTCGTCAGATGCAGCGATATGCGCACGCCCACCTGCGCACTGCGCCCAGGCAGTTGCGACTGGCGGTAGACGCGGGCATCGTTGCGGTCGAGAATCGTTATCCCCTCGTCGTAAATTATGTCGCCGACGTTCAGTCCTGCCTCCCACAGGCGGCTCTGCGCATCGCGGAGCGAACGTCCGACGAGTTGCGGAATGCCCGTCAGTGCATAATCGCCCGCCTCGCCGACATGGAGCGTGATTCCGCTGCCCATCTCGACCATGATTTTGCTGTCGGCGGTAATCTCCTGCCCGTCGTAATACTCGCCCAGAACGTAATTGGTCGCGATGTCCTCGACGTAGACCAGTTCGCGGATAGTCAGACCCGCCGTTTCGAGCATGTTCTTCGCCTGGCGCAGCGAACGTCCCGCGACGTAAGGCAGCGGCACCTTCTTCTGATGGAACGAGTTTATCGTAACGTAAATCTTGCGACCCGACTTTACGTCCACGCCGCCGTTAGGCAGTTGGTCGAGGACTATGCCGCCGGGGTATGCCGGCACATAGAGAGAGTCGTTCACGACGATTTCGAGACCGCGGCGTCCGGCGTAATACTCGGCGTCGTTCAGCCGCAAGCCTGTGAAATCGGGTACGGTGCGTTTCATTCCGTGGCGGGTGCCGAAAGTCATGCCGACGAAAGACACCGCGACAACCGCGGCGAACACAATCGCTATCAACACGATGTTGTACGCTATCGGAAAGCCTTTGAGGCTCCGCCATGCGGAGGCGATATTCCTGAAAATCTTCATCTCTTTTAAGGTCGTATTATCTCGTTATAGTGCGTGTCGCGTTCGACGGCGCGCATACCCGCAGCCGAACACATCTTCCAAATCTCCTCAATCGTCAGCCGGGGTCGAGTATCGTCGGCTCCCGCCATAGAGTATATTTTGGTCGAATCCTCGATGGTGCCGTCGATGTCGTCCGCGCCGAACGACAACGCCAGTTCTGCATTCTGCTTGCCGTACATCACCCAGTAAGCCTTGATATGCGGCACGTTGTCGAGTATCAGACGGCTCATCGCGAGCGTCCGCATGTCGTCCGTAACCGACGTCTCGCCCGCCCACGAAAGCGAGTTGTGCGCCGCACGGAATTTAAGCGGGATGAAGGCGTCGAAACCGCCCGTCGCATCCTGCTGCTCGCGCAGGCGCAACAGATGAAGGATGCGGTGTGCGATATTCTCGATATGCCCGTAGAGCATCGTCGCATTCGAGTGAATCCCCATGCGGTGCGCCGCCGCGTGGAGCGCGAGCCACTCCTCGGCACTGCCCTTCTGTGGGCAAATCTCGCGGCGTACATCCTCATGGAAAATCTCCGCCCCGCCGCCCGGGATGGACTCCATGCCCGCCGCTTTCAGTATTGCCAGTCCCTCCTCCGTCGGGATTCCCGCCTTGCGTATCATCCGGTTGAGTTCGACCGCCGTAAACGCCTTGATGCAGACGCCGGGCAACTCGTTCCGGATGCGGCGAATCATCTCGGCATAGTAGAACAGGTCGTGGTCGGGATGCACGCCGCCCACGATATGCACCTCCGTCGCACCGCTGCCGCGACGCGCCGCCGCCATGGCGACCACCTCGTCCATCGAGTAGTCCCACGCCCCCTCCTCGCCCCGCTTGCGGCGGAACGAGCAGAACTTGCACTCCAATGCGCATATATTGGTCGGCTCGATATGGAAATTGCGGTTGTAGAACACCTTGTCGCCGCTCACGCGCCGTTTCGCCTCGAAGGCGAGCGACCCGAGCAACCACAGCGGTGCTTTCATCCACAGTTCCAGTGCCTCGTCGGCGGTCAGACGTCCGCCGTCGCGCAGTTTCGACGCTATGTAATCCACTGTCATACTATTTCGGGGCTTTTTTGTAGAGATAAATACCGATTATGAGGAACACGATATTCGGAATCCACACCGCAAGCATCGCAGGCATCGAACCACCCTTGGCAAACTCGCCGAACACGCGGTTGAGCATGATGTAGGAGAAGCACAAGCCGATTCCGATTCCGATATGCAGTCCTGTTCCGCCCCGCACCTTGCGCGAGGAGAGCGACACGCCGATAAGCGTCAGGATGAATGTTCCGATAGGGTTGGCGAAGCGCGTGTGGTGTTCGACCTCGATTTGCCGCAGCGAATCCGAACCCTTCTCGCGCTGCTGCTCCATGAACTCCCGCAGTTCGACGATGTTCATCGTCTTTATCAACTCGTTGAGTCGTCCGAGTTCGGCAACGTCGAGGTTTATCAGCGTATCGAGATTGCGGTACTGCGTGAACGTCTCGGCTCCGTTCTCGTCGAACGTCCGCTCTATGTAGCGTTGTCCGCGCCAGCGTCTGGTCTCGGGGTCGAACTTGACGTCCGAGGCTTCGAGCGTCCGCCGCATCGAGTTGCCGTCGTACTCCTCTATGGCGAAGAACGTCGCCGACTGCGACGTCTTGTTGTAGTTGCGCACGTAGGCGAACGTTCCGGGTTCTATCTGTCGATAGATATGGCGTTCGAACTGGTCTGCCTTGCGGGTCTTGATGTACTTCAACTCGAACGCCACGCAGTCGCGCTGCGAAACGGGTATCAGCCACATGTTCAGCACGAACGACAGGGCCGTGATGACGAACGCGCCGATGAAATAGGGCCACATCAGCCGCCGGAAACTCATTCCGCCCGACAGCATGGCGACGATTTCGGTCTGGTACGCCATCTTCGAGGTGAAGAATATCACGGCGATGAAGGTGAACAGCGCGCTGAACTGATTGACGAAGAACGGCACGAAGTTGAGATAGTAATCGAATATGATTTCCGACACCGGCACGTGCATCTCGGTGAAGTTGTCGAGTTTCTCGACATAGTCGAACACGACCACGACCACGATAATCATCGCTATGGCGAAGATATACGTGCCGAGGAACTTGCCGATGATGTAGCGGTCGAGGATTTTCACCCCGGGCCACATGCTGCGCCGCTTTCTGTATATCGATTTTTCCGACATCCGTTTTCAGTTTTTACAGTCTTCGTCCGAGTTTCGCGACCATCGCGTCTTTCCACGGTTTGAAGTCGCCCGCCGCGATATGTTTCCGCGCCTCGCCGACCAGCCACAGATAGAAGCCGATGTTGTGCAGCGACGCGATTTGCGCAGCGAGCATCTCGCCGCACACCACCAGATGGTGGAGGTAGGCTTTCGAGTAGAGCGTATCGACAAACGTCGTTCCGTTCGGGTCGATTGGCGAAAAATCGTCCTCCCACTTCTTGTTGCGGATGTTGATTACCCCTTCGCTCGTGAAGAGTTGTCCGTTGCGCCCGTTGCGCGTCGGCATCACGCAGTCGAACATGTCCACTCCGCGTTCGATGCCTTCGAGTATGTTTATCGGCGTACCCACGCCCATCAGATAGCGCGGTCTGTCCTTTGGCAGAACGGCATTGACGACCTCTATCATCGAGTACATCACGTCGGTAGGCTCGCCTACCGCCAGTCCGCCTATCGCGTAGCCGTCGGCGTCGTACTGCAACACGTTTTCAGCCGCCTTGGCGCGCAGGTCGGGATAGGAGCAGCCCTGAACTATCGGGAACAGCGACTGCGAATAGCCGTATTTCGGCTGTGTGCGCGCAAACTGTTCGAAGCAGCGGTCGAGCCAACGCTCCGTCAGAGCCAGCGACTTGGCGGCATACTCGCGCGGAGCGTCGCCCGGCGGGCATTCGTCGAAGGCCATCATGATGTCGGCTCCTATCGAGCGTTCGGTGTCTATCACGCTCTCGGGCGTGAAGACGTGCCGCGAACCGTCGATATGCGACTGGAAATGACATCCGTCCTCTTTGAGTTTGCGGCATGCCGCGAGCGAAAAGACCTGAAAGCCGCCGCTGTCGGTCAGCATCGGTCCGTCCCACGTCGAGAATCGGTGGACGCCGCCCGCCGCCTCGATAACCGGCATACCGGGACGCAGATAGAGGTGGTAGGTGTTCGCCAGAATAATCTGCGCATGAGCCTCCTGCTTCAAGTCGCGATGGAAGATGCCCTTCATCGCCGCAGCGGTGCCTACGGGCATGAATATCGGGGTCAGGATTGTACCGTGATCGGTCGTTATTTCGCCGGCGCGCGCCTCGGTAAGCGAATCCTTATGTAGGAGTACGAATTTCATGAGTGCAAAGATACGAATAAGCGAGCGAAATCAAAAATTTGATTTCGATTTTCCTCCGTGTTACCCACCCCCTAAATCCCCCGCCTGTGCGGGGGACTTGTTTTACAAATAAATTTGGCATTCCCGAGCGAGAGTATCTAAGGCGTAGCCAAAGATACGAATAATTTCCTTAATGTCCTTAAAGTCGTTAAGGTCCTTAAAGTCTTTTAACGACTTTTGAAAATTTTTATCTATCTTTGTAGTCCTGTATGGAAAGGCTTTCCGAAATATATTCTACGGTCGCAGACCTTTACGGTGCGGAGGGAATCGCCCTCGCCGCAATCATTCTGGCGGCATTCGCGATAGAGATTTACTACTACGCGGGAATTTACGCGCCCATAGCGGGTTTCAGGCTCCAAAAGCGCAAAAAGATTCGCGACGCACAGCCGCCCGTATCGGTAATCGTGCCGATATTTTCGGAGAATCTCGCCTACCTCGACGAAGGTCTGGTCGAACTTCTCACGCAGGATTATGACCGGTTCGAGGTCGTCGCCGTATACGTCGGCAACGACGAGAACTTCTATGCCGACCTCTCGCATCTGCGCAACCTCTATCCGCATCTGAAAACCACTCAGATAGACTACTCGCCGCGCTACCCCGTATCAGCCAAGATGGCTCTCAACGTCGGCATCAAGGCAGCGACCAACGAACATGTCATAATGACGACCACCGACGCTTCGCCGGCATCCCGACGCTGGCTGTCGCTGATGGCGAAAGGCTTCATGTACGGCGACATAGTGTTGGGCTACTGCGGGTTGGAGTCGAAAAAGGGATTTTTCGACCACCTTTTCCGCGAATACCGGCTGACGGAATCGATGGCATGGATTGCCTCGGCGATACGCCGCCGACCGTTCGGTGCGTCGCGCCACAACCTCGGTTTCACGAAGACGCTCTATTTCGGCGTCCGCGGCTTCAACCACCTGAACATGAACGTCGGTGAGGACGACCTCTTCATCCGCCAAATCGCCACGGCGGACAACGTCGCTCCCGTGCTGTCGCCGCGCGCGGCATGCACCGAGAAGCGTTGGGGCGGATTTTCGTGGTGGTACAACCGCACGCTCTACCGCGGGGCGACGCGGCGGTTCTATCCGTTCGGAGCGAAGAACTTCATCGCATTCGAACTCGTCGCGCGGATACTCTTCTTCGCTGCGGCGATATGCGCGATTGTCATGATGCCGCCCGAATACAAAATCGCGGCGGCGGCAATGCTCGTATTGCGCTACGGCATGGTCGCATTCGTCATGCTGCGCGTATCGCGGCGGCTCGGCGAAAGCGGCATCGTCGGACGCCACGTCCTCTACGACATCGCCGAACCCTTCGTGAGGGCGTACATACGGCTGTCGCTCTTGAAGAGAAACAAAAACGCATGGAGATAACCGACTATAACGCATTCGACGACCGCATGCTGACCCGAATGGTGGTCGATGGCGACAGCCGCGCCTTCGACAATCTGTTCACGCGGCACCGCGACGCGATATACGCGATGCTCGTCAAGCGCACGGGCAACACCGACGATGTGGAAGACCTGATGCAGGAGGCTTTCATGAAGGCGTTTCTGAATATCGGTCGCTACAATCCCGACTACGATTTCGGCGCGTGGATATGCACGATTGCCAAGAACACGTTCGTCGATTTCGACCGTTCGCGCCGCTCGAACGCGCTCAACCCCAGCAACAATCTGCCGCTCGACGGCAAGTGCGGCGCGGCGCAGGCGACCATACCGACGCCCGAGGAGAGCATCATCAACGCCCAGCAGCGGGCGCAAATCGACCGCTATATCTCCATGCTGCCCGAGAACTACCGCCGCATGTTCGTGATGCGGTTTCTCGACGAATACTCCTACGAGGAGATAGCCGAAGCACTCGAAATGAAGTTAGGCACTGTCAAGACGCAGATTTTCAGAGTACGCGCCCTAATGTGCAAGATGATAACCGACGGCGAGAAAGCCGACCTCAAATAACGCAGCGATGATTTACGGAGCGGAACTCATAACCAAGTATTTCGACGGCATCGACGACGGGCGCATGCGCCGTTTCGAGGCTCTGGGCGCAGCCTACGCGGAGTGGAACGCGCGCATAAACGTGATTTCGCGCAAGGATTTCGACTCGCTCTACCTCCACCACATCCTGCACTCGCTCGCCATAGCAAAGGTGTGCCGCTTCGATGCGGGCGCACGCATCGCCGACGTCGGATGCGGCGGCGGCTTCCCGAGCGTCCCGCTGGCGATAATGTTCCCCGAGGCGCAGTTCACGGCAATCGACTCCATCGGCAAGAAAATCAAGGTGGTGCAGGGCGTATGCGAAGCCGCGGAGATAGAGAACCTGCGCGCCGTGAACGCACGCATAGAGGCTGTGGACGAGCGGTTCGACTACGTTGTCTCGCGCGCCGTAACCGACATGTCCACCTTCGCCGGCTGGGTATGGGACAAAATCGACCGCGGACAGCGCGGAACGCTCCCCAACGGTATTCTCTATCTGAAAGGCGGCGACCTCGATGCCGAACTCGCGGCGACGGGACGCGAATGGACGCGCTATCCCATCCGCGAAATCTTCGACGAGGAGTTTTTCGACACGAAAGAAGTCGTCTACACAAAAAAACTGTAACAAAAAGACCTTAAAGTCCTTAAAGTCTTTAAGGTCGTTAAGGACCCTATGAAAACTATCACCATTCTTCTGCTCGCCCTCGCGGCATTCCCGTCGGCGGCAGCCGCGACACCTCCGCCCGCAGCGACGGTAACGGGAACGGTAACCTGCGACGGCAAGCCGCTCGCCGGAGTTACGGTTTCGGACGGCGTGCTGTTTGCGACAACTGATGACACAGGCTCTTACGCACTGGCATCCAAGAAGTTTCAAGGCACGGTATTCGTCATCACGCCTTCGGGCTACGAGCCGGTGTGCCGCAAGGGCGTGCTGCCGCAGTTCTGGGCTGCGCTCAAAAGCAGGAAGCCCGACAAGCCCGAACGCCACGACTTCGTGCTGAAACGGTGCGACAACCGCCGCCACCGAATGATAGTTTCGGCAGACCTGCACCTCGCCAACCGCAGCGAAGACCTGCTCCAACTGAAAAACACCTACATTCCCGCGATTCGCGAAGCGGTCGAGGAGGCGCGGCGCGACTCGCTGCCCGTATACTCGATTATCCTCGGCGATTTGAGTTCGTCGGCGCACTGGTATTCGAGCGAGTTCGACATCGGCGACGCGCTTCATTCGATTGTCGCGAGCGGATACCCGACCATGCTCTATACCGTCATGGGCGAGCAGGACTACGACGGCGCGACGCCGTGCAGCGGCACGACCGACCACAACGCCGAGCGGATGTACGTCTACGCCTGCGGACCGAAATACTACTCGATGAACATCGGCGACATCCACTACGTCGTACTCGACAACACCGTGTTCCGCAACGAGGCGGGCGAGGGACCCTACCCGACCGAAATCGTCGGCAAGCGCAACTACGACCGCTTCGTAACCTCCGACCAGTTGGCATGGCTGCGCCGCGACCTCGCGCTCGTCGCCGACAAGACGACGCCGGTTGTCGTCTGCATGCACCACAATGCGTTCCGCTCGTCGCCGAAAGGCGCGCTCGTCAATTCGTTTACCGACAAACGCTGGCTCGACTCGCTCACGCACTGTCTGCGCGACTTCGGCAACGTACATTTCTTCACGGGACACTCCCACCGCAAACGCACGGCGGTTTCGTCCGAACTGCCAAACATCGTCGAACACGACCTGCCGTCGGCATCGGGCAACGCATGGGTAACCGTATTCGACGGCTTCCGCCACCTTTGCCCCGACGGCACCGCTCCGGGGTTCGACATCTGCACGATGGACGGGCGCGACATCTCGTGGGTGTACCGCACCGAGGAGCATGGCAACACCGCATTCCGCGCCTACGACATGAACGAGGTCGGCAAATACTACCGCGAAAACGAGGACGTGCGGCGGTTCGTCAAGGAGTATCCCGCCCGCATCGACTACAGTTCGCAGACGTTCGCCGACTGCGTATATATAAATTGGTGGGGATTCGAACCCGACGCGAAGATAGAAGTGTGGGAGAATGACAAACCGTTGAAAGTACGGCAGATATATCAGGAAGACCCGCTGTTCGCCGTTTCGTCGGACGTGTTCAGATTGAAGAACAGCCGCAAGAAACCGACGATACGCAAGAACACATGCCAGCATCTGTTCCGCGTCAAGACCTCGTCGCCCGAATCGCCGGTACGCATCCGCACTACCGACCGTTTCGGCAACGTCTGCGAGGAGACCATAATCCGTCCGCTCCCGTTCGAGCCGCAGCCGGCAGCGAAAAAGCGCAGGAAATAGCGTTGCGGCGGCACATGTGCCGCCGCTCTCATTAAAGACTTTAAGGACTTTAAGGTCGTTAAAGTGTCAGCCGCCCCCCCAAATAGGGGGCCAATACAATAAAACCACCCCGCGGCGCAGTCCCCCCGCGGCCGATTAATAAAAGCCCCCCCCCCCCCCCATAGTTTT
>CAJMKE010000005.1 GCA_905213895.1 uncultured Alistipes sp.
ATTTGGCAAAAGCAGCATCAATATGCTTTTTGCTGTAATAGTTGAACTGACGGATTTTTACTTTTGGCACATTATGCTCCCTTGTATAAGTCCATACCCATTTGGTGTTGACCTTGTATTTTTGGGCAATTTCTTCAGCAGTGTAATATTCAGCAATATCAAATTCGATTTTTGACATCACACGTTCATAAGGTTTAGATTTAAGCAAAAGTTCTATATCAGCTCTTCGAATAAAAGACATTCGTGAACTAATCCGACTTGCTCTCAACTTATCCTCTTTGACTAATTTGTAGATGTACTGACGAGAAACTCCCATCAATTTATCTGCTTGTGAAAAGGTAAAGTACTCTTGATTTTCCAGCATCTTCTTTACCTCCAACAATTCTTGACTCTGAATGAGCTCCATTCTTCGCTCTTTCATTCGATGTTTGTAGCCTCGTTTAGAACATTGAGGACTACAATAATTGGTGGTGGTTTTCTGAGCTATAAAAGGTTTACCACACCATTGACAAATTCTTTTTACTTCCATGTTGTTTTCTCCATATTTTTAGTGAAACCATAAAGATTTAATTTCCCTTTTTGTCTCTCTACGTAAACCATTGTTCACCCATGTCGCCAAATGCGTCACTGTGACATCGGGGACAAACCCCAATTTGTTTCGCGGTAGAAATACGGTAGAAAAATATGGTGAACAACACTATCCAATCGCTATGAACTGGATTTTGGGTAAATAAAAAAGCCGCTGAATTTCAGCGACTTCATTATGGTTGGTTCTAATTCGTTGCGGTTAATTGCGATATATCATTTTCCGATGCAGAACTTCGAGAAGATGTTGCCGAGGATTTCGTCGGAGGTGATTTCGCCGGTGATTTCGCCGAGGGCGTCGATGGTCGTGCGGATGTCCTCGGAGAGCATTTCCGAAGATATGCCGTCGGAAAGTCCCGCGATTGCCCGTTCGATGCCGTCGTGCGCCTTCGATAAGGCGTCGTAGTGGCGCGCATTGGACACTATTACGTCGCCGCGGTACAGCCCCTCGGTGTCGATTGTGTTGCACAATGCCTTGCGCAGTTCGTCGATTCCGATATTCTCACGCGCCGAGATGTAAATCGCTCCGTCGATATTCCGCTGCTCCGAGGTGTCGATTTTGTTCACGACGACAATTTCCCGCGCCGCAGTTTCGTTGTCGGCAAGTACTTCCGCCGATTTTGCGGTCGGCTCTACCATTCTGATTATCACCTGCGCTGTCTCGATTGCCTTGTGGGAGCGTTCGATGCCCATGCGTTCCAGTCTGTCGTCGGTGTCGCGCAATCCGGCAGTGTCGATGAACCGGAATCGGATTCCGTCGATTACGACCTCCTCCTCTATCGTGTCGCGGGTCGTGCCGGCAATGTCGGAAACCATTGCGCGGTCGTCTTCGACAAGGCGGTTGAGCAGCGTGCTTTTGCCGACGTTCGGTGCGCCGACTATTGCCACGCGGATGCCGTTGCGAATCGCATTTCCGGTGCGGAACGACTCCATCAGTCTGCCGACCGTGGCGCAGGTTTCGTCGAGCATCGCTTTAAGTCGTGTGCGGTCGGCGAACTCGACATCCTCTTCCGAAAAATCGAGTTCGAGTTCGAGCAGCGACGTGATATTCAGCAGTCTGCCGCGCAACTCCCGCAATGATTCGGAGTATTCGCCCCTCATCTGCGTCGATGCCATTGCGTGCGCCGCCCGCGAATCCGCCGCGATTATGTCGGCTACCGCTTCCGCCTGCGAAAGGTCGATTTTGCCCGCTGCGAATGCCCGCATCGAGAACTCTCCCGCGCGTGCGGGACGTGCGCCGTGCCTGCACAGCAATCCGATTACCTCGGATGCGATGTAGCGCGAGCCGTGAATCGATATTTCGACCGAATCTTCGCCCGTGTAGGAGTGCGGAGCGCGGAAAACGGCGACCAGAACGTCGTCTATTACACGCTCGCCGTCAGCGATTTCGCCGTAATGTACAGTGTGCGAACCGACATCAGCCAGCCGTTTGCGTCCGCGGAATATCGCGTCGCAACACTCTATCGCTCCTTCGCCGCTCAAACGTATTACCGCTATCGCGCCGCCGAGAGCGGTCGCCGGTGCTGCTATTATATCATGCTCTATCATTTCCGAATGTTTTCGCAAATGTAGCGATTTATCGGCAAATAACAGCCGCCGTGCAGAATCAATGATTGTTCCGCGAAACTATGCCGCAGACAATCCATGCGCCCGAAATATCCGAAACTGGGGTAACTCTGTTCTCCGACCGGCGTTTCATGACACATTTGTAACGCACCGACAGACTGTCGTCGAGTTCATGTACGATACAGACTCCGGTATAGTATTTTGTTATTATAAAGCATATTTCGTCGTGCCGCAGCAGTTGCGGGCGGGTGCGGCGAAGCAGCAAAGTAATGTCGCACATGTATTTCGGAGCGTCTGTGGCGAGGTTACGGTATTGCAATGCGCATTGTGCATCGCCTGCAACGAATTCGGATATAATCAATTTGCGCTCCGGCTTGCCGACAAACAGCGAGCGGGCGGTGTCGTATATCGGAATTTCCAATACCTCGGACGACCCCGCCCCGTAATCCGTTCCGCACATTATCCATGAAACGGAGTATTTCGGATAGGCGTTGTGAATGATTTCGGCGAGACTGCGGCTTATGTCGTTTTTGCCTTTTTGAATGCGGTAAAGCCTTTCGGAATTGTTCAATCCGATATGCCTTGCAAAACTGTTTATCGTCAGTCCCGATTTATCGATAATGTCGCTTAACCGTTGCCACTGGGGCGAAAATTCTCCGTTCATGGGGGAGTGTGGTGCTACATATTGCCTTCCAGAAGCCACTCTACCGAATATTGCGGCAGCAGTTCGTTTATTCGCTTTGCGAGGTCTTCGGTGATTTCTGCTTTGCCTCTCAATATGGAGTGGAATTGTTCCGATTCCACTATGCCGAGTCCGAGCCGTCTCTCGAATCCCATAGTGGAGAAATTCTGCTCTTTAAGAATCTGGAAAAGTTTTGCGGATGATTTTGTGTCTGCCATAGTTGTGAATTTTTTTGGTTGAGAAATGTGTTGTAAGGTTTTGTTTTTTTAGGGGCTTTAAGGTCGTTAAAGTCGTTAAAGTCTTTAAGGTCATTAGGGAGAAAAAAGAAAACGGGTGCGGTGTCAGTTCCTTACAGCAGGTCGTGGAAAACCCGAAACCGGAAACTGTCCTACACCCTTGCTTGTTCTACCCATTTCATTGGGTAGAACATAACAAGGATTGACAACTATTATACCGGTATCAAACCCTCTATAAGAGGTTTCCACGTTTGCTGTAAGGTATAAAGAGTTGTTTACCCTTTATAATGTTATGTCTTGTCGGCTATGCCGAGTTATTTAATGGCAAAGGTAGCATAATTTCTGTATTTATTAAGGTTCACGATGCAAATATAAATAAAAATATGAATACCTGCTAATAAGCCGTGATAAAAAGTGCGATTTACCGATTTTTTTGTAATTATGGAGAAAAATACTCGATATAAGGATCCTGAATTGGCAAAAAGATTGGTTGAGCGAATTAGAGAATTGCGTCGAAATTCTAATATTGCACAAGAAACAGCAATAGACCAATCTCATTCAGATGTATATAGGTATGAGGCAGGAAAGAAAATACCCAATATCATGTCTATACGCAAGATTTGTGAATTTTACAATATCTCTATCCGCGAGTTTTTTGATGTCGATGATTTTGATTATCCGGAGAAGAAATAAATCTTTTGGAATAGTATAATATCAGCATTTGTTAAAGTCCACTTTTCCGTTTTTGTAAAAAATGAAGAAAGGCAGATATTATATAGATAGAGAATTTGTGATGAAAGTCGCGCAACGAATAAAAGAATTGCGCGAAGGACAATGTCATACACAGGAATATCTGATAGAAAAGGTTCATTTAAGTATAAATGAATATGAAGTTGGCAACAAAGTGCCTACTTTAATGTCTATTCTTAAAATCTGCAAGTTCTATAATATTACTCTCGATGAGTTCTTCGCTCCGATGAAATATCCGGAGAAGAAATAAATTGTTTATTTGCTTAGCGAGGTCTTCGGTGATTTCTTTTTTACCTCTCAATATGGAGTGGAATTGTTCCGATTCTGCTATGCCGAGTCCGAGCCGTCTCTCGAAGCCCATAGTGGAGAAATTCTGTTCTTTAAGGATTTGGAAAAGTTTTGCGGATGATTTTGTGTCTGCCATAGTTGTGAATTTTTTTGGTTGAGAAATGTGTTGTAAGGTTTTGTTTTTTTAGGGGCTTTAAGGTCGTTAAAGTCGTTAAAGTCTTTAAGGTCATTAGGGAGAAAAAAGAAAACGGGTGCGGTGTCAGTTCCTTACAGCAGGTCGTGGAAAACCCGAAACCGGAAACTGTCCTACACCCTTGCTTGTTCTACCCATTTCATTGGGTAGAACATAACAAGGATTGACAACTATTATACCGGTATCAAACCCTCTATAAGAGGTTTCCACGTTTGCTGTAAGGTATAAAGAGTTGTTTACCCTTTATAATGTTATGTTCGTCGGCTATGCCGAGTTATTCAATGGCAAAGGTAGCATAATTTGTGTATTTGTTAAGGTTCACGATGTAAATATAAGAAAATTTTCTTTATTCACCCTTTATGGGGTAATGAAAGGCTTGCGAATTGTGATTTTTTTGTAAAAAATTGCAGATTTGAAACGAACAAATCCCATATTGGTAAGTCTGGTTGCTAAACGAATATGCGATATTCGCGAATTGCATCACCATACCCAAGAGTATTTATCGAATAATACTCGGTTGAAAATATGGGAATATGAAAGCGGGCAGAAATTTCCGTCGGTGGAATCGATAGCCAAAATCTGTAAGTTCTACAATATTACTCTCGATGAGTTCTTCGCTCCGATGAAATATCCGGTTAAAGAATAAGACGCCTGCTGTTTAAGTAATATAGGTAGAATAGGTATTATAAGTAGTATAGGCTTATATTACCTATATTACCTATATTACCTATCGCCCCTATAATACCTATGGCTTACAATAATATCTACGCTCTCGGTTTCGGCTTCTCGATGCGCAGGCGTTGCCCGATACGGATAGTGGTGGATTTCAGGTTGTTCCAGCGCATAAGGTCTTTGACCGAAACGCGGTTGCGCTTGGCTATCAGTCCGAGATTGTCGCCCGCCTTTACCTTATATATATAGCCGACGCCCTCGGCGCGCTGCTTTTCGAGGTTTGCAGGATTCAGATACTCTTTCAGATAGAGCGAATCCTTGCTGTAAATCGAGTCGCGGTTCTCGATGAAATCCGACAGATAGCGGACCGGTAGCGTAAGGGCGTATGTCTTGCGCGATGCAGGCACGATGTCGAGTTTGTATTGCGGGTTCAGCGTCCGCAGCGTTTCGAGCGGAATGTCGATTGTCGAGGCGACCTGTCCGAGGTGCATCACGCGGTCGATTGTTACGGTGTCGGTCGCGATGCAGTCGGGCGTAGGCTCGATTTTCACGTCATGGAGGTTGTGATAGGCGTAGGCGTAGGATGCCGCGATGAATTTCGGGACGTATCCGCGTGTTTCGCGCGGCAGGTAGTCGTAGATGTCCCAGAATGTCTTGCAGTTCGCTCCTGCCCGCGCGATAGCCTTGTTCACGTTGCCCGGTCCGCAGTTGTAGGCGGCGATAGCCAGCGTCCAGTCGCCGTAGATGCGGTAGAGGTCTTTCAGAAACCGGCATGCGGCGCGTGTCGATAATATCAGGTCGCAGCGTTCATCGACGAGCGAGTTTATTTCCAGCCCGAGATTCTTTCCGGTCGAAGGCATGAACTGCCACATTCCGACCGCACCCATTCGCGAAGTCGCGAGGGTCGAGAGGTTGGACTCGATAATCGGCAGCGCACGCAGTTCGACGGGCAGACCGGCATTGATGAGTTCTTGCTCTATAATCGGGAAATAGTATTTCGACAGAGCCACGATGCGTCCCAGTGCGCTCCAACGCCCGTTGAGGTATTGGTTGATGTAGCCGCGCACGATATAGTTGTAGGGCAGATGCACGGGAGAAACGAGGTCTCGGAGCCGCGAACGGTAGAGCGAGTCGGCGGGAACCGACTTTTCGGACTCCGTTTCCGCCGAATAAGGCTCGAAGAACCGGCGGTCGCCCTGCTGGGTCTGCAACGTGTGCCAGACATCGACGAGCGAGTCTATCTCGACCGGCGACAGCGACGTGCGGAGCGTGTCTATGCGCGGTGGTGCGACCGGTTCGATGCGCACGGTGTCGGTTACGACGACGCGGATGGTGTCGTAGACGGGTTTCGGTACCGTTTTTCTTTTGCGTCGTCCTTCGGGTGCGGTCGCTGCGAAACATGTGCCGGCGAAAGCGATGGCGACAAGTCCGAGGACGGCGGATTTAAGTACGGGTTTCATCATGTTGTGTCAGAACGTAAAGTTGAGGCTCATTCCGAACGTCGCGCTGTTGCTCCTTAACGCGGGGTTGTATGAGTAGTCTATCATCGGCTGGATGTTCAGTGCCAAATCGTCCGAAATATCGTAGTCGCGCAGGTGCGCGTCCACATGGGCATCGATTATCTGCAAGACGTAAAGTCCCGCGGTGATGATTATGCACAAGTCGCGGTTGCGTCGGTAACTGTCGCGCAGGTTTTTGAGGAACGACGCCGAGTAGCGACCGCCGAACTCGTCCTGCGCGCCGTTGGGGTATTTGTCGGGATTCTGGTCGTAGTCGTAACGCAGACGGTATGCCTTCTTGAACCGCTGGTATCCGCGGTTGTTCCAGTCGATACAGTATATCGTCGTGGCGAATCCTCCGATTACGATAGGTACGCGCCAATAACTCTTGTTGTATATCTGTCCCGCACCAGGGCATATCGTCGCGAGCGTCGTCGCCTTGTTTACAGACGAAACCTCGTTGGTGGAGTAGCAGACGGCGGCATCGCCGATGAAATAGAGGTACGATGCGATGGTCGTAATCATGAACACCTGCCGCCACGTGTTGTGCCGCATCATCCGCGACTGCAACGAGTTCATCTCCTCGGTGCGTATCAGGCTCTGGTCGGTCATTTGGTCGAACTGCTTTTTCAGCGGCTTGTACTTGCTGTTCTCGTAGATGCACATTCCGAGCGATGCGCCGAACGTACCGTAGAGTATCGGCAGTTTCCAGTATTGCTTGTTGTAGATTTGTCCGAAACCGGGCAGTACGAGCGATGCCCAGCAGACCTTGCGCAACGCCATCGAGTCGCTCAACAGCGGTTTGCGGTTCTCGCGCCGCTGCTGGCGTTTGAGTTGCTTTTCAGTGAGCATCACCGAATCTCCTGCCAGCGAATCCGCCGCGAGCGAATCCGTCGGCTCTATTGCGGCGAACAGGTCGCGCCGTATGGAGTCCGGCAACATCATTTTCAGCGAATCGGATACTGCGAACAGCGAATCTGCGGGAATTTTCGACAACGAATCCGCGAGCGTGGCAACGCGTGCCGAATCCGCTTTTGCCTGCGCGAGCGAATCGACTTTCTGTATCATGCCGCCGCGGATTACGGTGCGGTGTCCGCGCAGTTGCCTGCCGAACTGCGCATGCGCCATGCCGCATACGGCTGTCGCCGCTACGATTAAGATTGCTTTAAGCCAGATGCCCTTTATCCCGTTCGCTGCCATTATTCCCTGCCTATCGTTTCTCGGCGAACCGTTCGATGAATCGCTCTATGTCCTTGTCCTCGGCGAAATCGATTACGATTTTGCCGCCTCCGTTCCTGCCGCGCTTGATGCTGATGTCCTGCGAGAAGAACTTCTCCAAATACTCTACCAGACGAGTGTACGATTCCGGATATTCCTCCTCGGCGACCGGTTCGGCGGCGTGTGCTGTTTTCTCGGCGAGCGCGCGTGCCGCCTCCTCTATCTGTCGCACCGACATGTTGTTCTTTACGCATTTTTTGAGCAGCGAGAGTTGCTGGCGGCGGTTCTCGACCGATGCTATCGCCTTGGCGTGTCCCATCGAGATGATACCCTCCTTGACGGCGAGTTGAACCTCATTTGGCAGTTTGAGCAGACGCATGTAGTTGGCAATCGTCGAACGTTTCTTGCCGACCTTGTCCGCCAGTGCATCCTGCGTCAGTCCGCATTCGTCTATGAGCCGCTGCAATCCGAGCGCGACCTCTATCGCATTGAGGTCCTGACGCTGGATGTTCTCGACCAGAGCCATTGCATGCAGATTGGTGTCGTCCACGTCGCGGATGTATGCGGGCAGGCTCTCCAAACCTGCTGCCTGCGCAGCACGCCAACGGCGTTCACCGCTGATGATAAGGTATTTGTCGCCGTCTTTCTTGACGGTTATCGGCTGAATCAGACCCAATACGCGTATCGAATCGGCGAGTTCTTCGAGTGCCTGCTCGTCGAACTGCTTGCGCGGCTGCGTCGGGTTCGGTATGATGTCGGCGATTTTGATTTCGGTCATTTCCGCCATCGGTTTCGCCTTGACATCTATCGTGTCGCTGCCGAATATGGCGTCCAAGCCTCTGCCCAATCCTTTCTGTTTCATATCTTTTACTTTTTACGATTTCTTTTGAGGAACTCCTTCGCCAGCGTCAGATAATTTATCGACCCGACAGCCGAGGCGTCGTAGAGCATTATCGGTTTTCCGTGCGACGGTGCTTCTCCCAAACGGATGTTACGCTGAATTATTGTGTCGTAGGCGAGCGGTCCGAAGTGTTCGCGGACTTCGGTCGCCACCTGATTGTTCAGTCTGTTGCGCATGTACATCGTCAGCACGAAACCCTCGATTTCGAGCGACGGATTGAGTCCGCTCTTGACAATCTTTATTGTGTTGAGCAACTTGCTCAGACCTTCGAGCGCGAGATATTCGCACTGCACCGGTATCATCACCGAATCGGCGGCAGTCAGGATATTGACGGTCGTGTATCCGAGCGACGGCGAACAGTCGATGAAGATGTAGTCGAATCTGTCGCGGACACTGTCGATGATGCGTTTGATTACATGGTGTGCATTCTCCATTTTCGGCAGTTCGGTGTCCGCCGCCACGAGGTCGATGCTCGACGGCAGCAGCCACAGATTCTTCACGTCCTCGCTCTTGACGATTACTTCGTCGGCGGTCTTTTCGCCCGATATGCACTCGTATATTCCGTCGAGATTGATGTCGAAACCCAGTCCCGACGTCGCGTTCGCCTGCGGGTCGGCGTCGAGCAGAAGAACCTTTTTGCCGAGCAGGGCTATGGATGCCGACAGATTTATCGCCGTCGTGGTTTTGCCCACGCCGCCTTTCTGATTCGCGAGTGCTATTACTTTCGCCATTTTGTGTCTGTTTTATGAAAATGTGTCGTTTATGCTCCGACGCCTTTGCGCGAGGAGATACAATCGGGCAAATTTAATAAAAATAACGCAAACTCCGCCATTTATTTTCCGATACGTCGAATTTCCCGCACGAATCATGCGGCATCGCACACCTCGCCTAAAAGTCCTTAAAGTCATTAAGGACTTTAACGACCTTAAAGTAGTTAAGGTCTTTAATTCTGCACCTCGTCGTAAAAAAGCGGGCGCACCTGCTACGGCACGCCCGTTTTTATCGAGGAACAATCGGTTATCTGGCGTCGCGCCACGACTTTCCGACTACGACCGGCGGAGCGAGCGGCACGAAATCTTTCGGCACTATCGGTGTCGAGAACGATATTCCCGCCGACGCCTTGCGGTTTACGGCATCGTAGGCGACGAAATCTTCGTAGTCGTAATTCCACGACTCGCCGTATGCGAGTTTGTGGATTCGATAGTATATCGCTTCGCGCGACGGAGCGTTGAATCCGCCCGTGTTGTGGCGCATTATCGAATTCTCGGTCGGTCGCCATACGCCCGTCCAGTATGTCGCGCCGCCCTCGAATACACCCAGTCCTTCGTTGGCATACCGCGGGTCGGATAGGAACGTGTGCCATTTCACCGTCGCAGGGTCGGAGGTGAAATCTGTGTTTTTGTACCAACCGTAAGGCGTAAGTCGGTTATATTGCGCGACTGTTCCCGAAGAAACCGCACCCATGTATTCGTATGCGTATTCGTCGTCGAGTTTTGCGAACCCGTGTCCGCAAGCCTCGTGGTGCAGCATCTGGGCGAACATGTCGTTGTCTGTGCCGAGCGGAAAATATGCGACCGATGCTCCGCTACCGTAGTCACCAGACGACGGATTATATATATTGGGGTCGTACATATAGCATGTCCCTGCGTATGCCTGCGAGTTCATCATCACGACTATAAGTGCATCGTTCATGCGTTCTGCCGCAATCGCCTTTTGCGCATACTCGAACGCCTTCGCATCGTTGCCGCCGACTTTTGTGCCTTCGCCGAAATACCCGCTGAATGTTGTTTCATTATATACGCCGTAACCTTCATTTTTGGATACAACTGTAACATAATAAACATTAAACATATCTCTAAATGATTTATATGGTTCTTCTGTAAAAAGATTATTATATAAATACTCTATATTTGCCTTATATGCCCCATTGGCGATCTGGCGGTCCGAATAGCCATCTCCCATCAGTATAATATCAATTCCTTTGCCATTAGTCGCCTTTTGTAAAATCGTTACGACGCCATCTTGCGAATAATCTGTAGACTCGTACATAGTTCCCGAGGTAATGCCTAAAAGTTTATAGTTACGCCATTGATCATGTTGAGCATATGCTTCAATAGATTCTTGCGGAACATAAATTGGAGCGTTTATTCTTAATGGAACCAATAAATCCGGTGGAGTTGTCGCTTTGCAAATTATTTTTGATAATGCGGAACAGCCATAGAAAAGTTCTTGGAGTCCGCCTGAAAAGTTGCCGATTGACTTTACTGTCGAAGGAATTGTAATAGATGTTAAATTTGGACAGATTCTAAAAGCGTCTTCATCTATTATTTCTACGCCTTCCGGAATAGTGATAGATTCTAAATAAACACAATCAAATACGGATGCTCTGATTTCTTTAACATTGTTGGGAATAGTATATGTATTTAGCCCTCTTGGCGCAAATGCTTCCAATATACCATCCTTTATCAAACATTTGTTATCTGAAGATGAATATGGACCGGATATTTTTTCCAAATTACTACAACTTCCCAATATACGGAAACCGATTGATTCAATCGTTGATGGAATCTGAATATGTTTTAAACAATCGCAACTAAAAAAAGCCCCTCTTTTGATTACTGTGACACTTTCTGGGATTACAATTTCTTCAATAATATCATTGTTCCAGAATAAATCTGCTCCAATAGTATGCACCCCTATTGGGATTGTATATTCTCGTAATTCATATGGTGCAACCGCTATTATTTCGCCATCCACAACAATTGCCTTATTATCTGGTGAGGAAAATTTTCCAGTTATTTTTCGCAGGTTAGGAGACATGCCAACTACAGTCTGTCCTAAAAAATTCAATGTATTAGGAAAGTGAATCGATTCGAGGTAATTATTAGAACGAAATGCCCAATCATGAATTTCTGTTACTCCTTCTGGAATGATAACATTTGTCAAACCAGTGTTTTCAAATGCCCCACCTTCGATAGTCTTTAATGTTTGCGGAAGACCAATATGTTTAATGTTAGTTTTTCCACAAAAGACATTGAATCCAATCGTTTGAATGGTATTTGGCAATTCATATTCGGTAATGCCATAAGACGCGAATGAATTAAGCACTCCGTCGATAATTAAACATCTTCCATCATCTGTCGAATATTTAGAATTGATTTTTTGTAAATTATTACAATTCGACATAATATCTCTGCCATATATTTTTACAGAGTTTGGAATATTTATTTCAGAAAGTGATGTATACATAAAAGCCTGATCTTTGATCTCCACCAGAGAGTTTGGAAGGACTATCTCAACCAAATTTAAACATCTATAAAATGCGCTGGCTCCTATACTTTCTACTTTGGGAGGAATATGAATACTCCTCAATCCTATGGCATTCTCTGTTGTAAAATTAGCGAATGCATCATCCCCGATCTTTGTAACTGGACCATTGAATGTCATTACCCCGAAACCATTCTTATACTCATTTGAAATCAGTTGAGCACCAAAGCAATTATCATTATTGGGAATGATTTTTCCGAAAGGTGATAATGAAGTATACCAAATTTCGTTATCGGGTATTCCATCTGTGTAACCATTTTGTTCAATATGATATTCCAATTTTAAAGTGTCATTGAGCGATTGAACAGTAACAACAGTGGTCCGATAATATCCTGTATTCGGTTTAATATTTAACGTAATGTAGTGTTTTTCGATTGCGCGGGTTGCCGGAACAACGCTAATCCATGATTTTGCATATTCGGGAATCAAAACTTTACATTCTACATTAGACAAAAATTCCAAAGTCAATTCTCCACCTTCGGTTGGGGCTTGTTTCTCTGAGTTGTCCTCCACCAGCAAACATGCCTCCTCGAAAGTAAAACGTCTTATGATTACCTTTTCGCCATTCGACACAAAGACGATGACTTTGCTGTATTCGTCGATAGCGGCACCCGTTATGACTTCGATATGACCGGTTGCTTTGGTGCTGTCATCTGTTACGACTTTGGCTTTGATGTCCGATGAAGATATAATTTCGATTTCGATATCGGGTAGGATACTTTTAATTTCATAATTGATTTTACGTGTGGAATTCGGCTGCATTGCGATTAAATCTTTATCGTCGAATGTGATAGAGAGTGTCGAATGCAATGGAATAGAAAACGTATGCCCATCTGTAAGGATAAATGTAACTTCATTTTCTCCGATTGTAATACTCTGTATATATGTATCACCGTCTTTGCCGTCTATACCGTCTTTGCCGTCTATACCATCCTTGCCGTCTGTGCCATTTTCTCCATTTACAATGGTTGCTTTCGAACCGTCGGAGAAGGTGATGACATATCCGTTTTGGATATTGTCTACTGATTTGATGAAGAGATTGTTCTTATAAGCATTCGTGACGGTTTCCAGTGCTGATAACCGTTGTTCGATAGAATTGATGGAATTCCATACCTCGGTATCATCGAATTCTTTGCTGCAACCTCCGATGAATAGTATTGCCGTGATTGTGAAAATATGGAATAGTTTTTTTAAGGATGTCAATCCGGTTTTGGTTTTTTGGGGATTAGCCGCAAAACCTCGCTCTGTTGAAAGCATGATTGCCCGTACCTGCGGCGTGAGATACGGGAGAGGATAGAGTTTATTCATAGTGAAAAGATTTTTAGTGTCTTTAACTACCTTAAAGACTTTAAGGACTTTAATATGATTTGTTAGTATTGAGAATCTGCCGTTGCCGGTCGAATGAACATAGCAAAAATCCCCCCCCCGAAAAATTTCGGGAAACTGCTGCGGACGATATTGCGTAATGGGTTCATAGACAACACAAAAATAGATATTTTTCGTAAAACGGCAAAACATTCGGCGGAAAATTTGTGTTTTCGGCGTCGGCGGGCATCTCGGCGGCGATTTTGCCGCGAAATTTCGTGATAAAACGGCGGGATAGCCGATATTTGCCGCGAATTGATTATCTTTGACGCTCGAAACCGAAAGAATCATGACTGAAAATAACGGGAATTTTACGGCAGAAGATGCGGCGCAGGAGACTGCGCAGAATGTGTCGCCGTCGGCGGAGAAGCCGCGGCGCAAGGCATTTCCCGCCGTCGGCGACATTCTCGTCATCATGGTTCTGTTTTTCGTAACGCAGACTTTGACGGCGGTTCTGCTGTCGTTGTGCGGACTGCATCTTCCCGAAATTTCGGACTTGCAGGTCGAGGATATCGAATCCTATATGCGGGCGCAGATTCTTCGCGGCGAGGGAATGGCGGTTCTCTATCCCGTTTCCATGACGGTTTCGCTGCTGGCGATATACCTTTATATCCGTTTCCGCGGCGGCAGACGCTCTTTAGCGGGATTCTCCGTGGCGGGATTCAATCCCAACATAATTCTTTCGGGTACAGTTTGGGTGATTGCCGCCCAAATCGTTCTCGAACCGCTTATGGCGATGCTGCCGAGCATTGAAAATGCGGGCGTCGGACGCGGCTTCTGGGCTTGCATTACCGCTGTGGTTCTCGCGCCGGTCTTTGAAGAGATACTCTGCCGCGGACTCGTTCTCGAAACCGTGCGCCGCCGCTGGGGCGATGCCGTCGCGGTACTGATTTCGGCTCTCTTTTTCGGACTGGTGCATGTCGAGCCGTCCACAGCGTTGGCGGGATTCGTCGTCGGCGGAATTTTCGGCACGATTTACATAAGAACGCATTCGCTCTTCTCGACGATAATCCTCCATTCGATAAACAACGCCTTTGCGTTCGCTCTGATATGTTTCGGTCTGGACGATGTGCCGTTGGGCGATATTCTCGGCGGCGGCAGCGTCTATTACGCTGTGTACGGCATCTCCGTCCTGATATTCCTGCTTTTCTCCGTCGAGGCTTGGCGCAAGGTTTTCCGACGGTAGGCGGGATGCAGCCATGCTCATCGGCTGCGTGCGGAAATTGAGGGAACACTCTTTGCAAACATATAGTCTGATTGCATTTGCATATATATTTGAGCGCGTGTGGCAATATTATTATGCCGTAATGCGTTTTATTTCGGTAAAAATCTTATCTTTGCAGGTTGTATATGAAATTTGTAATTGGTATAACGGTCGCGATTTTATCGCTTTGCGCAGTCTCCTGCCGCAATTCGTCCGCCATTTTCTCCGGCGACGAGGTGCTGGCGCGTGTCGGCAAGAAGCAACTTTCGACCTCCGATATAAATGCCGTGCTGCCGAAAGGACTTACGGGCGCGGACAGTGCCGACTACGTGGATGCGTATGTCGAAAAGTGGATAATCAAGCAGTTGAAGTTGCAGGAGGCTGAACTGATGTTCTCGTCGTCGGTAGCCGATATCGACCGCATGGTGGACGACTACCGCCAGTCGCTGCTTATCCGCAAAATCGAGCAGTACTATCTCGACACGGAGATGCACAACGACGTAACCGACGAGGAGATAGAGGCTTATTACGACAGCCATCGCGGCGATTTCCGGCTTACGAAATCGATTGTCAAGGGTCGTATCGTGGCTGTCGGCGAAAACTATCGCCGCCGCGAACAGTTGCTGCGGCTTATGGCTTCGCCGAAGAAGGAGGAGAGCAGGGATTTCGAGGAGTTGTGCCGCAAGAACAACATGCGCCTGACGACGTTCGGCGAGTGGGTCGATTTCACCGAATTCCTCAGCAATCTGCCGGTGCTGCGCTCGATGAGTTACGACTCCTATCTGTCCAAGCGTGGTGTGCAGCAGATTCACCACGACCGCACGTACTACTGCTTCCAGATAACCGATGCGCTCGTCGAGGGCGACATGATGCCGCTTTTCATGGCGAAGGATAATATCCGGCGCATACTTATCAACCAGCGTCAGGGCGAGGTGCTTCATGCGCGCGAGGAGAACATAATGCGCAATGCGCTCGAAAACGGCAATGCCCGCATCTTCTGCGAGGAGAAAAGCGGACAGCAGCCCGAAACATAATGTTGAAATTGTATTAAAACCGTATATATTCGAATGAAGAAGAGTTTATTGATAGCGATGCTCGTGTGCGCGGCGGTCTGCGGAACGTATGCGCAGAAACGTTTCGTGATGTTGGACAAGGTGGTTGCCGTGGTCGGCAATTCGTCGATTACGTACTCCGACGTGGAGCAACTCGCCGGTCAGTTGGTCGAGCAGCGCAGGTCGGAGGGATATACGTCCGACCGCGACCCGAAAAACGAGGCTCTCGAACATCTGCTCATGCAGAAACTGCTCTACAACCAGGCTCTTATCGACTCCGTGTCGATAAACAACGGCGATGTCCTCCAACGCGTCGAGTCGCAGATACAGGCGCTTATCGAGGATGCCGGTTCGATTACCGCTCTCGAAAAGAAGAACCACATGGCGATTTACCATATCCGCGAACTTCTGCGCCGCCGTTTCGAGGAGCAGTCGTATGCCGCAGCCATGCAGAACGAGGTCGTCAGCAAGATAACCGTCGTGCCGGGCGAAGTGGAGCGTTACTACCGCAATATCGACAAGGACAGCCTCCCGATTATCGCCGAACAGTATGTCTATGCCCATATCACCAAGTTCCCCGATGGAATCGATGCCGCCAAGCGTCGTACCCGCGAGCGTCTGCTCGACATGCGCGAACGCATCGTAACGGGCAAAACCAAATTCTCCGTCCTCGCCCGCATGTATTCGGTAGACCCTTCGGCTATCCGCGGCGGCGAACTCGAACCGATGCAGGCGGCGGGTTTCGTGAAACCGTTTGCCGATGCGCTCGAAGAGTTGAAGCCGGGGCAGGTGTCGGAGGTCGTGGAGACGGAGTTCGGATTCCACCTTATCCAACTTATCGACAAGAAGGGACAGATGTACCATTGCCGCCATATTCTGCTGCGTCCTACCTATTCTACCGAGGAGATTACCGCTCCTCTGCTCAAACTCGACAGCATAGCCGGTGTCATCCGCGCCGATTCGATTTCGTTCGAGAAGGCTGCGGCGCAGTTCTCGGATGACAAGTATTCCAAGATGAACGGCGGTATCGTCTCCAACCACGACTTGTTGGAGCGTTATTCGGCGTTCGATGCGAAACTCACGGCGACCAAATTCCTCAAAGAGGATTTCGGTATCGGCGGCGGAAAGAGCATCGACGACTACAATGCCATACGCCGACTGAAAGTGGGCGAGGTTTCGCCTGCCTACCGTACATCCGACCTGATGGGCAACGACCTGTGCAAGATTGTGAAACTCGTCGAAATCATACCTGCCCACGCAGCATCGCTCGACGAAGACTATCTGCGGTTGGAACAGATGGCGCTGTCCGACAAGCAGCAGAAGGCTTTCAAGGAGTGGCTCGACCGCAAAATAGATGCGATGTACGTCTATATCGCTCCCGAATTCCGCGACGGCGAGTTCGAGAACAGAAAGTGGGTCGAAAAGTAACGTATTCAAATTCGTAAGTCGTGCGCAGAAGGGTAGTTGCAATCGCGGTTTCGCTGTTCGTATTGGCGGGTTTCGTCTTTGCGGGCGGCAGCACTGCACCTGCTTTGCAGCAGCCTCCGAAGCCGGTCGGACAATCGGGCGAAATGTCGGATGACGGAGGTCGGATGATAGATTTGAAGTCTGACGACGGCTTCCAGCGCGAGATATCGGGCGTAACGTTGCAGATTCTCGTCGGCAACGTCGCCGCGCATCATAACGGAGCGGTCATCACGTGCGACAGTGCGGTGCGGCATTCGGATGCCAGATTGGAGTGCTTCGGCAACGTGCTGATAAACAAGGGTACGACCTACATCTATGGCGACCGTGCCGACTACGACCGCGAGAAGGACGAAGCCCGCGTATATTCCGAGATAGTGAAGGTGGTAGACCGCGGGGCTACGCTCTATACCTACAATTTCAAGTTCAACACCGCCACCAATATCGGCGAGTATTACGGCGGCGGAGTGGTTATGGATGAAGACAATCTGCTCGAATCCGAACGCGGATACTACTACTCCGACCCGAAAGACATCATCTGTGTCGAAAACGTGCAGATGCGCAACGATACATACGAAATGACGGGCGATTCCGTCATTTACAATGTCGAGACCAACCGTGCGCAGTTCTTCGAGAATACCAATATCTGGAACGAGGGCGAAAAGGAGTATCTCTATGCCGACCGCGGTTCGTTCGACCGCGACAGCCAACGCTATTCATTGACGCTCAACGGTTATGTGCTTACCGATGAACAGGAGTTGTGGAGCGATACGCTCGACTACTATCGCAATGACGGCTATGTGAGATTGAAACGCAATATCCAACTCGACGACCGCACGCAGAAGATGATGGCGTTCGGCGACTGGGGCGAATACTGGAAAGAACCCGGCGACGTGTTCCTGACGAAAGACCCGTCGGTGATAAGTTACGATTTGAGCCAGGGCGACTCCGTGTTCATGCGTTCCGATTCGATGTTCCTCTATACGAAAGACCCTGTACGCGAACGTTTGGAGCGCGAAAAGGCGGAAGCCGAGGCAAAGGCTGCTGCCGAACGCGCTGCGGCGGAGGAAGAGGCGAAGCCGAATGAGCATGCGACTGCTTCGACTGCCGAAAAGCAGACGGCAGCGCGTACTGCGGATAGCGGTGCCGTCGGAACGGACGGCAGAAAGGAGAACGCAGGTACGTCCGACGATTTGCGCCGCAAGGCGGACAAGGCGTCCGATGCGGCACGTCGCGGGGTTGACGCCCGCCGAGGTCGCAGCGGCGAACACAAGGAGGATGCGAAAACCGATTCCGTCGCGAAAACCGATGCTGCGGATTCGCCTGCTGCTGCCGTTACGGATTCTCTGCCTGCCGATACTTTGCGGGCGGATTCGTTGAAGACCGATTCCCTTGCAGTCGCAGCGGCGGATACTCTGACGAAGGCGCAGCGGCGCGCATTGCTGAAAGAGCAGGCGAAAAAGGAGCGTGCGGAGCAGAAGAAGATAAAGGCTGAGGCGTTGCGCAAGAAACTCGACGAGATTGCCGACCGCCGTCAGGCGAAACGCACCGCGCAACTGCGGCGCATGGAGGCTGCCGACTCGGCACGCAGGGCGAAAGCGCAGTTGAGGGCTGACGAACGCCTGCGCAAGTCGCTGGCTAAAATGGCGAAAAAGGGTATAAAGGTCGCTCCTGCCGATTCGACGGTCATGGCAGGCATAGATTCGATGTTCGCAGCCGAACTCATGCAGCAGGATTCGTCGGTGAACCGTATGCTCGACTCGCTGCTTGCGGTATATTTCCCGAAGATTGAGGCGGATACTCTCGCTGCCGATACGCTGGCTGTGGATTCCACCTACCGTCTGCTGCTCGGCTACCGCAACGTGCGCATGTTCCGCTCCGATTTCCAGTCGGTGTGCGACTCGCTGACATTCTCTACCGTCGATTCGGTAATACACATGTACATATCGCCGGTGCTTTGGAATGACAACAACCAAATCACCTCCGAAATAATGCACGTTATCACGCAGAACCAGCAGGTCGTGCGGGCTGATTTCGAGGGCAAACCTCTGACTGTCGCCGAAATCGATACCCTGCACTACAATCAGGTGGCGGGCAAGGAGATGAGCGCGCATTTCCGCGACAACCAGATTTACCGCAACGACGTGAACGGCAACGTCCAGACCATATACTATATGGAGGAGAACAACCCGCCGGAGATAACGATGATGGCGTATATCGAGAGTGCCGACATGACGTCGTATATCGAAGACCGCCGTATAGTCGGTATCACCTATCGCGGCAATCCTACGTACATATTCTATCCTATGGACAAGATTCCCGAGAGCCAGCCGCTCTTCTTGCAGGGCTTCTCGTGGGAGAAGGACCGCCGTCCGACAAAGGAGGATGTGTTCAAACGCAAAATCCGCGAGTCGCTGCGCGAGGTGAAGGAGGCTCTCGAAAAACCGGCTTTCCCGATTAACGATGCGCTCGACCGCCGCAAGGAACGTCTGATTCGCCGCAAGGCGTGGTCGGACCGTACCGATACGCTGTCTGTCGAAACCTTGGAGTGGCTCGAATCGCTTTCGACGGATTATTGATTCTCCGGTATCCGATTCTTCATTAAGGTCTTTAAGGACCTTAAAGTCCTTAAAGCGGGCAAAGCCCGCGCGACCTTAAAGACTTTATCCCCGGCTATCGCTCCAATTTGCTCTAAAAACAATCTCCCGCCGCTTTTTGTTTGTAAATATTTTTAATATCTTTGCACCGCAATTCGGCATCACCGCCGAAATACTATTCCCGTTGGGTTAAATAAATGTTTCTGTATGCAGTGGTTTATTGATTTGTTTTTCTCGAACAGTATCGCCAATTCGGTGCTGATTGTCGCTCTGACCATCGCGCTCGGTCTGCTGTTGAACCGCATCAAGTTCGGTTCGATATCGCTCGGCGTTACATGGGTGCTGTTCGTCGGTATCCTTTTGTCGCATTTCGGAATGGGCATCGACCCCCGAATCTGTCATTTCGTCAAGGAGTTCGGACTTATTCTGTTCGTCTATTCCATCGGCTTGCAGGTAGGACCGGGTTTCTTCTCCTCGCTGAAAGAGGGCGGCTTGCGCCTGAATCTGCTTGCGGCAACGATAATTCTGCTGGGATGCGTTATCTGCTATGCGATACACGTCGTTACGGGCGAAGAACTCACTACGATGGTCGGCGTCCTGTCGGGAGCGGTAACCAACACTCCTGGGCTCGGTGCGGCGCAACAGACCATATCCGATGTCGCCGGATATAACGACAATACTCTCGCATCGGCATACGCCGTGGCTTATCCGTTGGGTGTCATCGGCATCATCGTATCTATGCTCATTATCAGAGCCGTATTCCGCATCAAGATAGAGAAGGAGGCTGAGAATACCGACAAGGGCAGCGCGCCGCGCACGGTCCGCGTCGATATCCGCGTAACCAACAAGGCTGTTATCGGCAAGACGGTGGCGGACGTGGGTCGTATCGCCCGCAGCAAATTCGTGGTGGCGCGAATGATGTGCGGGGACATGAAGCAGAAAATCGCATCGGGCGAAACCGTTCTTCACGAGAACGACATACTGCGCATCGTCGTGAGCAGTCAGGATGTCGAACTCGTACAGTCGCTTGTCGGCGAGAAGGTTGCCGTGGACGACAAACAGTGGCACTCGTCGTCGTCCAGCCTCGAAAAACGCCGCATTCTGGTTACCAAACCGCAACTCAACGGCAAGCATATCGGCGACCTGCATATCCGCGAGAACTACAACGTAACCATTACCCGTGTCGTGCGTGCCGGTATCGAACTCGTGGCATCCTACGAACTGCGCCTGCAAATGGGCGACGTGGTAGTCGTCGTAGGTCGCAACAGCGACCTCGATCAGGTGGCAGCCATCCTCGGCAATTCGGTGAAACGTCTCGACCACCCGAATCTGTTCCCGATATTCGTCGGAATCTTCCTCGGCGTGCTGCTCGGCTCGATTCCGATTATGTTCCCCGGTGTGCCGCAACCTGTCAAACTCGGTCTTGCGGGAGGTCCGCTGATTGTGGCGATTCTCGTCGCCCGCTACGGTCCGCAATACAAACTCGTAACCTTTACGACCAACAGTGCCAACATGATGATTCGCGAAATCGGCATTTCGCTGTTCCTTGCGGCTGTCGGTCTCGGTGCGGGCGAGTCGTTCGTAAGTTCGATTGTCGGCGGCGGTTACTGGTGGATACTCTACGGCGTCATCATAACGATGCTTCCGCTGCTTATCGTAGGTTTCATCGCGCGCAAGTTGTGCCACATAGACTATTTCTCGATTATGGGACTGCTTTCGGGCGGTATGACGGACCCTCCGGCACTTGCTTATGCCAATACGGTCGCTACCGACGACCGCGCTTCGGTCGCATACGCGTCGGTCTATCCGCTGACGATGTTTCTGCGAATCTTTACGGCGCAGATACTCGTGCTTATCGCATTGTCGTAGCGCAGGGCGGTAGTCGTGATAAAGTCTTTAAGGTCGTTAAGGTCCTTAAAGACTTTATTTTTTTTGAGAAATTCCGCCGCTGCTTTCCTTTTTCGCAACCTATGATTGTCTGTTCGTTGCGTTTCTTGTGCCTTTTTCTTATCTTTGTGGCAAACAACCTTAAAACCTTTAACCGAATGAAAAAATCATTGCTCGTTTTGTTGTCGTTCGCCGCTCTGTCGGCATACGCACAGCCGAAAATAGTGGCGCACCGCGGATTCTACAAAACCGCGGGTTCCGAGGAGAATACTCTGTCGAGCCTAGCCAATGCCCAGAAACTCGGCGTATACGGCGTGGAGTTCGACGTGAATATGACATCGGACGGTGAACTCATCGTTTTCCACGGTCCGAAAATCACCGACGAACTCGACGCCCAGAAGAGTTCTTATAAGGAAATCTCGAAAGTTACGTTGAAGAACGGACACAGGATTCCCACTCTGCGCCAGTGGCTCGAACAGGGGCGCAAGGACCCGAATACCAAACTGATTCTCGAAATGAAGAAGCACGCCACTCCCGCAATCGAAACCGAGGTGGCTGAAAAAATCGTCGCCCTCTGCCGCGAAACGGGTACGATGGAGCAGATGGAGTTCATCTCGTTCAGCCGTCATGCCTGCCGTGAGTTCGTGCGCCTCGCTCCCGAAAACTGCGTAGTCTACGTTTCGAGCAACCTGTGGACCTCGGTCGATGCCGATGCCGCCCGAAAAGAGGGCTTCGGCGGTCTGTCCTACAACCTGAACGTATTCATGAACCGTCCCGAACTCGTCAGCCGCTCCAACGAACTCGGCATCGCCACTACGCTGTGGATGGTCGAGAACGAGGAGGTCGCCGACTGGGCTGTGAAACACGGAATAACCTATATCTCGACCGATTTCCCCGACCGCATGAAAAAGTATCTCGAACAGAAACGGTAGACTGCTCCGATATTTTCGATACGGAGTGTTTCGCTTTCCTTTTGCGCAACGAACGGTTATCGATTCGTTGCGTTTTTGTGTCGTTTTCGTATCTTTTGTACGTTAAATTTTTCATTGTCTACTTTTATTATTACCTTTGTAAGTCGAAAAATACCGATGTGCAGACATCGTATCGTTTCGCAAAATCCGTTATGAACCTTTTTTCTTTTTGATTTATGCTGGAAAAACTGAAAGAGGAGGTGTTGAAGGCGAACCTCGATTTGGTCAGACACAATCTGGTTATTCTCACTTGGGGCAACGTGTCGGCTATCGACCGTGAAAGCGGACTTGTGGTCATCAAACCGAGCGGGGTTTCATACGACGAAATGACTGCCGAAGATATGGTCGTCGTCGATTTGGACGGAAAAGTCGTCAAGGGCAGTCTCCGCCCGTCCTCCGATACGCCTACGCATGTCGCCATATACCGCAATTTTCCGGAGGTCGGCGGCGTGGTGCATACCCATTCGACCTACGCCACGGCATGGTCGCAGGCGGGACTTCCGATTCCGAATATCGGGACGACGCATGCCGACCATTTCTATTGCGACATCCCGTGTACGGGTGAAATGACGCCGCAGCAGATAGAGGAGAGTTACGAAGCCTCGACGGGCGACGTTATCGCCGAGTGCTTCCGCGACATCAATCCGATGCACACGCCTGCGGTTCTGGTGAATCACCACGGACCGTTCGCTTGGGGCAGGGATGCCGCCGATGCGCTGCACAATGCGGTCGTATTGGAGGAGGTGGCGAAGATGGCTTCGGTTTCGGTCGCCCTCAATCCGTCTATCGAGATGAACCGTAATCTGATAGAGAAGCACTACAACCGCAAGCACGGCAAGAACGCCTATTACGGACAGAAGAAATAGAATCAATATACTTAAAACCGAAATTTATGAACAAAGTAGAAAGTGCGCTCCAACGCACGACCGACACCAAAGACCTTATCATCGGCGAAGGTACAGTTTCCCGTACTGCCGAGATGTTCCTCAAACTGTTCCCCGGCAAAAAGGCGATAATCATCGCCGACAACAATACATGGGAAGTTGCGGGCAAGGCGGTTTTCGCTTCGCTCGAAGCGGCTGGCGTTCCGCAGGACGAGCCGTTCATCTTCACCGACCCCGAACTCTATGCCGAGTGGAAATTCGTCGAGCAACTCCAAGCGCGTTTGGAGGCTACCGACGCTTGCGCCATTGCGGTCGGCTCGGGCGTTATCAACGACCTTACCAAATATGTTTCGCACGTCGTTAACCGCAAATATATGTGCGTGGGTACAGCCGCTTCGATGGACGGTTATACCGCGTTCGGAGCATCCATCACCAAGGACGGCAACAAGCAGACGTTCAGTTGTCCTGCCCCTTACGGCTTCGTAATGGACCCGGTTATCGCCGCTGCCGCTCCGAAGGAACTGGCTGCTTCGGGCTATGCCGACCTTATCGCGAAGATTCCTGCGGCTGCCGACTGGATGCTCGCCGACGTTACCGGCAACGAGAAAATCGACAAGTTCTCGTGGGATTTGGTTCAGGACGGATTGCGCGACGCACTATCCGCTCCGGCTGCGGTTCACGCGGGCGATGTCGCGATGACGGAAAAACTCTCCGAGGGTCTGCTCATGAGCGGTTTCGCAATGCAGGCTTTGCAGTCGAGCCGTCCGGCTTCGGGTACGGAACACCAGTTCTCGCACTGCTGGGATATGGAGAACCTCTGTTTCGAGGGCAAACACGTTTCGCACGGATTCAAGGTGGGTATCGGCACTCTGGTTTCTACCGCTTCGATTGAATTCCTGCTCGAAAAGGACCTCGCCAACCTCGATGTGGACAAGTGTGTTGAGGCTTGGAAGAGTTGGGAAGAGCAGGAGAAGGAGATTCACGAGGTGTTCGAGGGCAAACCGGGTCATCTCGCCCGCGCCTTGAAGGAGACCAAGGACAAATATGTGTCGAAAGAGGAGTTGCGCGCACAACTCGAAGCACTCAAATCGTCGTGGTCGGAGTTGAAGGAGGCTATCCGCAAGCAGATTATACCGTTTGCGGAGGTACACGAGAATCTTCGTCTCGTCGGCGCGCCTTACGAGCCTGAACATATCGGCGTAACCCGCGAGCGTCTGCGCAAGACATTCTCCTATATTCCTTACATGAGAAGCCGTTACGCCAATATCGACGTAATCTATCGCTGCGGTTATCTGCCCGAACTCGTCAAGCGTCTGTTCGGCAAGGGCGGTATTTGGGAAGTAAAATAAATAGTGAATCATGAAGACAACCAAATCATTTAACTACTGGCAGATACGCACTATCGTCGTTACGATGATAGGTTACGCGCTGTTCTATTTCGTCCGCAAGAACTTTTCGGTCGCCATGCCGGGTCTGACTGCGGAATTCGGCATCTCCAAGGTGCAGTTGGGTCTGTTCCTTACGCTCAACGGCGTTATCTACGGTCTTTCGCGTTTCGTGAACGGCATCATCACCGACCGCAACAGCGCACGCAAGGTGATGTCGCTCGGACTGTTCCTTTGCGCCGTGGTCAATATACTCTTCGGTTGCAGCGACACTATTGCGGGCTGGATTATCGCACTGGCGAACAATATCGGAGTGGAACTGACGTTCACGAGCGTTCTCGTATATTTCATGGGTATCATCTGGGTTATCAACGGTTATTTGCAGGGTATGGGCGTACCTCCTTGCACGAAGACGCTCACCCAGTGGATTCCTCCGAAGGAACTGGCGACGAAGATGTCCGTATGGAACATGTCGCACTCCATCGGTGCAGGTCTGGTATTCGGACTTTGCGGCTGGTATATCATGCCGCATCTGGGCGTCGATTTGAGCGCGAACGCCGAGGTGGTAGCCAATATCGCGGCTAACCTCAATCTCGACATCACCGACCCGAAAGTACTTACGTTCGCCCAACACTACTATGCTTGGCGTTGGTGCTTCATCATTCCTGCCGCCATCGCTCTCGTAGGCTCGATAGCACTCGCCCTGATTCTAAAAGATTCGCCGTCGGACGTAGGTCTGCCGGAGGTCGTGGGCAAGAAGAAGGTCATCGTCCAGACTCCGGAGGAGAGTGCCGAATATAAGGCGTTCGTTCGCCGCAAGGTCTTCGGCAACCGCCTTATCTGGACGCTCGCAGTTACCAATTTCTTCGTCTATGTGGTGCGTTTCGCCGCTTTGGACTGGGGACCTACGCTGCTTACCGAGTCGAAGGGCTTGTCGCTTGCGGTCGCTACCACGCTCTGCATCGTGTTCGAGTTCGTCGGCGGCAATATAGGTATGGTCGTTGCCGGCTGGGCTACCGACCACATCTTCAAGAGCAAGGCTCACCATACGTGCGTGTTCTGCATGATTGGCACGATGCTCTCTATCGCGGCGTTCTGGGCTATCCCTGCCGGCTCGTCGTGGTGGCTGATGCTGATTCCGTTTACGTTCATCGGATTCTTCATCTACGGTCCGCAGGCACTGTTAGGTATTGCGGCAGCCAATCAGGCTACCAACAGGGCTGCTGCTACGGCTAACGGTATTCTCGGCATCTTCGGTTACGCAAGTACGATAGTTTCCGGTGTGGGCTTCGGTTTCGTGGCACAGCACTACGGCTGGAATGCGGCGTATATCACCATCTTCGTCATGGCTATTCTCGGTACTCTGACTCTGCTTACGATGTGGAGTGCCAAAGCCGACGGCTACGAGGAGGAGAAATAGCACCTGCTCTTTTACTCAACGATTAGGGCTGCACTTTACGGTGCAGCCCTAATCTCTTTAAGGTCCTTAAAGACTTTAAGGACTTTAATGTCATTGTTATTTCTCCGGCACCAGTTCCACCTTTATCACCGCCTGTTTTCCGCGCCTGATGTCGGTCAGGAATCCTATGCGGCATGTGTTCGGATTCGGCGCGTCGTAGTCGTGCGGCGGGTCGTTCGGCATCACGAATGCCTCGATTCGCTTCGGCGACGATGCACGGACGAGCAGTTTCCGACCGTTCTGCACCAGTTCTATCGTCCGGCTGTCTGTTATGCGCGGTTTCGCGCCCGTAACCATCGTCCATCTGACATGGCACGACGTGTCGCCGGCGACAATATCGTCTTCTATCGTAACTTTCGCATCATCATCGATAGTGATTGTGCGTTCCGCCTTTGCAACGTCGAAAAGTATCGGCGCGAGGTCGAACCGCGCACCGTGGCGACCCTCCTCCGAGTACGTTTCGAGCATCTCCGCCTTGCCCTCGTAGCGGTGCAACTTGTCGTTTACCGTCAGTGTGTTGTGCGATGTATTGGACAGTCTGAATACCGACCAGCGAGGACTGTCCTGCCCTTTGGCGAAGAGTTTCACGCCCCTGCTTTCGAGCGAATAGTAATTTTGCGAACCGAGGTCTGCCGCCCAGCGTATTCCGCCCCATTCGTAGATGAATGACCCTCCGTCCATGTGGGCGTGGGAGTGGCTCGGCGAACCGCCTTTCGCTGCGAGATAGGTGTCCCCGTCGCGATAAATGAATAACGGCATGTCGCCGCGTCCGCTCCAAAATCGGGCGTTGTCGGGAGCCGCCTTGTCGAAATCGCACCGCGAAGCGAACAGCATCGCGAACGGCAGCATCCGCGGACTTTTGATTCGCAGCCTTTCTCCGTTCGCTACCGTCCGTTCTCTGTCGTGCCGTACAAGAGTGCTGTTACCCGTTTCGGCGGCGAACCAGTAGAGCAGCGGATTGATTGCATTAGCGGCGGGGGAGTCGGAGAAGTTGTAGCATACGCCCGACGGAGCGACCATGAAATTCATGAAATCCGCCGATGCGAGAAAACCTTCCGCCCGTTCCAGACCCGCACTGCCGCCCAAAGCCGACCGCAGCGATTCTATCATCAACACTTCGTACCACGTCCCGTAAGCCCAGTATCCGAACCCTTCGGGATATACGCCGTCGGGTGCATAACTCCGCATCGCCCTCGGATTGGTCGCCAACGCCTTTTCTATTATCGACTCCGTCAGGTCGGGACGACGTTCCCATACGGCGAGTGCGCCCATGACGAGCCCTCCGTTGCACACCTGATTCCAGTTGCTGGTCGCTCGGTAGAACCACATCTGCTTGTTGTCCTCCGCACCCAAAAGTCCTTTCCTTATTATGGCATCGGCGATTTTCGTGCGGCTTTCGTCGGACAGGAATCCGTAAAGCCAGTCATAGCCTATCGCCAGTGCCGCCGTCATTTCGCAGACATCGAGAAAATGCGACGGATTCCAGTCTTCGAATGCCGCCGCCGCGAGCATCTCCTCCTCGGCACGCCTGGCGTATATCTCGTCGTCCGTCATCAGATACATGTAGGAGCAGAATGCCACCCGTTCGAGTACGGCTCGCGAGACATGGAGCAGACGCCTGCCCTGCTTCTGCCGGACGGATGCCGTTTCGTTGAGGTAGCGGTAAGCCTTGTCGGCGATGGTTTCGTGCAGACGCATCGCCGCCGAATCGCGCTTGCAAAGTCCGCATACCGCCTCTATGTCGCCGTCCCGCAGGATAAGCCGCGGATGCGGCGCGACTGTCGAATAGTCGAATGTCTGCGACCTGCCGGCGAAGCATACGGCGCAGAGTGCGACGACCGAAAATAGGAATCTGTTCATGACCCGAATATGACATTATGTTACTGCAAATATACCGCGTTTCTGACAAATTGTCAATTTTACTGACAAGTATGCGGCGCGTTTGTCAGAAAAATGCGGTTTTCGGCATTTGGCATATCTATTGCGCGGAGATAATATCGAAAACGGAAAATTGATTTTCAACGAAACATAAAAACTTAACGAATCATGAACGTAAAACCACTTTCGGACAGAGTACTGATACTCCCTAATCCGGCAGAAGAGAAGACCGCGGGAGGTCTGATTATTCCCGATACAGCAAAAGAGAAGCCGCTGGCAGGCAAGGTCGTAGCCGCAGGTCCCGGC
The DNA here is from genome assembly GCA_905213895.1 of uncultured Alistipes sp. Lineage (GTDB taxonomy): Bacteria > Bacteroidota > Bacteroidia > Bacteroidales > Rikenellaceae > Alistipes. The sequence continues at coordinate 28,370 of CAJMKE010000005.1, forward strand.
ACTTCCGAAATCAAAATGGAGGTGAAAGTAGGCGACGAGGTTCTCTACGGCAAATATGCCGGTACGGAGATTCATGTGGACGGCGAGGACTATCTTATCATGAAGCAGGCCGATATTCTGGCTGTAATAGGATAATAAACTGAAATCGACAACTTAAAAATTTTACGACAATGGCAAAAGAGATAAAATATAATCTTGAAGCGCGCGACCTCCTCAAAGAGGGTGTCGATGCACTGGCGAATGCGGTTAAGGTAACGCTCGGTCCTAAGGGACGCAACGTGATTATCGACAAGAAATTCGGTGCGCCGCAGGTAACCAAGGACGGTGTAACCGTTGCGAAAGAGATAGAACTCGAAGATTCGTTCGCGAACATGGGTGCGCAGATGGTAAAGGAGGTTGCGTCGAAGACCAACGACGATGCCGGCGACGGTACGACCACTGCAACCGTTCTGGCACAGGCTCTTATCGGTGTAGGTATCAAGAACGTAACGGCAGGTGCGAACCCGATGGACCTCAAACGCGGTATGGACAAGGCTGTCGCTGCCGTAGTGGAGTCGCTGCGCAAGCAGAGCCAGGAGGTCGGTTCCGATTTCGCCAAAATCGAGCAGGTCGCTACCATCTCCGCCAACAACGACCATAATATCGGCAAACTCATCGCCGAGGCTATGGCGAAAGTCAGCAAGGAGGGTGTAATCACCGTCGAGGAGGCAAAGGGTACCGATACCCACGTCGAGGTCGTCGAGGGTATGCAGTTCGACCGCGGCTATATCTCGGCATATTTCATCACCGATACCGAGAAGATGGAGGCTCAGTTGGAGAAGCCGTATATCCTTATCACCGACAAGAAGGTTTCGACGATGAAGGAGTTGATGGGTGTTCTCGAACCGGTTGCCCAGAGCGGACGCTCGCTGCTTATCATCGCCGAGGATGTGGACGGCGAGGCTCTGTCGGCTCTCGTTGTCAATAAACTTCGCGGCACGCTCAAAATCGCAGCATGCAAAGCCCCGGGATTCGGCGACCGCCGCAAGGAGATGCTCGAAGACATCGCCGCTCTTACGGGTGCGACCGTGATTTCGACTGACAAGGGCATGAAAATCGAGGATGCGACGCTCGAAATGCTCGGATGCGCCGAGAAGGTTACGCTCAACAAGGAGAATACGACCATCGTCGACGGCTGCGGCGACAAGGAGGCTATCAAGGCTCGCGTAGACCAGATTCGCGCTTCGATTGAGGTCTCCAAGTCGGATTACGACCGCGAGAAGTTGCAGGAGCGTCTTGCCAAACTTGCAGGCGGCGTAGCGGTACTCTATGTGGGTGCTGCGACCGAGGTCGAGATGAAGGAGAAGAAAGACCGCGTGGACGACGCACTGGCTGCAACCCGTGCGGCTGTCGAGGAGGGTATCGTTCCGGGCGGCGGCGTGGCATATATCCGTGCCGTCGAGTCGCTCGAAAATCTGAAAGGCGACAACGATGACCAGACTACCGGTATCCAGATTGTGAAACGCGCTATCGAGGAACCGTTGCGCCAGATTGTCGCAAATGCTGGCGGCGAAGGTTCGGTGGTTGTGAACAAGGTTCGCGAGAGTGAGGGTTCGTTCGGCTACAATGCCCGCGACGACCGCTACGAGGATATGCTCAAAGCGGGAATCATCGACCCTACGAAGGTATCGCGCGTTGCGTTGGAGAATGCGGCATCGATTGCATCGATGTTCCTCACGACGGAGTGTGTACTCGCCGAGAAGAAATCGGCTGAACCTGCCGTACCTGCTATGCCGGCGGGAGGCATGGGCGGCATGATGTAATTGTCGGTGCGTCATAACGGGCAACCTCATTATTGCCTACAAAAAAGGCTGCGAGATTATCGCAGCCTTTTTTATTTCCCTAAGGACCTTAAAGTCCTTAAAGTCTTTAAGGTCGTTAAGGATATTATCCCAGATGCTTCTCCACGACCTTGCAGATTCTCCCGAACACCTCGTCGATTGTTCCGACACTCGGAACAGCCTCGTATTTGCCTTGTGCGCGATAATATTCGGCTACTATGGCTGTCTGCGAGTTGTAAACCTCGATGCGGTTGCGGATTATCTCTTCCGATGCGTCGTCGGCACGTCCCGAAACCTTGCCGCGCAACAGAATGCGCTTCACGAGTTCCTCCTCCGGAACATCCATGTATATCATGACTCCGACCCGTTCGCCGCACGAATCGAGCAACTTGTCGAATGCCTCCGCCTGCGCCGTCGTGCGTGGAAAACCGTCGAAAATGGTTCCTTTGCCGCCCTTGTGCTTGGCGAGATAGTTCTCTATCATGCCGACCACGATTTCGTCGGGTGCAAGTTCGCCGCGTTCGATGTATGACTGCATTTTTTCGCCGAGAGGGGTTTTGGCTGCGATTTCGTTGCGGATTATCTCTCCTGTGGAGATGTGCGCCAATCCGTATTTCTTTTCCAAGAGTTCGGATTGCGTTCCTTTGCCGCAACCCGGCGCACCGAAAAGTACAATATTAAGCATGATATTGTTTGGTGTTATTCTATTAACAGTGCAAAGATATGTCTTTTTCGCGTAAATCAAATTATTTATTAAAAATATTTAATATGAATTTATCGTCAATTCTGTTTGTTTTATTGTTTTGCGTATATTATATTTGTAATCGTATCGAAATAGTGTTATGAAATCTGAAAATCCTGTTTGCCGGTTGTTGTTTATGGCTATGCCGCTTTTGCTCGGCTTATCGGTTTGCGGCTGTTCGAAGCCTCAGTATACCAAGTCCGGAAACATGTCCGGTTATTCTATGCTGACATATCAGGTGGAGGGTACCGTTACCGATGAATCCTGCGTGCCGATTGCCGGAATCAAGGTCTTTGTAAGCGACAGCCATACGAAGATGGGTAAAATCGACGCCATTGCATATACCGATGAAGAGGGTAGGTTCGTAAGTCCGGTTGTAAGCACCTATTTCATCACCGACCAGACCATAACATTCGAAGATATCGATGAAGAAGAAAATGGCGGTTTGTTCCGCTCCGTAACCGTTAAAGTTGTGGACCTTAAAAAATCGGATAGCGATTTTTCCATGAGTGCAAGTTACCAGTTCTGGATAAATATGGTACTTGAAAAAGCGGACAAATAAATTCTGTCGCAATTTGTTGTCTGTAATATTTGTTTTATCGATTCATATATATTATATTTGCCAATAAATCAGGAAAAAGGAGGGCATATCATGAAATCGGAACCGGTAAATTTTATCAATCGTATTTTGGCGGCTATATTGGTGCTGCTCGGATTCTCATCATGCGGAGAGGGCAAGGAACCTATGCCAGAATACGGAACACCGTCTGTAAGTTATCGGATAAAGGGAACGGTAACCGATAAAGACAATGCTCCGATAAAGGGTATAAAAGTCGTTATAAGCGATGAACCGGAGATAGAGTCCGACGATATAACGGTGTACACGGATGCCGACGGTAAATTTACCGGTCCCCATACCTATTCTTTCAGTTTGTATGGGCAGACTGTTACATTCGAAGACGTGGACGGCGAGGATAACGGCGGTCGGTTCAAATCTGCGACACTCGGTATCGACGATATGACTGCGACAAAAGTGAAGGAGGGCGGACATTGGTATTCCGGCGACTACGAAGTTACCGCCGATGTCAAACTCGAAAAGGAGTAGCCCTATGAACTGCGGCAAACTCTCTTTACGTCGCCGCGTTGCGCTCGAAATAGCCCGCAAACTCGAAAACGACAGAGTGCGCGAACACCGTTTGCGCCAACTATTTTGGGAGTGTACGCTGCGATGCAATCTGCATTGCCGCCATTGCGGCAGCGACTGCAAGAAGTCGTCGGGATTCGCCGATATGCCGAAGGAGGATTTCCTGCGAGTACTCGACAACGTGGCGGCACATACCGACCCTCACAGCGTGTTCGTAATCATTTCGGGCGGCGAACCTCTTATGCGCGACGATTTGGAGGAGTGCGGTCGCGCAATCTACGAAAAGGGTTTCCCTTGGGGTATGGTAACCAACGGTCTTTATATGACACCGAAGCGATTTCGTGCATTGCGCAATGCAGGAATGCACACGGCTACTGTCAGTCTGGACGGATTGGAGGCGGAACACAACTTCATGCGCGGCAATCCGAAGAGTTTCGCCCGTGCTGTCGATGCCATACGGACGATGGCTGCCGAACCCGATTTCGTGTTCGATGTCGTAACGTGCGTCAATCGCAGCAACTATTCGCAGTTGGACGAAGTGAAAGAGTTGCTTATAAGTTTGGGTGTCAGGGCGTGGCGCATATTCACCGTATTTCCCGTGGGGCGTGCGACGCAACACGACGATTTGCAACTCACCGGCGAGGATTTTCGCGGCGTGATGGAGTTTATCAAACGCACCCGCAGCGAGGGGCGCATCAAGGCAAGTTACGGCTGCGAGGGTTTTCTCGGCAACTACGAGGGCGATGTCCGCGACCATTTCTACACATGCAGTGCCGGCGTGTCGGTCGCTTCGGTGCTTATCGACGGCTCGATTTCGGCATGTACGAGCATCCGCTCCGACTATAAGCAGGGCAACATATACAGCGACGATTTCTGGGAGGTGTGGACCAACCGCTTCGCCCCGTATCGCGACCGCGAATGGATGCGCAAGGGCGATTGCGCCGAATGCAAATTCTTCCGCTATTGCAGAGGCAACGGCATGCACTTGCGCGACGAAAACGGCGATTTGCTGTTCTGCCATCTGAAACGGCTGTGCGAATAGACATTTCCCCGACTTTTAGTTATCTTTGCAAAAAATATCTGAATCATGGAGAAGACGAAACGTCGTACCGAAATATCCGAATTGGGCGAATTCGGGCTTATAGACGAATTGACGAAGAATTTCAAGCCGTCGCAGAAATCGACGCTGTACGCCATCGGCGACGATGCTGCCGTCATCGAGGCTTCGAAAGATACGGCAATCGTAGTGTCGAGCGATTCGATGCTCGAAGGCATCGATTTCGACTTGACCTATTTCCCGCCGAAACATCTGGGTTACAAGACTGTTACAAAGGGTATCAGCGATATTTCTGCAATGAATGCCAAGGCGGAGCAGATAACTCTTTCGCTCGGCATTTCGTCGAAAATCTCTGTCGAATTCCTGCGCGATTTCTATTCGGGTGTGGAGTTCGCATGTCGCGAAGCGGGCGTCGATTTGGTCGGCGGCGACACGTCGGCATCGGTTACGGGATTCATAATCAACATTTCGGCTGTCGGTCGTGCTAAAAGGAGCGATATTTCGTATCGCAGCGGAGCGAAACTGAACGACCTGATATGCATTACGGGCAATCTCGGTTCGGCATTCATGGGCTTGCAACTGCTCGAACGCGAAAAGCGGGTTCTCGGCGGCGTAGCCGATGCGCAGCCCAAATTCGACGGCTACGAATATCTGCTCGAACGCTATCTGAAACCTCGTGCGCGCTACGACATCGTCGAGTCGCTCGCCGAGGAGAAACTCGTGCCGACATCGATGATTGACATCACCGACGGTCTGGCTTCGGATATGCTGCAAATCTGCAAGTCGTCGCACTGCGGCGCACGCATCTATCTCGAACGGATTCCGCTCGCAAAGCAGACGACGGAACTCGCCGAGGAGATGCACATCGACCCTGTCGTGGCGGCTCTCAATGGCGGCGAGGATTACGAACTGATGTTCACCGTTCCGCTTGCCGACAAGGAGCGTATCGCCAACCTCGGCTGCATCGACATCATCGGACATATAACGGCTGAAAATACGGGTGCGTTCCTCGTAACTCCCGATGGCGGCGAAATCAGGCTCAAAGCCCAGGGCTTCAAGGAGGAGCAATAAGATTTCCGACAGAATCTCCCTAAGGACCTTAAAGTCGTTAAAGTCTTTAAGGTCTTTTTGTTATGCCACCCAATAATAGAGCAGCGCCCACGTGATGAACCGTGCGCATTTGCCGACGAGCATCCAGAATGCCATCGGCACGAACCGCACGCGATAGAATCCGAGTGCCACGGCGAATACGTCGCCTATGAACGGCACCCACGTCAGCAGCGCGACTATCGCGCCGTAACGGTCGATGACGTGTTTCTGCTTTTCGAGTTTTTCGCGGCTTACGTGCAAACGCTCTATCCACTCCCATTTGCCGATACGCCCGATGCCGTATGATGTCAGCCCTCCGAGCCAGTTGCCGGCGGTCGCGACCGCAATCGTTGCCACGGCATCCGTGCCGGCGGCGAGCATCCCGACGAGAAGGACGTCGGCGCTGAAAGGAACTATCGTCGCCGCCAGAAACGACCCGACGAACAGCCCGAAATATCCCAAACCGAACAGCCAATCCATAAAAATCCGAGGTTATGCGGCACATGCCGACCGCAAAAATCACGACAAAGGTATGTTTTTCTGTCAAAAAATCATGATATTGTGTTGCAGTTATGCTTTTTTTTGTATCTTTGCGACGCTGAATTTTCAGCAGACAATTAAACAATAAACAGTTATGAACAATTACGAAACCGTTTTCATTGTCACTCCGGTGCTGTCTGAGGCTCAGGTAGCAGAGGTTGCCGACAAATTCCAGGGTGTCATCACCGAAAACGGCGGTCAGATTGTGAACTTCGAGAACTGGGGTTTGAAGAAACTCGCATACTCGATTCAGAAGAAGACTACCGGTTTCTACTTCCTGGTAGAGTTCACAGGCGAGGGTTCGATTGTCGAGAAACTCGAAACCCAGTACCGCCGCGATGAGCGCATCATCCGATTCTTAACTTTCAAGCAGGACAAGTACGCTGTCGAGTACTCCGAGAAGCGTCGTGCGAAACTTGCAAACAAAAACAAGGAGGAGTAAACAATGGCACAGGAAAACAATCAGGGAGGAGAACTCCGTTACCTCAATCCGGTATCGGTTGATGTAAAGAAGAAGAAGTATTGCCGTTTCAAGAAACTCGGCATCAAGTACGTTGATTATAAGGATGGCGAATTCCTCAAAAAGTTCCTCAACGAGCAGGGCAAGATTCTGCCTCGCCGTCTTACCGGAACTTCGCAGAAATTCCAGAAGAAGGTCGCTCAGGCTGTCAAGCGTGCGCGCCACCTTGCAATTCTGCCATTCGTAACCGATTGCATGAAATAAGGAGGAGGCTGCTATGGAGATTATATTGATTAAAGACGTAGAGAAACTCGGCTATGCCAACGACATCGTTAAGGTAAAAGCCGGTTATGCCAACAATTTCCTTATTCCGCAGGGCTATGCGAAAGCCGCTACCGCATCTGCGAAGAAAGTTCTCGCCGAGAACCTGAAACAGCGCGCCCACAAGGATGCCAAAATCCTTGCCGACGCTCAGGCATTGGCAGAGAAAATCGCAAATCTTCCGCTTTCGTTCACCGTCAAGGCTGAGGAGGGCAAGATTTTCGGTTCGATTACTTCCGCCGACGTTGCCGAGGCTCTCGCAGCGAAGGGCATCGAGGTCGACAAGAAGAATATCAGCGTAGACGCTATCAAGACCGTAGGCGAATACAAGGCTGCCGTTAAACTTCACCGTGAGGTTAAGGCAGAGGTTTCGCTCAGCGTCGCAGCAGAAGAATAACAACTCTTGCATGGAGTATCGCGTCCGTCGTTCCGAAAGGAGCGGCGGATTTTTTTGCGCGCGCTCCGCAAAATCCGCTTGAATGGCGTACTGCCGACAGATAGTAGGGTAAAGCGGAATAGGTAATATAGGTATAATGGGTAAAATAGGAATAAAAGGTGCAGCGTTCCGCAGGTAAGAGTGTTGTCGGGTAACCCTATACTACCTATATTACTTATATTACCTATCGTTTGATATTCCGCGTTTCGCGATGACGAAAAACAAAGCGGCGGGAAAATCTCCCGCCGCAAATGTGAGGCATGTCATCCTGAGCGAAGCGAAGGATCTGAAACTCCGTCATTGCGAGGAGCGCAGCGACGTGGCAATCTACCATTGTTTCGTCATTCTGAGCGTTAGCGAAGAATCTATAACAGATGTTTCGCTGTGCTCAACATGACGTGTCGGGTATTGGCAGCGTTTCTCGACAAAGGTAGATCGCCACAGACTTGCATGGTCGGTTGCGAGTATCATTGCGTAAAATGGTTGCAAGTCTTCGCGATGACGAAAATAAAGCGGCGGGAGATTTCCCGCCGCCTGCTTCTGCCGCCGTAATCCGCCATGCCGCTTGCAGTGCGATAGGTCTGCGCCGCATTGCGCACAATCCGTTCACACTAACCGTTAAGGTCCTTAGCCCTTAAAGTCCCTAATGACCTTAATGACCTTAACGACCTTAAAGACTTTATAAAATGCCGCACCATCTCCCTCCACCGAACAACAGCGGCGGGAAATTTCCCGCCGCCTGATTCTTCCTCCGAAATACGCCAATCCGCTTGCTGTGCGATAGGTCTGCACCGCATTGCGTACAATCCGTTCACACTAATCGTTAAGGTCCTTAAAGCCCTTAATGTCCCTAATGACCTTAACGACCTTAAAGACTTTAAGGGCTTTATAAAATGCAGCACCATCTCCCTCACCCAAAAACAACAGCGGCGGGAAATTTCCCGCCGATAATAAATAGGCGACCATAGTTTATATGGTCGCCTGTTTGTAAGAGATATAGTATTATAATTTATATTTAATTTCACATTTTTCAACATTAACACCTGCCGACCGTCCTGCCACATCAATACCATTGTAGTTGCCTTTGGCATAAATACAAATTGAGGATTGTTGTGTAGTAATTTGCGCAAATCCTTCAATGTTTGAATATTTAGGACTTGTGCCATTAGTTGGATCTGATAACGTTTTGTAAATGTTCGTTTGCTCTGTCGCTTTATCTGATACTGATACATATACCGTTGGACTGTAACTTCTGGTTATGCTAGGTCTGTATGCTGATACAGGAACTAAGATAGAAATATCATAATTATCACCTGCTGCAAAAAAACGAGGAGATATTAAATATCCTTCATTCTTTTTGATTAGTGTGGAATTATCTTGTTTTTTACAGTTATTAGCGTTCCATCCATTCGGATTGGCATCGGTAAAGTTAATGCTATACGGTATTCCCGTAACATTTACGGTATATGACTGTGTTGTAAATTTGTATCCGTTCTTTAACTCTATTTCCGCATAGCAGTTCGAATATTGTTGAGGAGCAATGCTTCCCGTTTCAAACTCAGCCGAGCCTGTAACTACGAGAGGGTCATTGTTTCCATAGTGAAAGGTTGACGATGCTGTCAAATTCTTTGCTGCAAAAGCGTCTTTGAGCGAAACATAGATTTTGTCTCCGTTGAGATCATTGGTTTTGGCGACTGTTCCGTTATTGTTGTACGAAGAACGTATGATTATATCCAAATCACCGGTAACGATTGCTGTGTGTACGGTGCTGATTATCTCCTGTTCGGCACCGTCGGAATTGATGATTATGGCATAAGGGCGGACATAATAGTTTCCGCTCGGAATATTGTCGAGTTGCGAATCGAACGACAATGTTCCGTTCTCATCCGATGACAGCGATGATAAATCCGGATTAGGGTGATACGTGATATTTTCATCTCCGGTTTCCTGACCGTCATCCGTGAGTTTGCGCAGTCTGACACCTATAACCTTCACGTTCTCGATGCCTACACCCCTGATTTTGGCTCCCTTCACGTAAACGGAATTTGCACCCATGTCCGAGAACCCGTTCTTTGCGTAATCGTCGTACCATGTCAACGGTTTATCGTCTATGTTTACCGTCGCATCGTCCCATACTACATTTACGCCGCTGCGGGTGTTGGCTTTGAATGTTTTTGGATTCGTTTGGCGGATGATTTTCGAACCGGCTGCATCTACGAGTTCCACGGTAAGCACTCCGGCATCGACCGGCAGTACCTCGAAGCGGTATTCGTAATTATTGCCCAGTTTGGCAATGGTGTGCAGATTGTCGGCATTGATTTCGGTTCCCCCCCCCCGCGGATGCGAACATGTCGGCGGAGAATGCACCGTCGTTTGCCGTCGTTGCGGATATTGTGCCGACAATGTTGTTTCCGGAGGTGATTCTTATACGCTTTACGGGTTTTGGCGTCTTGCCGTCGTGATAGAAAACGCGGACTGCCAGACAAGCGTTGAGCGATGTCCCGAAATTGATGTTCGTGATATTCGCGGCAGTCGTCTTTTCGGTTGTGGATGTGCAAAGGAACGGTGTCCATTTACCGTCCTGCTCCGACGGAACGGTGTAGGAGCAAGTAGTTGTGGTTGCATAAGATTTGTCAATGCCTGAATATCCGTTTGTTTTTGTAATAGTCCTTAATGTCGTATTCGATGGATATGCAAAATGGAAATATCGGTTGTTGCTATCATGGACAGTTATATTACCGTTAAATGTCCCTTCGTTTGTATTATCTCCATTACTCAACATTAAAGATTCTGCATTAGCAGTATATTCTTTGCTACTTCCAGTTTCGTTGGTTTTCGATGTTGCACTGCCTTGCACTGCCAGAATCTGGTCGCCTGCTTCCCAATAGGCTTTCAGGTCCTTGTCGTAGGTCGCTTTGGTATCGCTGCCGGTCGTTGCACCGATTTCGACATAGACAGTTTGTGCCTCGTCTTCCGGTTCCGGATTGACAGGAATTACATCCTCGGTTTCGGTTTTCGCGCAGGCGGCGAACATAGCCGCACTCAATATCGAGATAAATATTTTTTTCATAGTCTTGCTCTCCTCCGTTTATTCGTTCATATTGCCGTAAAAGAATGCTTCGTAAGCCGATGCGGAGTAGGTGTCGTCGAATCCGTCATCATAAGCATCGCTGAATGTCGCCGGCGAAACAACAAAGCCCGCTTCGCAAATGAATCTCTCCACAAAGATTTCGGGAGATTCGTAACTTAAATTCTTGTTCATCTCAACTTTATAATTTAATTTGTTAATTCTTGTATTTGTTTCCGTTCGTCATGTTGAGCGCAGCGAAACATCTTTTTTCAGATTCTTCGCGTTGCTCAGAATGACGCTGCCCGTTATGGCATTTCTAGTGTCAATCTATGCCGGTACTTCGTTTAGTACTTTGTCTTTTATACGATAAACCTAAATCGAATTTTCACAAAGGTATAAAATGAAGTGTTTTCAGCGCAATTTTTTCAACGAATCGGGCGTTTTTAATCACGGAAAGTCGTCGTATCGGTCGAAAGACGTGTCCCGTATGTCGCATTATCCCCCAACGCCCAAAAGACCTTAATGACCTTAAAGACGTTATAGTAAAAAACGCGCGATGTCGGCGTCGGCAATAAAACAATCGTCATTCTGAGCAAGGCGAAGAATCTGTAACAGATGTTTCGCTGCGCTCAACATGACGTGTTGGGCATCATCACGGCTTTTTCCCGACAGCGGTAGATCGCCACAGACTTGCATGGTCGGTTGTGAGTATCATTGCGCAAAATGCCTGCAAGTCTTCGCGATGACATTTAGTGTAGAATGGTGTGTCTCCTATAATACTTATATTACCTATATACCCCCCCCAGTTTTTGCCGCCATTTTGATTTTTCCGATAAAAATAATATATTTGAGTCCCCGATTAAATTGGGGTATTGTACCGATAAAACTAAAAACTATTTGTATTTAACCGAAATGGCAATGAAACGCTATGTCATACCGCGACTTACGATGCTGCATGTCGGTATCGAACGCGGTTTCGCCCGCTCTCTCGACTGGGATGCCGATGCCAAAGGCGACCCGTCGTTCGAGGATGGCGGTTCTTATGATGTATAACCAACTGTAAACCATGAAGAAAATAGATTTGTTATTGGGTGCCGCCATGTTGCTCGGAGCGACAGGCTGCGCGAAAAACGAAGCCGTCGGGGTCGGAGGCGTTACGGTGGAGAGAGCCGAAGTGGTAATCACCGCCGAAACGGCGACGACCAAAACCGCCTACGACGAAGACCCGACGACGGCATACTGGAATGCCGACGACCGAATCGGCGTATATCTGTGCCGCGATTTCGGCACCGGATATAAGACGACCATCGAGAACCTGCGCTACGACAATGCCGGCGCAGACCATTCGAGCGTTTCGCGATTCACATCGACTGCGACGTTCAACGTATCCACGGGCGATATGATTGTCGGCTACTATCCCTACAACACCGACCGGTCGCTCGACCTCGAAGCGGGGTGGAAGAGCGACGGCTCGCGCATGATTGCCCGTCCGTTCACTCTCGAATCGCAGACGCAGAACGGCAACGCCTCGACCGCCCATATCGGCGCGAACGATTTCCTTATCGCGACGCCGACCGCTATTGCCGAAAGCATGATTTCGGGCAGTACGGTTACCGTGCCGTTCACGTTCACTCATGCGTTCTCGATTGTCAAGTTCAATGTTAAGAACGAATATGTCCGCAGTTTCACCGTCCGAAACATCGCAATCGAGTCAGCGTCGGCTTCGGACGCTCTGTCGGGCAAGTTCGCTATCGACATCATGAATCCGTCGGTAGAGGTCGTCGATGCGGCGAATAATGTTTCGCTCGCGATAGAGGACGGCGGCAAAGTCGCTGCGGGCAACACATTTACCGGCTATATGCTTGTCAACGAGGTGAATCTGCCTGCCGGCTCGACCATCGCCGTCGAAACGTCGGTCGGAACGTTCAAGGTGCAGACTTCATCGGTATTGGAGTTCCATCGCGGCTATGTCCATACCGTCAATTTCACTGCGAACGAAGACCGCCTGACCGACAAGCCCGATACGGGTATGCTGTCGCAGTGCTGGGGCAGTTGGAAACTCTCGACGTTCTGCGGTGCGGCGGTCGATTTCGACGTCTTTATGACGCTCAACGACGACTATACGTTCGCTCTTTATCAGCGTGTAGGTGACTACGAGGTATCCAAATTCTACGGCTCGTACACGTTCGACCCTGCGTCGGGCATCTTCGGCGGTGCGTACGACGACAACACTCCGTGGGCGGCGACATACGCTCTCGAAGATGTCGATGACGATACGCTGACATGGGTCAATACCGCCAACGAGAGCGAAATTTCTGTATATGTCCGCGCCGATGTTCCGGCGACCGTGCAGAGCATGCGCACCGTGCGGTCGGGCAATGTAAAACGTTTCCTTTAATCGATAAACAGGAGATAGAGATATGAAAAAGATATTATCCGTATTCGTCCTGCTCGCGCTCGGCGCGTGTACGCAGGATTTGACAGAAACCGCGATAACGGTCGATAATTCGCGGGGCGGGGAAGCGACCATCGTCCACTCGTCGAAGGATGCGACGCGCGGCGAACTTATCGTCAAGTTCGCTCCGGAGAGCGGACAGACGCTCGAAACGGCGGTTTCGCGCAGCGGAGCGACGCGCTCGGGCATCGAGGGCGTCGATGAGATTCTGGCGTCGGTAAACGCATCGGCGATTGAACCGGTGTTTACGATAACCGCCCGCAACGAGGCGAATGTCCGCAATGCGGGTCTGCACCTCTGGTACAAACTCGTTTTCGACGAGGCGGCAGACCTCGACGCGGTGGCTGCGAAACTCGCCAAGGTAGCCGAGGTGAACGTAGTGCAGTTCAACGTGAAGGTGAAACGCAACTACAACCGTCGGGCTGTTGCGCTCGACGCGGCGGATGCAGCCGCTGCGACCCGTGCTTCGGCGACCCGTTTCAGCGACCCTTATCTCGCCAAGCAGTGGCACTTCATCAATACGGGCGATTCCAAGGTAACGTCGCCGACGAAGGCGGGTGCGGACGTCAATTGCGCGCAGGCATGGGAGTTGTGCGCGGGCGACCCGTCGATTGTCGTGGCGGTCGTGGACGAGGGCGTGATGTATTCGCACGAGGATTTGGCTGCGAACATGTGGATAAACACCGCCGAGAAGAACGGTTCGTCGAACCGCGACGATGACGGCAACGGTTATAGGGACGATATATACGGTTACAATTTCGTCGGCAATACCGGTTCGGTTTCGTGGGACGCTTACGGCGACGTGAGCCACGGTACGCACGTTGCGGGAACGATTTCCGCCGTGAACGGCAACGGCAAGGGCGTGTGCGGCATCGCGGGCGGTACGGGCAACAATGACGGCGTGAAAATCATGTCGTGCCAGATTTTCTCGGGCGAGGACGGCGCGACTACCGCAATGACCGCCAGAGCGATACAGTATGCCTGCGACAACGGGGCTGTGATTCTGCAATGCAGTTGGGGATATAACTCCGCCAATTCCGATGAAGACCAGGGTCCTGCGTCCGATGCCGAATTCAACCGCGAATGTTCGGCTGAAAAGGAGGCTATCGACTATTTCATCGCCAATGCGGGTTCGGAAACGGGCGTAATCAAGGGCGGTCTGGCGATTTTCGCAGCCGGCAACGAGTATGCTTCGCTTCCGGGTTACCCGGGCGGTTACGAACCGTGCGTCAGCGTGGCGGCGATGTCGGCGGACTTTACTCCGTCTTCGTTCTCCAACTACGGCAAAGGTGTCGATATTGCTGCACCGGGCGGCGACTCTGATTATGCTAAGAGCGCAAACGGTACGATTCTTTCGACGCTTACTCCTGCCGAATCCTCGACGAGCAACCCTTACGGATATATGGAGGGAACGTCTATGGCGTGTCCTCACGTCTCGGGCGTCGCCGCACTCGGTCTGTCGTATGCCGCGAAACTCGGCAAGCACTTTACCGCGTCCGAATTCCGTTCTATGCTGCTCACGGCGGTGAACGACATCGACAAATATATGACGGGTACCAAGTCCTACTATTATTACTACTCCAAATACGGTACACGTTATCCCGAAACCATGACTTTGTCCAACTACAAAGGCAATATGGGCAGCGGATATACCGATGCCTACCGTCTGCTGTTGCAGGTTGAGGGTACGCCTTGCGTCGCCATGAAGGCTACCTCGTCGATGGCTGAGAGCATCGACCTCGCGACATTCTTCGGCGGCGGGGCTGCGTCGCTCAAATTCAAGGAGGCAGTCGTTTCGGCGGAGGACAAGGCGGCTGTCGGCATGACGACATGCCTGCTTTCGGGGTCGAAACTTTATGTCGTATGCTCCAAACCGGGTGTCGCTGCCGTAACGGTAACGGTTCTCGTCGGCGGAACGTCGCAGACGGGCAGCAATACGCCGATAGCGACCGAAGTTACCAAGAAATTTGCCCTCGTGGTTCGCGACGGCGGAACGGCGGGCAACGGCGGCTGGCTGTAATCGGGCGTTATTCATATATGTCGGGCATCCTCTGTGCGGGGATGCCCGTTCTTTTCCTCCTTAACGACCCTAACGACCTTAACGACCTTAACGACCCTAATGACCTTAAAGCCCTTAAAGTCCCTAATGCCCCTCCCCGCCCACAAAAACAGCAGCGGTCGCCAATAAATTGGCGACCGCTGCCTAATATTCTGCCGATAACTACTATTTGTTTGTTACGTTGGAGGTGTTGTTTTCGAGTACCAGATTGCTCTGCTGAACATTTCCGCTTTTGTCGCCACCTACTATACCGTCATGATTGATATTGTAGTTGGTTGTGAGAGAGCCGGTAAACGAGCATCCTTTGATAGTGCATTTCAGACTCGCGTCGCTGACGGTTATGCCTGCGATGCCCCCGATTCCGTTTTTATCGGATTCGTCCGCTCCATCGGAAATAGTTTCGGTTATGTTCGCAGTAACGTGGCAATTGTCTATGGTATTGCCATAGTGGCAAATTCCTGTAATGCCACCCACATACGAGAAACCGGTTACGTCGATATTTGAATTGCAGTTGGAAATACTGTATGTGGTATTTCCGTTCCCTTCGCCTCTGAATCCGCATATACCGCCTGCGTAAATGTACGAAGCCTTTACATAACTGCTGTCGTCTGCTTGTACTTTACAGTTGTCGATTTCCGTGTAACCGTTACCGGCGATTGTGCCTACGTAGCTATGACCGTCCAGTTCCACATGACCGGTAATATTGATGTCGTAAAGTTTTACGGATGCATACGGATTTCCGCATACGATTGCAACGTTTAAATAACCCTTTACAGAAGCGTTGTTTATCGTGAAATTGTGAATCTCGATATTGTTCTTTGCTTCTGCTCCTCCGGCGTATCCGAACAGACCTACGTCGTTCATGCTGCTTTTGTTTATTTGCAGATTGCTTATGGTTTTGCCGTTGCCGTCGAAGTTTCCTAAGAACTTTTTGCTTGCCGTGCCAATCGGCGTCCAGTCGGCATTTTCGAGGTCGATATCGGCGGTGAGGGTAATTGTTTTACCGGAGAAATTGTTGCCGCCGTTCACCTGCTCGGCAAGCCATTGCAGACCTTGCGCGCTGTAAATCTCGTATCCGCCGTTAACCTCTTTGTAGCCGAGGTCTTTTTTGTAAACCTCCGTGCCGTCAACTTTTATGCTTACGGTGTCGAAGAATACATCGTCGCATGACCACAGACCTCCGTTTGCCTCAGGGAATTCGCCCTCTGTCGTGCAGTTGTCGATATTTACGTTGAACTGCAAGTGTGTGTCGCCGCATGAACTCTTGACGCTTACCGCCGCTTTGTTTTTCGCGGTCGAAACGAATTTGCAATCTTTGATATTTATCGTCCGCAAATCGACGCTCCCTTCGTTGTAAACATGCAGGAATTTGCCGTTGCCGTTGAAAACGCATCCGGTGTAATCGGCATTCGCTCCGTATGTCCACATGCTGTAACCGTTCGGATTATTGAAAACACATTCGTTGTATATTTCATGTGAGCCGTATCCGAACAGAAGACCGTTTATCGTACATTTGTTGAAAGTGATGTTCCCTGCGTGTTGGAATCCGTGATAATTCTCTTGTCCGGCATTGAATGTGATGTTGTTGAATACGACATCGGAATAGCGGGAAGGATTGGCGTTTTCGATATTTATTTCCGTACCTTCGCGACCATTTATTGTCAGATTTTTCAAGTCGTTCGGAAGCGTAAACGTCCCTGCTTTCAGCGTGATTTCGGTTGCATCGGCATTCGCAGCCACAGCATCTGCAATTGTTTCGTAACTTTCGCCGTTGCAGATTACCGGACCCGCTTCCTCTGTCTGCTCCTCTATCTGCAATTCAGCCATTTTGCGGATGCCCGAACGAACGATTGACACGGCGTTGGCGGTGGTTTTCGTGAATACGCCGTTTTCCGTCGCGACCTCTATCGTTATGCCGTTCGCAAATTCGGTCGGCGGCAATGCCAATATGAACGACTTTGCGGCTGCATCGAGTGCCACGCCCTCGCCGCAGTCGAGCGTAACGCTTTCGCTTCCGGTTTCAGCCACGATGACCGTCGGGACATCGCCGGTCTCGATTCGTGCCTCTCCGGCGATTTTTTCGCCGTTGTTGCCGCTTATCTTTACGCTCTTTACGATGATTTTACCGTTGTCGTCTTTGAGCGGCAGTTCGATGCCTCCGCAAACGTTCTTGAATGCGAGCGCGCGCGAAGCCGAACGGGCAATCATCGGATACGCTCCGTTTCCGAACGAATTTTCGGCGTACGTCTGCGCCGCAGGCAGAACGGCGATTACCGTTTCGCCGTCGATGGTCGCAGCGGCATCGTACGGATACAGTGCGATGTAGTCGGGGTCGGTCGCATCGGGGTCGGTGCTGCCGAAGAAATCGAATGTCTCGCCCGCCGCTATCGAGAATGTTCCGTTCGGAGTGTTTTCACCTTTGGCGAGGACGAATTTCGAGCCTTTCGCAGAGCCTTGGAATATTGAAATCTCGTCGCCTGCCATCCAAAGAATCTTGGTGCCGTCGAGCGCGGTTTTGGAGTCCTGCTCCGTCGTCGCGCTGAACTCGAAACCGTGCGGTGCGACGATTTCGTCGATGTCTCCCGCCGTCCGGCATCCGGCGAGAACAGTTGCCGCCATGAGTGCGGCGATTTTCAGATTGTTGATTCTCATAATGATATTCGTTTTGATTTATACTGTTTGATTTTCGATAGTCATTGTCTGTTACCAAGGCTGTCCGTCGCCTTCGTCTCTTTCGACGTCTTCTGTGTTTTGCGAAGCGAACACACCTTCTTCGGACCTGAACTCCGTGAGTTCCAGTTCCGGAAATTCATAGAAATTTTTTCTTTTCATACTTTTAACTGTTTATAAATTAGTAAATCGAATATTCGTTTCCGTATACGTACGGCGGACTGCGCCATCTCAAAGATGACGAAGTACGCGTTAGTGTCTGTAAAATATTGGTTGTTTGATGTTTAGGCAACAAAAATCCCCCCCCCGAAAATTCGGAAGGAGGATATGTGCATCAGCGATATGTCCGGATGGTTGTGGGACATCGTGCCATTAACTCTGTTCGGGTGCAAATATAATAATAATTTGTTAAAATACAATGATTATGCGAAAAAAAAGGCGGAATGCTTGATGAGGCGTAGAGCCTTTAAGATTGCGCGGACGTCCGTTCATTTCCCCGAAAAAAGTCCTTAACGATCCGAACGACCCGAACGACCTTAAAGTCTTTAAGGACTTTAAAGACCTTATGATAATTCTTCGGCAAAGTCAAACTATTTTTTAGTATCTTTGGCTTCGCCTTAGATACTCCCGCTCGGGAATGTCCAAATAAATTTGACATTCCTCTCGCTTATTCGTATCTTTGTCCATAAATATCCGTGTTATGAAACGTGAAGATTACGACGAGATAATCGCCCTTATCAAGCGCGAGGTCGTTCCTGCAATCGGATGCACCGAACCGATAGCCGTCGCTCTCTGCGCCGCGAAGGCTCGTGAAACGTTGGGCGCAATTCCCGACAGCATCGAAATATCGCTCAGTGCCAATATCTATAAGAATGCCATGGGTGTCGGTATTCCGAATACGGGCATGATAGGATTGCCGATAGCCGTCGCTCTGGGCGTTCTGGTCGGCAGGTCGGAATACGGTTTGGAGGTGCTGCGCGACGTTACCCCCGAGGCGGTAGAGCGGGCGAAACGCTATATCGAAACCACGCCGATTCGCATCGCGACCGAGGACAAGAGCGGTGAGGTGCTGTATGCCGAAACGGTCGTAAAGTCGGGCAGCGATACGGCGAAAGCGGTTATCGCAGGTTCGCATACCAATTTCGTCGGCATATACCGCAACGGCAAAGAGGTCTTCTGCGCCGCATCGGACGGCGGTTGCGCAGGCGGCGGCGATTCGTCGGAACTTACGCTGCGCAAGGTGTTCGATTTCGCGACGACAGTACCGACAGAGGATATAGAGTTTTTGTGGGAATCCGCCGAAATGAATATCTCCGCTGCCGAAATGTCGTTCGACGGCGATTACGGACACGGATTGGGACGGATGCTCCACGACGATACCCACCACTCGATTTTCGGCGATACGCTCTTCGCGAAGATTCTTTCCTATACGAGCGGTGCCTGCGATGCGCGCATGAGCGGAGCGATGATTCCGGTGATGAGCAATTCGGGCAGCGGCAATCAGGGCATTTCGGCGACCGTGCCGGTCGTAATCTTCGGACGGGCTAACGGAGCGTCGCACGAACGGATATTGCGCGCACTGGCTTTGAGCCATCTGACGGTGATTTACATCAAACAGAGCCTCGGTCGTCTGTCCGCGCTGTGCGGATGCGTCGTCGCGGCTACGGGTTCGAGTTGCGGCATAACATATCTTATGGGCGGCGGCTATGAGGAGATTACGTATGCCGTAAAAAACATGGTCGCCAACCTTACGGGAATGATATGCGACGGTGCGAAGCCGAGTTGTTCGCTCAAAGTTACGAGCGGAGTGGCTACCGCGGTTCTGTCGGCGGTACTCGCCATACGTCATCGCCACACGACGTCGCTCGAAGGCATAATCGACGACGATGTGGACCGCTGCATACATAACCTTACCGACATCGGTCGCAAGGGAATGCAGCAGACCGACAAACTCATACTCGACATAATGACCAATAAATGACACACCTAAAACCATTTCTGATGAAGCGATTCCTATCACTTTTCATTGCTTTCTGTTCTGCCGCCGCAGCCGGTGCGCAGCCGGCGGAGTTCTTCAAGAACATCGACCCGTATTATTATCTCGAAATCTACCGCCCTTATCCGTCGGAGATGGCGTCGAACGTTACGCCTGCTCCGAAGGGCTACGAGCCGTTCTATATCAGCCACCTCGGACGCCACGGTTCGCGGTACAACATTCTCGTCCATCAGTACGAAAAGCCGCTGGAAGTGTTCGGTGCCGCTCACGAGGCGGGCGAACTGACCGAAACGGGCGAGCGTTTCTATGCCGAGTGGCAGAAGATTGCCGCCGAAGCCAAAGACCGTTACGGCGATTTGTCGGAACTCGGATTCGCCGAGCATCGCGGCATCGCTCACCGCATGTACGAATCCTATCCCGAGGTATTCTCGACCAAGGGCGGCAGACGTTGCTATGTGAACTGCAAATCGACGGTCGTTCCGCGCTGCATCCTCTCCATGTCGGCATTCACGCAGGAACTGGTGCGACAGTCGCCCGGAATCGAAGTCTCGATGGAGGCGAGTGCCGCCAATGCCAAGTTCCTCGCGGCGTATGCGGGTCTGAATCTGGTGAACGACAGGGCAAAACCGTTGAGCGATTCGATTCGCCGCGCCAATATGCCCGACCCTGCGCGTTTCCTCGACAATCTGTTCCGCAAGGGCAGCCGTGTGAGAGAGGAGATGATTGGCGATGCGGGCGATTTCATGTACGACATGTACCTTGGCAACGCTATTCTCGGCAAGGAGGGCAAAACGCTGGATTATCTGTTTACCGAAGACGAACTCTGCGAGTTGTGGAAGGCATCCAACCTGCGCCGCTATATTCTGACTGGACCTTCGAAGATTTTCCTCGATGCGATTCTCGTCGGCGCGAAGGAGATGGTACGCAACGTCATCGCCCATGCCGACAAGGCTGTCGCGACTGGCGACGAGCAGGCTACGCTACGTTTCGCGCACGACGTAACGATGATTCCGTTCGTTACGATGATGGGCATCCCTTGCGGCTCGCTCATTACCGACGACTATTCGACGGTCTGCGCCAACTGGCAGTGCAGCGTCGTAACTCCTATGGCGTCCAACGTCCAACTAATATTCTTCCGCAACAAGGCGGGCGACATCCTCGTCAAGGTTCTGTTCTGCGAGCGCGAACAACGTCTCGTCGAAGCCGTGGGCGAGCCGGTGAACGGCTGCTACTACCGCTGGGCGGATTTGAGAAAATTCCTTGAATCGCAACTGTAAAATCCATAAATGCAAATACCATGAAATTCAAATTTTTAGTTCTGCTCGCCCTCTCGTTCGCAACGACATTGTCGGCGCAGCCGCTGACGGCGGAGTTTTTCACCGATAATCCCGATTGCGCGGGCGGAATCTACCATACCTACCGTTTCGAGAAGGGCGAATCCACTCCCGCCCCGAAGGGTTTCGCTCCGGTTTACGTAAGCCATTTCGGTCGCCACGGTTCGCGCTGGCACGCCTCGGCAGGCAACTACGAGATTCCGTACGAACTCTTCAAAAAGGCATCGAAAGAGGGTATGCTCACCGATTTCGGCAAGGAGATATATCCGACCGTAAAACGTGTGGCGAAAGAGGCGAAAGGTCGTTTGGGCGAACTCTCCGTTCAGGGTGCCAACGAGCATCGCGGCATAGCCGAGCGCATGTATGCCGCCTATCCGAAGTTGTTCAAGGGCAGTAATGTTCATATCGAGAGCCGTTCCACCAATGTTCCGCGCTGCATCCTCTCGATGGCGGCATTCAACGAGCGTTTGAAGGAACTCAATCCGAAAATCGACATCTATCGCACCACCAACGACAACTGGCATAAGGTTCTGCTGCCGTCGAAAGGTCGCAAATACACTCTCGACGAGGCTCTCGCGGCGACCAAGGGCAGCATAGACAGCGTAGCCGATGTCTATGCCGACGAGATACTCGCCAAAATATTCAAGCCCGAGTACAAAAGCGTCATCGATGCCGACCGCAAGGCATACGTGAAACTCGTCCGCGCACTGCACTACATGTGCATCATAATGCAGGATACCGAAGGCGACGACCGCATGAACGATATATTTACCGGCGAACAGCGCATGAAGTTCTGGGAGAAAATCAATGCGCAGCGTTATGCTACGTTCGCCAATTCGGAGGAGTACGGCGACGGAATCCTTTACGACGGTTCGATACTGATGAAGGAAATAGTGCGCGATGCCGACGATTTCCTTGCCAACGGCGGTCGCACTGCGTTCCTGCGCTTCGGACACGACGTTACCGTCATCGCCGCTCTGGCTGCGATGCAGGTCGAGGGCAAATGTGCCCGCACGAGTTTCCGCGACCCGAATCTCAAAGAGAAGTGGGCTGATTTCCGCATTACGCCTATGGCATCTAACCTCCAATTCATATTCTATCGCAACAAGGCGGGCGAAGTAATCGTCAAGATGCTTCATAACGAGAAGGAGTGCCGCCTGCCGATTGAAAGCGACATCGCCCCGTACTACCGTTGGGATGACCTGCGCAAGTACATGACAGACCGCGTTGCCGAAATCAAGTCGCTGCCATACGTCAGGAAGATGCTTGCCGACAAGAAGAAAAAGAAATCGTCCAAGTCGGAACGCGCCGACCGATAGGGCAGTCCCCTAATCCCCAAAATCCTTAACGACCTTAAAGTCTTTAAGGTCGTTAAAGTCCCTATTATAATATAGGTATCCCTTGCTTTTGGGGGGATACCTATAATTTTTTTTGCGAAATTTTAGTACTATGTATTGCATAATACTAAAAATCGTATTATATTTGCAGTACGAAAATAGTAAAAACATAAATCAATACTTTCTGCCATGAAGGAAACAATTAACGTAAACATCGGTTCGCAGGCATTCACGCTCGATAAGGATGCCTACGAGCGACTGTCGGACTATTTCGACGATGTGCGCAGCCGCCTTGCCGAGAACGAGGACGACACGATGAACGATATCGAGGCTCGCTTCGCCGAGATATTCATCGAATCGCGTTCGTCATCGATGATGGTCGTTTCGCTCAAAATAGTCGAACAGGCGATTGCCCGTATGGGTCGTCCCGAGGATTTCGGACCCGAACGCCGCGAGCGTAACCGGTCGGCGAACGGTACGTATGCCGGCACCGGCTCGCGCCGCCTTATCCGACGTTCGCGTACTAACCGTTCGATAGCGGGCGTATGCGGCGGACTTGCCGAGTATTTCGACATCGACGCGACGGCTATCCGTCTTGCCACACTGCTGCTGATTCTGTTCGGCGGACTGTCGATATGGGTATATATAATTCTGTGGATAGTGATTCCGGAAGAACCGATAAATACAAGAATCTATGAAAGACGATAACGTAAAAGTACAGATGCGCAAGGGCATAATGGATTACTGCATCCTCGCCATTCTTGCCAACGGAGATTCGTACGCTCCCAAAATCATACAGGAACTCAAAGAGGCGGAAATGATAGTGGTCGAAGGAACTCTTTACCCGATACTTACCCGCCAGAAGAATGCCGGCTACCTGACCTATCGCTGGGAGGAGTCGCCGCAAGGTCCGCCGCGCAAGTATTACTCGCTGACCGAGGACGGCAAACGCTATCTGGCGTCGCTCGACGAGGCTTGGGACAAACTCGTGGAACAGATAAATTCGATAAGACACAAACAGTAAAAAACACAAGGAAACATGAAACGCTTATTCATAATATCGGCTGCTGCGGCGATGGTCGCTTCACCCGCTTTGGCGATGAATGCCGATGACGGACTGAAAATAAAGTGCAACGGAGGCTCGGTTTCGTTCGACGGCAATATCGAAATCAAGGGCGATAACGGCGAGCGCGTCGCAATCGACGGCAACAGAATCTCCGTCAAGGACAGTAACGGAGAGGAGTTGCACCTGAATATCGACAAACTCGATTTCTCCGGCAACGGATGCAAATATACCGCTACCGTTATCGACAATGACGGGAAAGTCGTCAAGACGGTTACCGGGGACGGTACGGAGCGTTACGAATCGGAGACGCCGTCCGAAAAGAAGAATATCGTCATGCGGGCGCACAAAAGCAGCCTTAATTTCGAGGAAATCGAAGTCTCGCGCTGCGTGCGTCTTGTCGTCGAGGACCGCACCGACGGCAATATAATCGTCCGTGCCGACGAAGCCGTGATGCCTTACGTCGAGTTGTCGGTAGCCAAGGGAACGCTGAAAGCGAGGATTTCCGACAAATTCAATATGCGCCGAGTGTCGGGCGGTCCGGTCGCCGTGGTTTATATTCCGAATAACGGGCGCATCCGCAGCATCGATGCGAGCGGAGCCTCTTCCGTCATCGTGAAACCGATGCTCAACGTTGCAGGCAAACTCGATATAGAGGCGAGCGGTGCATCCCGAATCGACGTTAATGCCAATGCCGGCGAAACCGAGATAGAGTGTTGCGGTGCTTCGCGAATAGTTGCCGATATTTACGGCAGCGGGTGCGAAATCGACCTCTCGGGTGCATCCACTCTTTCTCTGTCCGGTTCGGTGCGCAAAGGTGCGGTCGATGTTTCGGGTGCGTCCAAGTTCAGTGCATCCGACATGAAATTCGACATCCTCAGCGTCGATGTGAGCGGAGCATCGACCGCCAATGTCAGTGCGACGAAATGTATCGTCGAGGTCTCGGGCGCATCCAAGGCGGATGTATATTGCGACGGCGAATTGAGTGCCGAAGCCACTGCCGCATCTTCGCTGCGTTACTCGGGCGACTGCCGTACCACGCATCTTTCCAGTTCCGGTGCAAGTTCAATCAAGAAAAAGTAAATCGGTTATGAACGAAATAAAGAAATGCAGCATCTCGGGCATCTCGTTTTCCCTCGACAAAGAGGCTTACGCCCGACTCGAAGAGTACATATCTTCGCTCAAAAAGGCATACGACCATAATCCCGACGGCGCGGAAATCATCGCCGACATCGAAGCCCGCATAGCCGAACTGATTCTCTCGGCTTTGAGCGACGCCGGACAGACCGTGCGCAAGCCGCTTATCGAGAATATCATCGCCCAACTCGGCTGTGCCGAGGACATTTCGGGCGAAAGTGCCGACGACGAACCGATAAAGAGCGACACCCGCATCCCGCGGCGTCTCTACCGCGATGTCGAGAACGCCAAACTCGGCGGCGTATGCGCGGGACTGGGCAAGTATTTCGATGTCGATACGGTGTGGATTCGTCTCGTACCGTTCCTTCCGCTTCTGGTGCTTATATTCTGCGACGGTTGGGTGGCATCGATATTCGGCAATCTTTTCGGCATGTTCGTTATATCATACATCATCATGTGGTTCGCCGTTCCGTCGGCTAAAAGCGCGCGTCAGAAACTCGAAATGAACGGCGAGCCGGTAACGGTGCGTTCGATAAGCGAAAATTCGTCCGCCACGCCGGAGGAGACCGCCAAGTCGAGCGTCGCATCTGCGGTAACCGTGCTGGGCAGAATATTCGTGGTGATGCTCAAACTGTTCGTCGCCCTGCTGATACTTCCGTTCATATTCGTGAGCGTGGTATTGCTGATAGTGATATTCGCGGTGATATTCGGCGGCTTTACCTCGCTGTTCGAAATCGGAAATTTCGGCGCGCTGTCGGGCATTGTCTCGCCCGAAGAACCAATTCTGTGTGTCCTCGGCATACTGATTGCGCTGATTCCTATCGCATTGCTGCTCTATCTGTTCGTTACGCTGCTCATGAACAGGCGTCCGCGGATGTGGATAATGCTTACCGCGCTTCTTTTGTGGATTGCGGTGATTGTTGGAACGGTATTTGCAGCAGCATGGACAATCGACTCCGAGGATTTCGGCGACGACGAGGTCGCCCGCATAATGAAATCGAACATACAGGAGTATGTCCTCGATTCGGATGATGCGGCGGTTTCGGGCGAAATCGACGGCGAGGAGTATGAAAAGTTGTTGTACGACGACAATGCCGAAAGCATAGACAGGTAGAAATTTTCTTAACCAAAACATTTTCATAGTGAGTCCCTGCGTCCGTTTCGGGCGCAGGGATTTTTTTTGCCGCCTGCGCCGATAAGGTCCTTAAAGACTTTAACGACCTTAAAGTCCTTAAAGC
Organism: uncultured Alistipes sp.; assembly: GCA_905213895.1. Classification (GTDB taxonomy): domain Bacteria; phylum Bacteroidota; class Bacteroidia; order Bacteroidales; family Rikenellaceae; genus Alistipes. The sequence continues at coordinate 54,338 of CAJMKE010000005.1, forward strand.
CCCGTGCGCTATTTGCCCAAAAGAAATCCCAACGGTTTTCCGACCCTCTGCTGCCAGAACCATTCGTTGTGTCCCGCCCCTTGCGCATCATACGTCATCAGCGAGCCTCCCGATTCGGAATAGCCGCGGACGGACGCAATGCGGCGCGCTTCGGCTTCGTATTTCCGGTAGGCGGCGTCCCATCCGGTCGAACCGCAGTCGAGGTAGAGCCTGCGGGCGGCGGGATTGGGTAGACGCCCTTTCAGATATGCGAGAATGGCAGCCGCACAAACGGCGTCGTCATTTATCGTGTAATCGGAGTTGATGTCCAGTGAGCCTATCCAGTGCGTGGACAGAGAGGCGGCACCGCCGAAAATGTCTGGATATTCGCACATTAGATACAGCGAGGCAAGTCCGCCCATCGAAGACCCCATGGCGAATGTGTCGGAGCGGTCGGAACCCGTATGGTAGAGAGAGTCTATCAGCGGTTTCAATTCTTTGGCGACGAATGCCGCATGTTCGTCTCCGTGAAATCCCGCCCGACAGGTGTCGAAAATTTTCGTTGCGCCGCGGTCGCTGTCGGAGATGTGGCGCAGTGCCTTTTCGGGGAAATAGTCGTTGGGGCGCAACCCGGCAGAACCCCGATTGGCAATGCCGACCACTATCGCCGCCCGTGCTTCGTTGCCGTCGATAAGCCGTTGGAGTTCGCCGTCGATTTCCCAAGCCACACCGGCGAAAGCGAAATCGGGGTCGAACAGATTCTGACCGTCGTGGACGTATATTACCGGATAGGCGTCATCGGAGGTTTCGCCGTAACCATTCGGAGTCCATACGTCCACAATCATATCGTCATTCAGTTCGACCGAATGCACCGAATAACGCCGTATAGCCCCCGAAGAAGGTTGCGGCAGACGTCCTGTCGTGATTTCGCTGTAAACCGGCAGCCGCTCCGGTTCGGGCGTGTCCGGCGTCTCGGACGCGGGCGAGCAGGATGCGAATGCGGCGGCGAATGCCGCAATGAAGAAACGGCGTATGCCGCGGTCGGAACTCTTCATCGTGAATGACAATTTTTCCGAAAAATAGCGAAAATCTCCGATTCCCGCAAGCCCGACCCCGAAAGCCGCGATTGCGCGGGGAAATGACTGATAAGGGCTTTAATGTCCTTAACGACCTTAAAGACTTTAAAGTCTTTAATGATTTTTTTGGCATTACACTCGCTTATTCGTATCTTTGAACACGATTTTTTATTGCGATTTTATGGGATCGATAAAATGTATCGGAGTCCTCACCTCGGGTGGTGATGCTCCGGGAATGAATGCCGCAATTCGTGCGGTAACGCGAACCGCCATCTTCAACGGACTTGCGGTGAAAGGTATCATGCGCGGTTACAAGGGGTTGATAAGCAACGAGATTATCAATTTCACTTCGAGCAGCGTCAGTAATATTATCCAGCAGGGCGGAACGATTCTCAAAACCGCCCGTTGTCCCGAATTCAAGACTGCCGAGGGGCGCAAGACGGCTTACGACAACATGCGTGCGGCAGGAATCGACGCACTGGTCGTCATCGGCGGCGACGGAACGATTACCGGCGCGCAGATTTTCGCCGAGGAGTACGACGTGCCTATCGTGGCTCTCCCCGGCACTATCGACAACGACCTGTCAGGCACCGATTCGACCATCGGATTCGATACCGCACTCAATACCATAATGGATGCCGTCGATAAACTGCGCGACACGGCGACCAGCCACGAACGGCTCTTCTTCGTCGAGGTCATGGGGCATACGGCGGGCTATCTTGCACTGAACGGTGCTATCGCCTCCGGTGCCGAGGCTGCGATAATCCCCGAAATGGAGACCGAGGACGACCAGTTGAAGACGCTTATCGACAACGGCTTCCGCAAGAGCAAGAATTCCGCTATCGTACTTGTCGCCGAGAATCCGAATACGGGCGGCGCGATGGGACTTGCCGAGCGCGTGAAACGCGAGTATCCGCAATACGATGCCCGCGTAACGATTCTCGGACACCTCCAACGCGGCGGCTCGCCGACGGCTATGGACCGAATCCTCTCGTCGCGTCTCGGTGCGACGGCGATTACTGCGCTCAAAGAGGGACAGCGCAACGTGATGATAGGAATCCGTAATGGCGAGATGGTCTACGTTCCATTCCCGCAGGCGTTGAGCCGGACGAAGAATATCCGTAGGGAGGACATAGACCTCGTGAAGGTTCTTTCGATATAAACACAACCCCGAATTTGAATGATGAAGAAGGTAATAGGAATCGGAAACGCACTCACCGACATGCTCGTCAATCTGCAATCGGATGCGGTGCTTACGACATTCGGCATCGCCAAAGGCTCGATGTCGCTGGTGGACAGTAAACTGCAATCCAAAATATCGAAATCCGTCGCGGGATTTCCCTATTCGCTGTCGCTCGGCGGCTCTGCCGACAATACGATACGCGCCATGGCGCGTCTGGGAACGCCCGTCGGATTCATCGGCAAGGTGGGTTGTGATACGACCGGCGACTTTTTCGAGCAGGCACTCGCCAATCTTGGCATCAAGCCCGTCATTTTCCGCGGACGCAACCGTTCGGGAAAGTGCGTGTCGCTGATTTCGCCCGACGGCGAGCGGACTATGCTTACGCACCTCGGAGCGGCGGAGGAACTGACGACAGACGAAATCAGCCCCGAGATATTCGACGGTTACGACTGCCTCTATGTCGAGGGCTATCTCGTACAGGACCATACGCTTATCGAAACCGTCATGCGGGTGGCGAAACAGCGCGGACTGAAAATCGCCGTCGATTTGGCGAGTTTCAATGTCGTCGAGGAGAACCGCGAGTTCCTGCACCGTCTGACTACGGAGTACGTCGATATTCTCTTTGCCAACGAGGATGAGGCGAAAATGTTCACCGGCGAGAGCGAACCCGTGAACGCCTTGCAGGCAATCTCCGAGATTTGCGACCTCACGATTGTGAAAATCGGCATGAAAGGCGCGCTCATCAAGCGTGGCAGCGAGGTAATCCACGTAGGCATCATGGCTGCCGCGAAGCGTGTCGATACGACGGGTGCGGGCGATTTCTATGCCGCCGGATTCCTTTATGCCCTGTGCGAGGGGCTGTCGCTGCGCCAGTGCGGAACGATAGGCGCGATTACCGCCGGCAAGGTGATAGAGGTCGTTGGCACGACGCTGGGCGAGGACGCATGGCGCGACATCGCTTCGCTGATAAAGAGAGTGAAAACCGAGAAATATCTGTTCTGATGAAGATTTACCGTTTGGCGGCGGTTGCGGCGATGACGTCCGCCGCCGTATTCGCGGTTTCGGCACAGAATGCCGACCGGAAACTGCTGACTATGGAGGATGCGATTCTCAATCGTTCGCTCATACCGCAAAACTATAAGATAGAGTGGAGCAGGGAGAATCCGAAAGAGTATATCGCCGCCGAGGACGGCAAGCGTTATGCCGTCGATATCCGCTCGGGGCGCAGGCGCGAAATCGGAATGCCCGCAGCGGCGGAATCTCCGTCGAAACCGCATGCCGAACTGCGCGGAAACAATATCGTGTGGATTGCGGCTGACGGCACCGAACGCAAGGTTACCGATTACGCCGACAAGAACATCGTTTGCGGAGCGTCGGTTTCGCGCAACGAATTCGGCATCGCCGGCGGTCTGTTCCCGTCGCCCGACGGTTCGCGGCTGGCATTCTATGTCAAGGACGAATCGCGCGTTACGACCTTTCCGCTGCTCGACATCACGTCGCGGACTGGTACGCTCGTCGAGATAAAGTATCCGATGAACGGCATGGATTCCGAACGGATTTCGGTCGGAATATACGATTCGGCTACCGGAAATACCGCTTGGCTCGACGTCTCCGATTTCGACGACGAACGCTATATCACCAACATTACGTGGTCGCCCGACGGCAAGTCCGTCTATGCGCAGGTACTCGACCGCGCGCAGAAAAACGTGCATCTCAACCGCTACGACGCTGCGGACGGCAAGTTCGTCGCAACGCTGCTGACCGAGCATAACGACCGTTTCGTCGAACCGCAGTTCCCGCTCTATTTTCTGAAAAACGACCCCGACAAATTCATCTATACGACCGACAACCGCGACGGCTACCGCAACCTTTATCTCTGTTCGGTTTCCGCGGGTACGGTTTCGCGGTTTACCGAAACCGATGCCGACGTGAACTATGTCTGGCAGGACGAACGCGGCGGCGTCTACTACTATTCTGCCGAGGTTTCGCCAGTCGAACGCCACCTGTTCCGCAAGGATTTGCGGACTGGTCGTACCGTGCGTCTTACGCAGGACGAGGGCTGGCACACATGTTCGGTTTCGCCCGACGGACGCTGGTTCGCCGACAACTATTCGTCGCTGAACGTCCCTCGCGTGGTCGCAGTCGGTTCGACCGACGGCAAATTCCGCCGCGAGGTGTTCCGTGCCGACAATCCGAGTGTGGATTACAACTTCTGTCCGATTGAACTGGGTACGGTGCGCAGTGCCGACGACAGATACGACAACTATTACCGTCTTATAAAACCGCTCGACTTCGACCCGACCAAGAAATATCCGGTTATCCTCTATGTTTACGGAGGTCCCCATTCCCAACTTGTGCGCAATGATTTTCAGGCTTCGCTGCGCCGCTGGGAGATGTATATGGCGCAGCACGGCTATGTAGTGTTCGTGATGGATAACCGCGGCACGACCAATCGCGGTGCGGAGTACGAAAAGGCGATTCACCGCTGTTGCGGCAAGTGCGAAATGGAAGACCAGATGGCGGGCTTGCGCTGGCTGATGTCGCACGACTGGGTCGATAGTTCGCGCATCGGCGTACACGGCTGGTCTTACGGCGGATTCATGACTATCTCGCTGATGGTCAATTATCCGGAGGTGTTCAAGGTCGGCGTCGCCGGAGGTCCAGTCATCGACTGGAAGTGGTACGAGATAATGTACGGCGAACGCTATATGGAGACCGAAAAGAGCAATCCGGAGGGTTTCGCCGCGACGTCGCTTATCCCGCGTGCGAAGGATTTGAAGGGCAAACTGCTGATTTGTCAGGGCGCAATCGACAATACCGTCGTATGGCAGCATTCGCTGAATTTCATCGACGAGTGCATCAAAAGCAATGTGCAGGTCGATTATTTCCCTTATCCGCGCTCGGAACACAATGTGTTCGGTCGCGACCGCGTGCATCTGATGCAGAAGGTAACCGACTATTTCGAGGATTTCCTGAAATAGCGGGCGGGAGTGCTTATGGTTATAGCAAAAGCCCTCGGGCGGATAATTCCGCCCGAGGGCTTTTCTTTAAGGACTTTAAAGTCCCTAAGGTCCTTAAAGCCCTTAATGTCTACAACTTTTCCAACCTTGCAAGTATCTCCGAGAAGTCGGAGTGCGAGTCGGCGAACTCGTCGTAGGAGTGTTCGGTATGCCCGTCTTCGGGTACGTCCGAAATCATCTTTACGGCGACTACCGGCACGCCGCCAAGTTCGTTAGCCGCTATGACTACCGCTGTGATTTCCATGTCGAATATCGCCTGCTCCACTCCGAAACGCGCCTTGATTTCGCGTACCGAACCGGCATTGACGAACGAGTCGCCCGTGAATACCGTTATGTCCTCCTTGCCGCCGAGGGTGAACGGGTCGGTAAGTTCGGGAATGAATCCGTCGGGGATGTCGCAGTCGTGATAGCGGGCGGTGTTAGGCATCACTATTTCGCTCTGACGGAATCCGAGTGTTCCCGCCGCAAAACCGATTACGGCAATCATGTCGAACGGCTTTTCGGCTCTCGCTATTGCCGCCGCGGTGTTCGCTGCCGCCGCCGCCTTGCCTATTCCGCTGAGTATTACGGTGTAGGTGTTGCGGGTCGATGCCGCACGACCGAGCGCGGCGAGCATGTTGGCATTCTCGCGTTCGGTCGGAGTAACTATCAGAATGTTCATAGCCGATTACAGTTTGCGGAGTACTTCGATATATTTGCGCATCGCCTCGTTGGTCTCGTCGATTGCGTAGAGCGACGGATTGCCGCACTGAATCTCGTTCAATCCGACTATGTCGTCGGTACTCTTGATAGGGAATACCTTTTCGTATACGCGTATCAGAGCCGCCTTGACGTCCTCCGCCTCGACGTTGTTCATCGTCGAGAGGTAGAATCCCGTCTGACAGCCCATAGGGCAGAACGAGACTATGCTCGCTCCGATTTTTTCGTCCAGACGCAGATAGTAAGCCATAAGATGTTCGATGGTGTGTACCGCACCCGCACACAACGGTTTGTGAGCCATAGGTTCGCAGAACCGCAGGTCCCACGAACGCACCGCGAGGCGGTCGTCTATTTCATATACCGAGCGGAGGTACAATCCCTCTTTGAGCGTCCGATGGTCTACATCGAACGACGATACTACCGATTTCTTCATTGCCGTTATACTGTTTTTGTTAAAGTCTTTAAGATAGTTTTTTGTCATCTTCTTTCCCATTCGCCTATCTCCATGTCGCGAATCTGCTCGCCGTCGATTGTGAAACGCACGGCGGTGCGCACTTTGTGGAAGCCGTAACATCCTGCCGCCCCGGGGTTGATGTGCAGCAACTGATAGACGGGGTCGTAAATTATTTTCAGAATATGCGAATGCCCCGCGACGAATATCTTCGGATGCGCCGCCTGAATCTTGCGCAGAGCCTGCGGCGAATAGTGCCGCGGATAGCCGCCGATATGTATCATCAGGACTGAAACGTCCTCGACCTTGAAATATTCGAATTCGTCGTATGCGCGCCGCGTCATGCCGCCGTCGATATTGCCGTAGACTGCCCGCAATGGCTTGAAAGCCGCTATCTCGTCGGCGAGTTCGAGCGAACCTATGTCGCCCGCATGCCATATTTCGTCCACGTCTTTCAGAAATACGCGCAACGCCTCGTCGAACGTGCCGTGGGTATCCGAAATAACTCCTATGCGCTTCATTGTCCTATTTCAATTCGGGTTGTTGGTCGTAAGGCGTGTCGTAGTTCGCCGACAGATACTCTCTGATGCCGAACGATGTCGGCTGTGGCTCGATTTCCAAATCGACCACCGTCTCGGTGATTTGCAGCCGCTGCCCGCGCATTACGTATTTGTCGAGAAATTCGAGTATCTCATTGTGATTCTTTATCATCGGCTCCTCCGCCATCACATGCGAACGGTATGTCGCCGAGTAGAAATAGTAGGGCGTACCCATCTCGTCGAACTGCTCTGCGAGAATCTTTGAGCCATAGAAACCTATGCCCAGCAGTGCCGCCTTTTCGTAGGGAACGTTGCTGTCGGAGTTGCCGTGGAACAGCATTACCGGACACGGTTTAGTATCCCAATCGGGTTTGCCGCTCGTCGAGAATATCGCTCCCGCGAAGGCGATTACGCCCGCATAGTTGAACCCTGCCGGCAAAATCTTCGTCAAATCGGTACGGTTGCAGATGTTGTTCTCCGCCTGCAACGACGTTATCGCTCCGGCACTCGAACCGCTGACGATGATTTTCGAGGTGTCGATATTCCACTCGCCGGCATTGTCGAGTATGATTTTCGTCGCCGTAAGCACGTCCTCCACCGCGATGTTCACCGAGTTCTTCATCGTCCGTATCGTTTCGAGCAGTCCGACCGACTTCGAGTCGTAATCGGGCGACTGCGTGGCTTTCAGCCCGAGACGGTAATCGACCGAAACGACGTCGTAGCCGTTCTCCGTCAGCATGTCGAAGTACGGAACGTATTTTTCGGAATCGCGGGCTCCCGTGGCGAACCCTCCGCCGAAAACGAAAATCACGCACGGACGCTTTCCCTCCGCCTTGTCGGATACGTAGCGGTCGAGATAGAGTTCTTCACCGCCGTTCACCGTATATTTCATGGTGTGCTTGTGTGTCTGTGCCGCGAGCGGAGCGACGGCGGTCGCGAGTAGTGTCATAATCGTAAGCAGACGTTTCATATTCTTATTCATTTTCATGCACCTTTTCTCGCCTCGGCATAGCCCGAACAAGTTCGGCTCTGCTCTCGGCTTGTCGAAAAGGTTAGTATTTGTTTTTCCATAATTGCCGAATCCGCTGCGCTATCTTCTCTTCGCTCGGATTGCCGACGTTCGGGTCGTAGAATTTCTTGCCGACGAGCGTGTCGGGCATGAACTCCTGCTCGGCGAAGTTGCCTTCGTAGTCGTGCGCGTACTTGTAGTCCTTGCCGTAGCCCGCCTCGCTCATCAGGTCGGTAACGGCATTGCGCAGATGCAGCGGCACGGGGCGGTTGGTCGTGTCCTTGCCGACGAACGACAGTGCCGAGTTTATCGCCATGTAGGCGGAATTGCTCTTGGGCGACGTCGCCAGATATATCGTTGTTTCGGCGAGCGTTATGCGCGCTTCGGGCATGCCTATTTTGTGTACCGTGTCGAAACATGCGTTGGCGAGCAACAGCGCGTTCGGATTAGCCAGCCCGATGTCCTCCGATGCGAGTATCACCAGCCGCCGCGCGATGAACCTCGGTTCCTCTCCACCTGCCAACATGCGTGCCAGATAGTATATTGCCGCATTCGGGTCGCTGCCGCGGACGCTCTTTATGAATGCCGATATGACGTCGTAATGCTGTTCGCCGTTCTTGTCGTAGAGGGCTATGTTCTGTTGCAGCGCATCTGTTACCGATTCGTCGGTTATTATCACTTTGCCCTCCGTCGCGCCGACGATTATGTCGAGGATATTGAGCAGTTTGCGTGCATCGCCGCCCGAAAAGCGGAACAACGCTTCGCGCTCGCGCACCTCGATTTCGCGTTTTTTCAACTCCTCGTCGGTGGTTATCGCGCGTTGCAGCAGGGCGTCGAGTTGCTCGTCGTCCATCGATTTTAGGATGTAGACCTGACAGCGGCTCAACAACGGCGAAATCACCTCGAACGACGGATTTTCGGTTGTCGCGCCAATCAGCGTTACCGTACCCTGCTCGACCGCGCCCAACAGCGAATCCTGCTGCGACTTGTTGAAACGGTGGATTTCGTCGATGAAGAGCAGCGGGGTAGCCGAGTTGAAGAATTTCTGGCGTTTCGCCGATTCGATTACCTCGCGCACCTCCTTCACGCCCGACGTAACGGCGGATAGCGTGAAGAACTGGCGTTGCAACTCGTTGGCGACTATCTTGGCGAGCGTCGTTTTGCCGACCCCCGGGGGACCCCACAGGATGAACGACGGAACATTCCCCGCCTCGATGAAACGACGTATGACGCCGTTTTTACCTACGAGATGCTCCTGCCCGATGTAGTCGTCGAGCGAATGCGGTCTTAATCTTTCGGCAAGCGGTGCTGACATGATGCTGCAAATTTATAAGTCAAAGGTACGCAATTTTCGTGAATATTATCTATATTTGCAATTACATATTGCAAACACGGAAAGTGTAAGTTTATTCTCGTTGATGGAACGTAGGAAATTCTAATCGAGGAAAGAGAATAAGCCAATCATTTTACCGCGTCATATCCATTCGTGGATATAGGCGTGGGTCTGTTGCTTATTTATCTACTCGGGTTTCCTACGACCTCATCAACTAAAATAAGTTTTCGGCACCACGCTTTCCTTGTTTTATTAACTTTCTGTTGAGGTGCGAACGGATACCCAAACTTGTGAATTATGTTTTGTAATCATTGCGGAGCAGAAATTAATGATGATGCGGTTGTTTGCGTAAAATGCGGTCGCACTGTCGCAAAATCATCGAAGCCTGTCGATTTTAACAGGAGCGAGAAAGATTGGATTACGACGTTGCTCCTGTGCTTTTTCCTCGGCGGACTCGGAATTCATCGTTTTTATGTCGGAAAGACAGGAACCGGAATCCTTCAACTCATCACCTGCGGAGGGTGCGGAGTATGGACACTGATAGACTTTATAGTCATTGCAATGGGTAATTTTACGGATTCCGAAGAGAAAAGGATTGTCAATAGCAATAATTAATTGACCGGTATCGGTAAAGTGTATCGCTTTTATAGGTCGTTAGTATTTTGGATTTCGCTTTTTTTCGCGATTTGGATTGCGTATTCAATCTGGGGAAGTGATGATATTCGTATCATGCCGAGATGTATTTTTCGTCTTGCAAGCGGATATGACTGCCCGTTGTGCGGAGTGCAAAGGATGATTGTATGCCTGATTGAAGGTGATTTCAGGTCTGCGTTGCTGTATAATCCGTATATTCTTATTGTTTCGCCATATATAACGGTGTTGCTCGCGGTTGTTCTGTTCCCGAAATATGTTTCCGACAAGGTGCGGAGAGTGGCTATGAGCCCTGTAACAGTATCTCTTTTTGCACTTCTGATGCTGTTCTGGTGGGTGTTCCGCAATACAGATTCATGGCAATCGATTGTGAATCGCTATCTTTAACGACCTTAAAGACTTTAAGGACCTTATTTATAACAACCCGCCGCACGAAATCGGTTCGTGCGGCGGGCTTGCCATATAGAGAGCCTTATTCAGGCTTTACGAGCGAGAGATACAACTCGTCGAGTTGGGTTTGGTCGAGGTACGACGGCGCGTCGAGCATCACGTCGCGACCGGCATTGTTTTTAGGGAATGCGATGTAGTCGCGAATCGAGTCGGCACCTCCGAAGAGCGAGCACAGACGGTCGAAGCCGAACGCCAGTCCTCCGTGAGGCGGCGCACCGAACTTGAATGCGTTCATCAGGAAGCCGAACTGCTCCTGAGCCTTCTCCGGCGTGAATCCGAGACACTTGAATATCGTCGCCTGCAACTTTGCATCGTGGATACGTATCGAGCCGCCGCCGATTTCCGTGCCGTTGCATACGAAGTCGTAGGCGTTGGCGCGTACACGACCCGGGTCGCTTTCGAGGTACTCGACGTCCTCCGGCTTCGGTGATGTGAACGGATGGTGCATGGCGTAGAAACGCTGCGTCTCCTCGTCCCACTCGAACATCGGGAAGTCGATTACCCAGAGCGGCGCGAATTTCTTCGGGTCGCGCAGTCCGAGTTGCTGCGCCACTTCGAGACGCAGGGCGCAGAGTTGCGTCAGAGCCTTGAATTTAGGACCGCAGAGGATGAATACCATGTCGCCCGCCTTCGCTCCGCAGCGTTCGGCAATCGCACGTACCTCGTCGGCGGAGAAGAACTTGTCGACAGACGACTTGACGCCGCCTTCCGCCTCCAAGCGAATCCAAATCAGACCTTTCGCTCCGACCTGCGGACGCTTTACGAACTCGGTGAGCGCGTCAATCTGCTTGCGGGTGTATGTCGCGCAGCCGGTTGCGGCGAATCCTACTACGTATTCGGCGTCGTCGAATACCGAGAACGAATGTCCGTGCGCGAGGTCGGTGATGTCGGCGAACTCCATTCCGAATCGCAAATCCGGTTTGTCGGAGCCGTATTTCTCCATCGCCTCTATCCAAGGCATGCGGCGGAACGGTTCGTTGAACTCGATTCCCATCACATCCTTGAACATGTATTTAGCCCAACGCTCGAAAATTTCGAGAATATCCTCCTGCTCGACGAACGACATCTCGCAGTCGATTTGCGTGAACTCCGGCTGACGGTCGGCACGCAGGTCTTCGTCGCGGAAACAGCGCACGATTTGGAAATAGCGGTCGTAGCCCGCAACCATAAGCAACTGTTTGAGCGTCTGCGGCGACTGTGGCAGTGCGTAGAACTGGTTAGGGTTCATGCGGCTCGGAACGACGAAGTCGCGCGCGCCCTCTGGTGTCGAGCCGACCAGATACGGAGTTTCGATTTCGAGAAATCCCTCCGAATCGAGGAACCGGCGTATCGACTGTGCCATCTTGTGGCGCAGAATCATGTTGCGCTGCAACGGTGCGCGGCGCAAATCGAGATAACGGTACTTCATGCGCAGGTCGTCGCCTCCGTCCGAATGCTCCTCGATGGTGAACGGAGGTGTCGCCGCCTCGTTGAGGATGACTATCTCCTCGGCTGCGACCTCGATGTCTCCCGTCGGCATCTTCGGGTTCTTCGACGAACGCTCGATGACGCGACCCTTGACCTGAATCACGTATTCGCGTCCGAGTGCCGCTGCGGCGGCTTTTGTCGGCTCTGCCGAATGCTCCTCCACCACGATTTGGGTTATGCCGTAACGGTCGCGCAGGTCGATGAACGTCATCGCGCCGAGATTGCGTACCTTCTGTACCCATCCGGCGAGCGTTACGCTGCTGTTTACGTCTGCGGCTCTGAGTTCGCCGCACGTATGAGTTCTGTACATGATGATTATGTTGTTTGTTTCGGTTTTTGTATCTTTGTAACCCACAAAATTAGTAAAAATATGGAAGTAATGCAGCAAACGGACGAAAAATATATGCGGCTCGCACTAAACGAGGCACGTTTGGCGTTGGATAGTGACGAGGTGCCGATAGGGGCGGTCATCGTATCGGGCGGTTCCGTCGTCGGTCGCGGACACAATCTGGTCGAGACGCTCACCGACGTTACGGCTCACGCCGAGATTCAGGCGATAACGGCAGCCGCGACGACGCTCGGCGGCAAATATCTGCCCGATTGCACGATATATGTTACGGTGGAGCCGTGCATAATGTGCGCAGGAGCGTTGGCATGGAGCCAGATTGGACGTATCGTCTACGGCGCGTCGGACCCGAAGCGCGGCTATACGACCGTTGCGGGGTCGATACTGCACCCGAAAACGAAGGTATGCAGGGGCGTATTGGCGGAGGAGTGCGAAATGCTTATGAATGAATTCTTCGCAAAATTGAGGGCGTGATTTTGAAAAATCGACTAAAAATGCTAATTTTGCGAATATTTAACGATAAAAAGGTCGATTTTGATTTAATAATTAAGGTATAAAAGTTATGAAAAAGTATGTTTTAATGGCTGCTGCGCTGCTTGCGTTCGGACTGGCGTCGGCGCAGACTTCTAACGAAATCGTTACCAAGTACAACGAAGGTGCTGCCGCAATGCAGGCCAAGGACTTCGCCAAGGCTGCTGCGCTGTTGGAGCAGGTCGTTGTCGAGGGTATGGATTCGGAGGACAACACGGTGTTGAACTGCGTTCAGACCTCCAAAAAGTACATTCCGAATTGCTATTACCGTTTGGGCGGCAATGCTATTAAAGCCGGAAATTACGACGAGGCTCTCGCCAACTTCTCCAAATCGGCGGAAAAGGCTGAACTTTACGGCGATTCGCAGGCTAAAATGAAGGCCAACGCATGGGTTGCCAAAGTATATCTCGTTCAGGGCGGCGAGGCATTCAACAACAAGGATTACGCTACCGCAGCCGAGGTGTTCGCCAAGGGCTATGCTGCCAATCCGCGCAATACCGAGATGGCTCTCAACCTCGCGATGAGTTACTGTGAGTCGGGCGAATACGAGAAGGGTATGGAGATTTACCGCAACATCTGCAACATGCCTGCCGACAAGTACGCCGAGGCTATCGCGAAGGCAAAGGAGAATATGGCTCTCTATACCAACAACGAGGTTGCCAAGATGCAGGCTGCCGGCGACAACGACGGCATTATCGCAATGGCTGACAACATGCTTGCGGCAGACCCGGCATCGGCTCTGGCTGAGAAGATTCGTATTCAGGCTTACAACAACAAGAAGGATTACGCGAAGGTTATCGAACTCGGTGAAACCGCAGCGGCGGCTCAGACCGACGAGGACGACCGCAGCGACGTATATTTCATTCTCGGTGCCGCTTACAATGCCAAGGAGATGAAGGAGCAGGCAATCGCCAACCTCAAAAAGGTAACCACCGGCAACAGTGTCGAGGCTGCCCAGAAGGCTCTTGCCGACCTTACGAAATAATTCGGGAATCCGGATTTGCCGAAAAAGTCCGCCGCGAACTCCGCGGCGGACTTTTTTGTGGTGTTCCTTTGTGTTAAGGTCTTTAAGGTCCTTAAAGACTTTAAGGATTATGCGTCGGGAACTTATTTCAGCACCTTGAATATCATCTTCTTGATGTGTCCCTCACCGAGCATAGGCGCATGGGCGTCTTCGGGCATCAGAATGGTGAACTGCCCCTCTTTCATGGTATAGAAGGTCTGCGGCTGGTCGGTGAACAACTGTATGTCGCGCTCCGTGTCGAATTCGCCTTTCGCCTTTTTGCAGTCCTTGCGTTCCGACCATCCGAACTCCTCCTTGCCGATTCCGCCGACGATGACCTGAATGTCGATGTACTTGTCGTGTACCTCCAACAGTGCCTCGTAGCGGGGTTTGAGTTCGAGTTCCATTACGTTTACGAACACTTCGTCGCCGAGAATCGTGTGTTTGCCTGCGGCGAGCGTTTTCGGGTTGCACTCGGCAAGCCAGTCGAATGCCACTTTCAGTCGCGGATTGAGCGAATAGTAGAGTTCCGCGTTCTTGATAGAATCTAAAATCATGGTTTCTTCCGTTTATCTATTTTCAATCTTGTTATTACAGGGTAGTGGTCGGAGTATTTCGCAGAATTGTCCGCCTCGTAGGATATGACCTCTATGTCGGGCGACACGAGAATATGGTCGATTTGCAGCATGCGGAAATATCCGTCGAACGTGTACGAATAGCCGTTGCCCGCTTCGGCGAAAGCGTCTTTCAGGTCTTCGGCTATGCGGTGGTACGAATACGACAGCGGAACGTCGTTGAAGTCGCCGCAGACTATCAAGTCGTATGGCGACGCGTCGATGAACCCGCGTATCGCTGTCGCCTGCACGGCGCGTTTGCGCGTGTTTTCGGCAAGCCGCGAGATTATGCTTTTCAGTTTGTCCTCGCGTTCGTTGTCGAATATGTATTCGTGATGCTGGATGAACTGCGTATCCTCCGGACGTATCGCCGTCGATTGCAGATGCAGGTTTATCACCCTGACGGTGTCGTCCGATATTTTCAGGTCAGCCCACACCGCGTTGTATCGCGGGAGGGAGTCGATTTGCCCCTGATGCAGTATGGGATAGCGTGTGAAAATTTCGCATGAGAACTGGTTGCCGCCCGAAACGGTCGTCCGGTACTCTTTGCCGAGCGCGTCCCATTTGCTGTCATCCTCCGTCAGAAATTCTTGTAGACAGATTATGTCGGGATGCATTTCCGCTATATATTCCACGAGTTCGGCATTGTTGCCGTTGGCGACGTTGTACGATACGACCTTCGTGAAGTTGCGCTCCACGTATTTGGTGTCGTATCGGCGTGTGATGTCGATTTTGTAGTATAACGGCAGATATACCGAACCTGCCGCGACGAATACGATTGCGAATGCGGCGAATCGCCATTTCCAGCGGATTATCCAGTAGAGCAGTGCCGCGATTTCGAGAATATATATTATGGGCGCGCACAGAGTGAGCGTCGGCAGAACCCACATTTTGGCTGGGTCGATGTACTGCATGGCGATTATGAGTACCGTCGCGCAAGCCAGCAGAACGGTGATTGCAGCCGCAACCGCATCCGTCAGCATCAGCCATATCGACCTGCCTCCCTTTTTCCTGGTCCGACCGTGTCTGCGCCTGCCGAGACCGTTATTGTAGAATTCCGCCATATCAGTCGTCTTGTCCGATAGTCGTTAGAAAAATATCTTGCCCCGCTTCTTCCAGTAATAGAGCAGCGCGAGTCCCCAGAGCATTCCGCCTATGTGGGCGAAATGGGCTACGCTCGCATCGCGACCGCTCCAACCGAGATAGAGTTCGAGTACCGCATATCCGATGACGAACCATTTCGCCTTTATCGGCATCGGTATCGGAAACATGATGAGTATTTCGTTCGGGTGCATCACGCCGAATGCGAGCAGAAGCCCCATTACGGCTCCCGAAGCACCGAGCAGCGTGAAATACACCTCGCCCGTCAGCCATGCGACGAGCATTTGCAGCAGTGCCGCACCTATTCCGCATACCATATAGTATGTCAGAAACCGCTTCGACCCGAGTTCGTATTCGAGCGTCCGACCGAACATCCACAGAGCGAACATGTTGAAGAACAGATGCCCGAAGCCGCCGTGCAGGAACATGTACGTGATGAACTGGTAGGAGTGGTAGTTGGGACTGCCTATCCAGAACAACTGGCAGTACGTTCCCATCAGCATGTTGAAGCGCGGAATGAGTGCCGTCGCCAGAAATACGAGCGTATTTATTATTATAAGGTTCTTTACCACCGTAGGTGTCCTGAAATATGGGTTCATCATATATGGTTTTCTTTTTCCGTTTCTATCCTAATTTCGATTTTATCTCTTCCATCGCGAGTTCGGCGATTATCTGTTTGCCCGACGGCGAATAGTTGGCGTTCGACGATGCGAACAACTGCGCGACAAGCACGTTCGCATCCTGCGGCGTATAAGCAATCTTCGTACCCGCTGCGCTGCGGGCGAGCGTAGCCGCCAGCCGTTCGCGACGCATGTCATCCGCCGTCTGCGGCGTGCGTAATGCGGCTATCATTTCGTAAATCAGTTCGTCCGTGCGCTCTGCTGTCGTGTCGGCAGGTATGCCGCGCACCTCGACAGTGCAGTCGCCCATGAACTCTATGTCGAAGCCCAGAGCCGCGAAATCGACTGCATACTCCTCCATCGTCGCGTATTCGTCGTTGGCTACGATGAGTTTTTCGGGAAAGAGCAGTTGTTGCGATACCGCCGAACCGTGTCCGAGCATCGACAGATAGGTGTCGTAGAGTATCCGTTCGCGAATCCGTGCGAGGTCGGCTACCATCGGTCTGCCGTCCAGCGTGAACATCGCGTAATGTTTGCCGAAACATACCGGGTCCGAAACCGAACGTTCCGCGCCGCCGAAATCCATTGCGTTCTCCGCGCTGTCGCCTGACTCGATGTATTCGAACTCGTCGTCCATGCTGCCGCCGACCGCCGACGGAATGTCGAAATCGTCATCAGCCGCCGCATTTCCGAATCCCGCGCTCGGATAGGACGAAGCGGGTGTCCGCACTGTCGAGCCGACTGCCGAACCGATTGAAAATTCGTCTGCCGTAACGTCTTTCAGAAACGGATTGTAGTTCTCGCGTGTGGTCGCGCGCGGTTCGTCGTAGACTATGCCGCGGGTGGCTACCGGAATGTCTATCGCACTCTCGTTGTCGAAATCGAGCATCGGCACCGCTCCCGTCTTGGCGAGCGTTTCGCGTACTGCGGCGTTGAGTATCTGCCATACCGCCTCGACGTCGGCGAATTTGACTTCGGTCTTCTTGGCGTGGACATTGACATCGACCCGCTCGGCATCGACCGTCAGATAGATGAAGAACGACGGCGTCGCCCCGTCGGGAATGAGTTTCTCGTAAGCCTTCACGACCGCCTTGTTGAGGTACGGCGAGCGGAAGTAACGACCGTTCACGAACATGTACTGTTCACCTCCGCGCAGTTTGGCTGCCGACGGCTTGCCGACGAATCCCTCGATTTTGGCAATCGTGGTCTCCACTCCGACTTCGAGCAGATTGTTTTTCACCGAGTTGCCCATGACGCCTACGATGCGTTCCGCCAGATTCGACTGCGGCAGCATGAATATCGGCGAATCGTTGTTGTAAAGATGGAGTTCGACCTCCGGATGACAGAGGGCTACGCGGCGGAACTCGTTCTTTATGCCGGCTGCGAGTTTCGACTCGTTGTTGTCGATGAACTTGCGTCGTGCCGGCGTATTGTAGAAGATGTTGCGCACCAGAAACTGCGAACCGACCGGAGTCGCTGTCGGCGTCTGCGACACGAACTCTCCGCCGTTCACAACAGTCTGCGTGCCTACCTCGGCATCCGCCTGACGTGTGAGCAACTCGACCTGCGACACCGCGGCTATCGACGCCAGTGCCTCGCCTCGGAAACCGAACGTGTGCAGCGCGTAGATGTCGTCCAGAGTCGCTATTTTGCTCGTCGCATGGCACTCGAACGCCATGCGGGCGTCGGTCGGCGACATTCCGCAGCCGTCGTCCACGATTTGTATCAGGTCGCGACCTCCGTTGCGGAAATTGACCTTGACGCACGACGCTCCGGCGTCGATTGCGTTTTCGAGCATTTCCTTGACTGCTGACGACGGCGACTCGACGACCTCTCCCGCCTTGATTTGGTTGGCGACGATTTCGGGAAGTAGTTTTATGCGGTCTGCCATTATTCCTCCTTGTAGTCGTTAGGTACGACGGTTATAGGTGCGTATGGGTCGAACTCCTCCGCCTGCGTCTGCTCCGTCTTTTCTGGCGTCGATTTGGCTGTCGCGAAGGCATCGACTATGCGAGGGTAGAGCAGGTAGACGAATGCGAGCAGAAGCGCGACACCGGCGATGATGACTATCGGCGACGTGCTGCGTCGTTCGGTCTGCTGTGCCCTCCGTGCGGCACGCGCTTCGCGCTGGGTGCGGATGTATTGTCCGACCTCGTACTCTTTCCCGCTGTCCGCCGAACTCTCGCCGCACAGTTCGCGGCGACGCCGGTCGCGCCGCTCCTTTTCGGGGTCGAAATAGCGCGGTGCGTACTGGAAGTCGTTCGCCTTGCGTTTGTATGGAGTGAACCAACCCATGTTCGATAACGTTTTTTATCTGAAAAAGTTTTTCATCCGTTCGAAGATATTCTGATTCTCGACCTTCTCGGCACGCTTGAAATCAGGCATCGACGAGAGTTGCTCGACGAGTTTTTTCTCCTCCGAATTGAGCGATGTCGGAATCGTGATATCGACGACGATAAGTATGTCGCCGCGACCGTAGCCGTTCACCGACGGCAGTCCCTTGCCGCGCAGACGCAATACCTTGCCGGCATGCGTTCCGGCTGCGATTTTGATTTTCGCCTTGCCCTCGATGGTCGGCACCTCGACTTCGCCGCCGAGCATCGCCATCGTTACGGTGATGTTGAGATTGTGTATCAGGTCGTCGCCGTCGCGCATCAGTTGAGGATTGCGCTCCTCCTCGATTACGACGAGCAGGTCGCCGTTCACTCCGCCGTGGCGCGCGGCATTGCCCTTGCCCGATACGGTGAGCGCCATTCCCTCGCCGACGCCGGCAGGAATGTTGATTTCGATGATTTCGCTGCCCTTGACTATGCCTTCGCCGCCGCACTTGTCGCACTTGTCGGTGATGATTTTGCCCTCGCCGCCGCATGTCGGACATACGCCCTGGGTCTGCATGCGACCGAAGAACGTGTTTTCGACGCGGGTTACCACACCTGTTCCGTTGCAGGTCGAACATGTCGTGTAGGACGACGAATCCTTCGCTCCCGAACCGCCGCACTTGTCGCAGACGACGTATTTGTTCACTTTCAGTTTCTTCGTCGTTCCGTTGGCGATGTCCGCGAGCGTCAGTTTCACCTTGACGCGGATGTCCGAACCGCGGTTCACATGGCGTCCGCCCGAGGAGCGTCCGCCGCCGAATCCTCCGAAATGTCCGCCGAATATGTCGCCGAACTGCGAGAAGATGTCCTCCATCGAGAATCCTCCCGCGCCGCCGAATCCGCCGAAACCGCCTCCGGCTGCTCCGCCGTTCATGCCGGCGTGTCCGAACTGGTCGTAGCGCGCGCGCTTGTCGGGATTCGACAATACGTCGTAAGCCTCCGCCGCCTCCTTGAATTTCTCTTCGGCTTCCTTATCGCCCGGGTTCTTGTCCGGATGATACTTGATGGCGGCCTTGCGGTACGCCTTCTTTATTTCGTCGGCGTTGGCGTTCTTCTCGACGCCCAACACCTCGTAGTAGTCTCTTTTCTCTGCCATGGCTCTATTCTCCCACAACTACTTTCGCAAAACGCAGCACCTTGTCTCCGAGCATGTAGCCGCGTTGTACGACATCGATTACCTTACCTTTCTTCTCCTCTCCTGCGGCGAATTTCGCTACCGCTTCGTGCAAATCGGGGTCGAAATCCGCTCCGACAGCCTCGATTTCGGTAACGTTCTTCTGACGCAGCGTGTCGATGAATTTCTGCATCACGAGTTTCTCTCCCTCGCGCAGCGCGTTGATGTCATCGCTCTTTTCTGATGCCTCGACGGCGCGCATCACGTCGTCCAGAACGGGCAGCATCGCTTTCAGAACGTCGCTGCCGCCGCTCTGTATCAAATCCATCTTCTCGCGCAGGGTGCGTTTGCGGAAATTGTCGAACTCCGCCTGCAAGCGGATGTATTTGTCGCGCCATACCTCGGCTTCGTTGTCCGCGGATTTTTCGGCAGCCCCCTCCGCCGGCTTTTCCGCATCCGCTTCGGCGTCTGCCACGTTGTCAGATGCGCCGTCCGCCGCTCCTGCCATATTGTCATGCGCCGCGCCTTCGCCCGACGGCTGCCCTTCGCCGCCCGCTAACTCCTCGTCGCATTTAACGTCCTGATTGTAAGTGTTCTCTTTTTTCATATCTGTTTTTTGTATTATCTTCTTTTATATAGTTGCGCAAAACCTGTACCGAATTGCGGATATGCCGCCGGGTTAGAACAGGTTGTCGTACATCGACTGGCTCTTGTCGTATTTCAGGTCGGCGAGCGACGATGCCTTTACTCCGATATTGAAACTCCAACTGCGGTGCGTGCCGAACGGAATCCACACGAACGACATCTGCCAGCAGTGCAGGTCGCGGGTAATTGATATGGATGTCGTCGTCATCTTCTTGTTCTGTATGTCGAAACCGGTCGTAACGGAGATACCCGTTTTCGGCGTGATATTGACACTGCCGTTGATGCCTATGGTCTGCGTAACGTTCTTGCGGTAACCCGTGGTTCCGTTGTTCACGTACTGTATGCCGTAACTGATTACGTAGTTGAAACCGAGGTTCCACGGTATCGAGAAGTCGTAGTATCCTGCCGCCATATAACGTCGTCGCAATACGGGGTCCATCAGTCCGTAAGGGTCGGAGTAAGGGTTGAAGTACTCCGGCGGAATGGTGTTGATGTCGTTGATTGCCGATTGCGACTTGTTCTGACGCGACTTGAACGTGTAGCCGAAACTCCAACCGGTATTGACGATACGACCCGGCAGTCCGCGGCGAATCATCAGTTTGTTGTAGCGCACGCCCTGCGGTGAAACCTCGTAAGGGTCGAGCGTTGCCGAAAGGTTGATTCCGAAATTGCCGTAAATGGTGGTACGGAACGAAATAGGCAGGTTGGACAGCCGCATCGAGTCGGCGAGGAAGTTGTACGAACCGCTGATTTTCAACTCGTCGATGAGTTTTATCTTCTTGACGCCCGACGAGTCGCGCTTGCTCAACACCTTCATTTCGAGTGTCTGTGCGAGCGAGAACGTGAGCGATGCGCTCTGTCCCGAACCCGGTACTCCGTAGGCGTTGTCGGCGTAAGGAGAGTAGACGTTGTAGCCTCCGAGCGAGTCCGCCTGGACGGTCTTGTAGAATCCGTATTTCTGCTTGCCGAAATTAGGCGCGTATGCGAAGCCGATGGACGGCGCGATGGTATGGCGGATTGCCTGCACCTTGCTGGTCTTCTTCTTGAACTGCCACATTCCGTAGATTGTGGTACTCATGTTTATCGACGCGCTGTAATTGTAGATTCGGTAGAATCCGTACTCGGGGTCGAGTTTCTCTATCTGGTTCGTTTCGGGATTCCACTCCTGCATCTGCCGCTTGAAATACCAGCGTTCGGTGTAGTTGAACTGCGGCGTGATGTTGATGTAGTTGAACAGCGAGAATTGCGCCGATACGGGCAGCGTATGCTCGATACCGTTGCGCATGTTTTTCAACGTCTCCTTGGTGAAGAGTTTGTCTTCGGTCGCCGTTACCGAGTTCGTCAGTTTTCCGGTGTAGGTGAACGAAATCTTCTCGTACCAACGCTGCTTGCCGACCGCCTCCTTGCGCTTGAACGGATATACTCGGGCGACATTGAATACGAATGTCGGCAGCGTCAGGGAGATTGCGCGGGTCTGCGAGTTCTGCGACACAACCATGTTCATCGAGAGCGAGAACGGCGTTCCCGCCCAACTCTTGGAGTAGGATATCGACGAGTTGGTCTGCGTCGAGAGAATGTCGTTGAGCGTCGTCGCCGAATATTTGCTGTAACCGCTCGACGAGAGGTTCACCGATGCCGAGAATGTCGAACCGGGGTTAGCCTTCGGGTCTTGCGAGTGCGTCCACATGAACTTGAAGTTGTTCTGCTTTATGTAGTCCGGCTCGCCCTTGTCGCCCGTCTTGACGCTCGAAAAGTCGAACGTGAAGTTGCCCGAGAACTTGTAGCGTTTGTTGTATCGCGACGATGCCGACACCTCCCACGAACCGAGCGTATAGATGCCGCCCTGCACCGCGAGGTCCATGTGCTGTCCGAGTATGAAATAGTATCCCAGTCCGCGCAGGAAGAATCCACGCGCGCCGTCCTCGCCGTAGGACGGCATCAGCAGTCCCGATTTCGGACCGAGATTAATCGGGAAGAAGCCCTCTGGGATGCCGAGGAAATAGATAGGCACATCCTCCATGACGAGATACGCCGGTCCGGTGATTATCTTTTTGCCAGGAATCACCTTCGCCTTGGTCATAGCCAGATAGAAGTGCGGATGGTCGGTCTGGTCGCAGGTCGTGTATTTTCCCGACTGGATATTGACCGTGTTGTCCTCCATCTTCTTGATTTTGCCGCCGACGAGCCAGCCGTCACCCTCCTGCGTGGCGACGCCCTGAATCAACGCCTTCTTTGAACCGAAATTGTAGGTTATGGTGTCCATCGTGTACGACGAGCCGCCGTCGGTGAATACGGGATGGGTGTTCACCGCCTTGCCGTCCACCGAATCGGGCTTTCCGTAGGCGTAGACCTCCTTGGTCTCCATGTCTATCTGCATGAAATCCGCCTGCAACGACTTGTCTTCGTACTTTACGTCGCCCTTGTTGTAGATGTAGACTTTTTTGTTGATGACGTCGTAGACGAGCGAGTCGGAGTTCTTGCCGTCGATGATTTGGTCGAGCCCGCCGCCGCTTTTGCGCCTTACAGTGTCCCGAACCGGCAGCGAGGTCGAATCTGCGGCGTTTACAGCCGTCGAATCCTGCGGCATCGTGAAACGCAGCGAATCCGCAGCGAGCGAATCGCCGACCGGCTTCTGCAATGTGGTCTTTTCGCTCGCAGCATCCGCCCGACGGCGCGCACGTCTGTTCTCGCGGATGGCGCGTACCGACGACGTATCGGGTTTCTGCGCAGTCGCAGCAGCCGTATCCTGCGCGGCGAAACGGTCGGTCGGAATGTTGTCGGCAAGACGTTTCGGCGAGGCTACGCCGAATACCATCTGTGCGACGGCAATCGCAATCAACGTGGAAAGGATGTATTTTAACCTAAAATGTTTCAAAAACTCAATAATTTTTCGTACCTTTGCCGACACGTCGGCAAAAACGCAAAAACCTGCACCTGCGTGCGTGTGAGAGCGTTTTTTCAGCGCGTAAAGATAATTAAAAAAGTCTACATATCAAATTTTACGGTTGCTTTGAACCCATGCGCAGGAGTGTTTTTTATTTGGTCGCGATTCTGTTCCTTGCACTTTCGTCGAACGCTGTTTTCGGTGAAAATGTTGCGCAGGGAGTGCGCGTCGTCGTAATCGATGCCGGACACGGCGGACCGAAATTCCCCGGAGCGCGCTACAACGGCATCTGCGAGAAGAATATCAACTTGCAGGTTGCGTTGAAGTTGGGTGCGTTGATAGAGCGCAATATGCCCGACGTGAAGGTGGTTTACACGCGCAAGGTCGAGAAGCAGTTTTCGTCGGTGCTGACCGACGATTTGCAGGCTCGTGCCGACATCGCCAACAAGGCTGACGGCGACCTGTTCATATCGATTCACTCCAATGCCGCCCGCGATTCGAGGGTGCGCGGCGTCGAGACACTGATTATGGGCGAAAGTCCTATGGAGACGCGTGTGAACGAGAATATCCTGTTCGCCAACAACAAGGAGGAGTTCCTCGACATGTCCGACCAGAAGACCGCCGCAATCGTGAGGGCGTATATCCAAAACCTGCAATTCACCTACGGCGAGTACAGCGAGATGATGGCGCGCCTGGTGCAGAAACACTACGTCAAACTGGGCAAGGTCAATCGCGGCGTGCGCAAACAGCCTTTGAAGGTGCTGTATGCGACCGATATGCCGAGTGTGCTGACGGAGATAGGGTTCATGTCCAATCCGCAGGAACTGAAATACATTACGTCCGAAAAGGGGCAGAACGAAATCGCCGCCGCACTGTTCGGAGCCGTGAAAGAGTATGCCGAATATGTCCGCAAATCTCTGCTGGTGGATTCGTCGTCCGAAACCGCCCGACCTGCATCCGAAACTGTCCCGCAGGACTCTGACGCGGAGCGGAAGACAGAGGGTAAACCTGCTGAAAAACCGCAGATAGTCGGCGGCAGGACGTATTCGATTCAGATAATGGCGAGTGCCGACAGATTGAAAACGAGCGATGCGCGATTCGGTGCATACCGAAATAAGGTGAAGGAATATCGCGCCGGAGGCAGATTCCCGTACAAATATTGCGTGGGCGAATATGCCGACCGAGCGGCGGCTCAGGCGGAGTTGAAGACGGTGCGTCAGAAATTCTCCACGGCATTCGTCGTGGCGGTCGAGAACGGCGCGATAGTTACAGGAAAATAAAACAAACGAAACATAGTCGAAATGAAAAAAGAGGTTAAAATCGGAATTTATGCGATAGTCATACTGTTGTGCGCATGGGCGGGTATCCGTTTCCTGAGCGGAGTGGATGTATTCGGTCGCCATGCGGTCTACTATGCGCGCTACGAGCAGGTGAACGGAGTGCAGAATGCCGCCGCCGTGATGATTCGCGGCGTCAAAATAGGCAAGGTGTCCGAAATCCGCGTTTCGCCCGACGACCCGACGAGCGTCGAAGTCGTACTGTCGATTCCGCGCTCGTATCGGCTGCCGGTCGATTCCGAGGCTAAAATATTCAGCACGAGTATCATGGGCAGCAAGGCGATAGAAATCGTACTCGGTTCGTCGCCGGAGATTCTCGAAAGCGGCTCGAACATCAATTCGGGTTATACGAAGGATTTGATGGCTGTCGCCGATTCGGAACTCGACTATTACAAGGACAAGATTACCACGCTCGTCGAGAATTTCAACGCTACGCTGAAAAGTCTCAATGCGCTCGTGGACAACAACAACAAATCCATAACCGAAGCGTTGGCGCACCTCAATTCCATCACTGCCAGTCTCGACGGAGCAATCGGCAAGGACAAGCAGCAGTTGGCGGACATCGTGGCGAGCATCGACAAGTTCACCAAGGCTTTGAGCGAGAACAGCGCGCATATCGACAGCATAATGACGAACGTCGATTCCGTTACGTCGGCTCTCGCGGAGAAGAATGCCGGCGAGTCGCTCGGCGAAAGCCTTGCCGAACTCAATTCGGTTCTTGCCAAAATCAACGGCGGCGAGGGTACGGTCGGACGCCTGATGTGCGACGAGCAACTCTATGCTAACCTTACTCAGGCTTCGGCGAATCTTTCGGCTCTGCTTGCCGACTTGAAAGAGCATCCTAAACGCTATGTCCACTTCTCGCTGTTCGGAGCGAAGGACGAGGCGGACAAACAGAACGCGAAGGCTGCGAAGAAGGAGGCTAAGGCGCAGAAGAAACTCGCCAAATCCGAGAACAAATAGACAGACAGATTTATTTCCGCTGCCGGCGCGCTTTTGCCGCGCCGCTTTTATATGAACTATGATTTATCCCGATAATTTCGAGCAGAAGATAGGGTTCGACTCCGTGCGCGAACAATGCAGGGCGTATTGTACGATGCGCCGTGCAGCAGCCATGCTCGATGAGGAACGCTTTTCGACGTCGCGCAAGACCATCGCGCGCCGTCAGTCGCTCGCCGACGAGATGCGCCGGATGCTGACTATGGAGGGCGACGCTCCGACGCAGGAGTTTTTCGACATCGACGACATTGTGGACAAGGTGCGTGTCGAGGGGACTTTTCTCGATATCGCGGAGGTCGTGCGGCTCGGCTCGACGCTTTCGTCCGTCGCTTCGACGGTCGATTTCGTGCGGAGCCGGCAGGAGGGGTTGTATCCGCGGATGAACGAATTGTGCGAGGGTGTCGAGTCGCTTTCGCATATCGTGCGCGAGATTGCGCGCATAGTGGACGAGTTCGGCAACGTGCGCGATTCGGCATCGCCCGACCTCGCGGCGGTGCGGCGTGAAATCCGTTCCCGCGAGGGGCAGGTGTCAAAGCGTCTGCAATCGGTCTTGCAGGCTGCCAAGAGCGCGGGTATCGTCGATACCGATGCCGTCATCTCGATTCGCGACGGACGGGCTGTGATTCCCGTTTCGGCGTCGAACAAACGCAAATTGCAGGGCTTCATCCACGACGAGTCGGCTACGGGAAAGACATTCTATGTCGAGCCGGTCGAGGTCGTCGAACTCAATAACGAACTGCGCGAACTGGAATATGCCGAACGCCGCGAGGTGGTTCGCGTGCTTACGGCGTTTACCGACACGGTACGGCTCGACGCCGATGCCGTCGCCCGCGCCGAGGAGTATATCGCGACGGTCGATATGATTCGCTCCAAGGCTCGCTGGGCTGCGGAGAACGGGGCGGCGATGCCGATAATGGCCGAGGACTCGATCATGCGTCTGATTGCCGCCCGTCATCCTCTGCTCGCACAGAATCTGCGCCGCAGCGGTCGCGAACTCGTGCCGCTCGATGCGACGCTTGACGAGCGCAGCCGCATTCTCGTCATATCGGGTCCGAATGCCGGCGGAAAGTCGGTGTGTCTGAAAACGTTCGGTCTTATCCAGTATATGTATCAGTGCGGATTTCCGGTAACGGTCTCCGAGAACAGCGAACTGCCCGTGTTCCGCAACATATATATAGACATCGGCGACCAGCAGTCCATCGAGAACGACCTTTCGACCTATTCGTCGCATCTGCTCAACATGAAGGCTATGCTTGCCGGTGCGGATGCCGCGACGCTCGTCCTTATCGACGAGTTCGGTTCGGGTACCGAACCTATCATCGGAGCGGCGATTGCCGAATCGATTCTCGAACGCCTTGTCGCGAGCCGTGCTTTCGGCGTGATTACGACCCACTATTCGAATATCAAGTATTTCGCGTCGAACACCGAAGGCGTCGCCAACGGCGCGATGATGTTCGACGTACAGAACATCCGACCTCTTTTCCGTCTCGAAACGGGCAAGCCGGGCAGTTCGTTCGCAATCGAAATCGCCCGCAAGATAGGTCTGCCGGAGGATATCATCGCGTCAGCAAAGGAGAAGGCGGGTTCCGACCATATCGACATAGAGAAGCAGTTGCGCGAAATCGCCCGCGACAAACGCTATTGGGAACAGAAGCGCGAGCGCATCCGCCAGACCGACCGCAAGGTCGAGGAGTTGGAGCGCAACTACAACGAGCAACTGTCGCGTATCCGCGAGGAGCGCAACGCGATAATCCGCGAAGCCAAGGAGAAGGCGAAGGAACTTATCGCCGAGGCGAACAAACAGATAGAATCCACCATAAAGAGCATCCGCGAGTCGCAGGCGGAGCGCGAGCAGACGCGGCTTGTGCGCAAGGAATTCAACGAATTCCGCGAGAGCGTCGAGAATGCCGATGCCGCCATGCGCGAGAACGACGAGCGTCTGGAACGCGAAATGGCTCGGCTCGAACGCCGCCGTCAGCGTCGCGACGAGCGCAAGGCTTCGCAGTCGTCCGCACCGTCGGGCGAAGCGGTCGTTGAAATCAAAAAGCCTTTGCCTCTGGTCGAGGGTGCGAAAGTCCGCCTGAAAGGGCAGGACGGCGTGGGCGTGGTGCAGTCTGTCCGCGGAAAGAAGGCGCAGGTGGCGTTCGGACAGATATTGACCACGGTCGATGTCTCGCGGCTCGAAACGATTTCAACGGCGGAGTATAAGCGCGCCACCCGTCCCGAAACTCCGCGTACGGTTATTTCGTCCGACATCTCGCAGCGGCGGCTCGATTTCAAGAGCACCATCGACATTCGCGGCGAGCGTGTGGCGGATGCGCTGGAAAAGGTGCAGGCTCTCGTGGACGACGCCCTTATGGTCGGTGTGAACAGCGTAACGATTCTTCACGGCAAGGGTACGGGCGCACTGAAAGAGGAGGTGCGCAAGTTCCTGCGCGCGATGCCGGAGGTCGAGAGCGCGGTGGACGACCATGCGGACCGCGGCGGTTCGGGAATAACGGTGGTAACATTCGGAATTTGAAATTAGGTAACTATATATAACTTTACACCAGATTAAGTTATGGAATGTATCGGGAAATCCGAAAGTTGTGGTTCTCGCGGCGAAGCCGCGTATACAGATGTTACCCACCCCCTAAATCCCCCTCCTGTGAGGGGGACTTCGGTCGAAACCTGCAAAGATATACGGCTCTGGAATACCGTCAGTGTAAAATTGTATGTAATCGCCTAAAATCAACAACGTTTACAATGAATTATCTTTTATCCGAAATATCGGCAATCTGCGGCGGCGTGTTCAGCGGCATCGACCGTCAGGTACGGTCGGTTGCGACCGACAGCCGCAGTTATGCAGCGGGCGACGGCGCGATGTTCGTCGCCATAAACGGTGTCAATCACGACGCGCACGAGTACGTCCGCACGATGTACGACCGCGGGGTGCGGGCTTTCATGGTCGAACGCGACTGCGACCTGCCGTCGGACTGCGGCGTCGTGAAGGTCGCCGACTCGCTCGCGGCGTTGCAGGCTCTTGCGGCGCACCGTCGTACACAGTATCGCGGCACGGTAGCAGCCGTAGGCGGGTCGAACGGCAAGACGATAGTCAAGGAGTGGATTGCCCAGTGCGTCCCTGCCGGAACGAACCTTTTCCGTTCGCCGCGCAGTTACAATTCGCAGTTGGGCGTCGCTCTGTCGCTGTTGATGATGGGCGACGATACCGATGTCGCGGTAATCGAGACCGGCATATCGCAGTGCGGCGAGATGGAGCGTCTGGAACGGATTGTCCGCCCCGACATCGCGATTTTCACCTCGATAGGCGATGCGCATCAGGAGAACTTCGGGTCGCTCGACGAGAAAATCGCCGAGAAACTGATTCTCGCCCGTTCCGCCCGCGCCGTAATATACCATTCGGCGTATCCCGAACTCGCTTCGGCGATACGTGCCGAGTATGCCGACCGCATTCTCGTCGATGCCGCCGAAATTGCAGTTCCGCCTATGTCCGATACGGCATCGGAACGCAATGCACAGGTCGTCGCGGCGTTTTTCCGCACCATGGGCTGGAACGCGCCCGATTTCGCGTTGTTGCAGCCGGTAGCGATGCGGTTGGAGGTGAAACAGGGCGTGAATGGCTCGATAATCATCGACGATACCTATAATTCCGACATAAATTCGTTGGGTATCGCTCTCGACTGCCTGCGTTCGACCGCAGGCGGAAGACGGACGGTACTGATACTCTCGGATATTCTTCAAAGCGGATTGGCGGACGAAACGCTCTATGTGCAGGTGGCGTCGATGGTCGCCGAAGCGTCGGTAGACCAGTTCGTCGGCGTGGGCGTCAAAATATCCGAATACCGCTCCGCATTCGCATCGGGCAGCCGTTTCTATGCCTCGACCGAGGAGTTGCTCGCCCGCATCGGCGAACTCGACATAACCGACGCCGCGGTGCTGATAAAGGGCAGCCGCGCCAGCGCGTTCGAACGCATATCGCACCGTCTGGAACTCAAATGCCATACGACGGTGCTGGAAGTCGATTTGCAGGCGATGGCTCGCAACATCAACTATTTCCGCGAACGTATGCGCCCTAACGTAAAACTCGTGGCGATGGTCAAGGCGTCCGGGTACGGTTCGGGCGATGCCGAGGTCGCCCGCATGTTGCAGAAACAGGGCGTTTCGTATCTCGCCGTTGCGTTCGCTGACGAGGGCGTGGTGCTGCGCGAGAGCGGCATCACGATGCCTATCGTGGTTCTGAATGCCGACGATGCGAGTTTCGATGTCATGGTCGCCCATTCGCTCGAACCCGAAATTTACAGCGAACGCTCGCTCGCTGCATTCGTGCGCGAGGTCGAGAGCGCGGGCGGCAGGGAGTACCCGATACATATCAAGTTCGATACGGGAATGCACCGTCTCGGCTTCTCGGAGAACGAAATCGGGCATCTGCTCGATTTGTTGGACGGCTGCGGCGATACGGTTCGCGTCGCATCGGTGTTCACACATCTGTGCGTAGCCGACGACCCATCGCAGGACGAATTCACGCGGCTGCAACTCTCCCGTTTCGGGCGGATGAGCAGTGCCGTCGCCGGACATCTGCCATATCCGGTGCTGCGCCATGCGGAGGCGTCGGCGGCAATAGTAAGATTCCCCGATTCGCAATACGACATGTGCCGTCTCGGCATAGGCATGTACGGTTTCGGCTACGAACATAACGACAACCTCGAAATGGTCTCGACGCTGCGGACACGCATCGTCCAGATTCACGAGATAGAGGGCGGCGAAACGGTCGGTTACGGTCGTGCGCAGACGCTTGCGCGCCGCAGCCTTATCGCGTCCATTCCTGTCGGTTATGCCGACGGTCTCGACCGCCATCTGGGTTGCGGCGGTTGGTCGATGCTCGTCCACGGCGAGCCGGCTCCCACGGTAGGTCGCATCTGCATGGACAGTTGCATGATAGACGTTACCGACATTGCGGGCGTTGCCGAGGGCGACGAGGTAGTCATCTTCTCTCCGCGCAGCGGCAATACGCCGGAAGATATGGCGCAGGTACTCGGCACGATACCTTACGAGGTGCTGACATCGGTGTCGAAACGCGTAAAACGAATATATATCAACGAATGAATATGGCAGCAGGCACACTGTATCTGATTCCTTGTCCGATAGCCGACGACACGATGCCCTATGCGGTTACGCCCGAGTCGAACCGCGCGATTATCGATTCGCTCGACTATTTCATCGTCGAGAATACCCGTTCCGCCCGCCGTTTTCTGTCGAAAGCGGGCGTGGCGCGTCCGATAGACGAACTGGAATTCGTCGAACTCGACGAACATACGATTGCCGGCGCGTCGGTCGAACGCATGGTGGAACCCATCATGCGCGGTCGCAGTGCGGGCGTTATCTCCGAAGCGGGCGTTCCTGCGGTTGCCGACCCGGGGCAACTGGTCGTCGAACTGTGCCACAAACGCGGCATAAGGGTAGTGCCGCTGGTCGGTCCATCGTCGATTATTATGGCGGTGATGGCTTCGGGACTCAACGGACAGTCATTCGCCTTCAACGGTTATCTGCCCGTAAAGGAACCCGACCGCTCACGGGCAATCAAGCGTTTCGAGGCGCGGGCGGTTGCCGAACGTCAGTCGCAGGCATTCATCGAGGCTCCGTATCGCAACGTGAAACTCGCCGAACAGATTCTCCGCACGTGCGCTGCTGAAACCCGCCTTTGCATCGCGTGCGACATCACGTCGGCGTCGGAGTTCATCCGCACCGCGACGGTCGGCGAGTGGCGCAGGTCGGGTATTCCCGATATTCAGAAACGACCGACGATATTCGTTCTCGGAAGGTAATACAGACGGAAAACGAGGCGATTCCGATTGCAGAATTCCGATATGTTTCCCGATTGCGACAGGCAATCGGGATTTTTTTTGTCCGAACGAAAGCGGATATTCCGATATTTTGCTTATATTTGCGAACGAACATACGATTTAAGAGGAAATAGACTCTTCTTGTATCATTTATGGGAACCGGAGAACCTCGTTAGAGGAGTTTTTAATAGTTGATATGATGTTACAGTCTTTTGCATGGATTCGTGCATGTTTATTGCAAACGGTACGATTCATAAAAGGGACGTAGTGTAACTTGAAAACTATTAAACGTTTCTCCGACGGTCCATAAGTAGAATGGTTGGCACTGCGTCCTCTCTTTTATTTTATATCCTTATGGAAGATACCGGCTGGGAACGTATAGAAATTGTCATTCGCGAATCGGGGATGACGATTAACAGTTTTGCCCGAATCATAGGATTGAACTCCGGCGAGAATCTTTATCGCATAAAGCGCGGCTGCAACCGCGTAAGCCGGCGTATCGCCGAGAAGATACATGCCTATTCCCCGAAATATTCGGTATCGTGGATAATGTGCGGCGGCAATATGCCCGGTGTCGATGGTCCGATGAAAAAGGTTCCGGTATACAGGGAGAAGTTCGAAAGCCGCGGACGCAAGTTCCCGATAGATTATGTCATAGTTCCCGAAACGATGTTCTACGATGTCGATTACGCGACGTTCTCTCCCGAGGAAACCTCCTATTCAATCCATTTTCACCGCTTCAAATATCCTCGCCGCATCAAGAAGTAGCCGCCTATCCGACCTCCTCGTCGTATATGGCGTCGAATATCCTTTCCAGTTCGGTTGGCTTGCGCAGCAAATCGCGCAGAACTGCCAGTTTGCGACCGTTTTCCGATTCGGGAATCCACAGTTTGAGATAGCCTCCTTCGCCGTATTTTTTCGATAGGTGAGCCATGCAGCGTTCGAAATGCCGCCTGCGGTCGAAATCGGGATTATGGTCGATGCCATAGCGTATCGTGCGGCGGATTACCGTTTCGGTGTCGAGACAGCGGTCTGCCTCCGCGACTATCCGCCCGTATATGCTGCGCGGCTCGCGCTCTGCCGATGCCCGATGGTCTTCGACCGCTTCGCTCATCGTCGCAATCTGTCCGTCGTCGAACCGTCGGCGCAGAAATCCGTCGGATTTCAGAATCTCGGCAGAAACCGTGTGATGCCGTTCGCGACCTTCGCACAGCCCCGTATCGTGATATGCGGCAACGGTATATACCATTGCCGCATCCACGTCGTAGTTTCGCGCTATCTCCATGCTTTGTCCGATGACCTGCATCGCATGGTCTATGCCGTGCGCCTTGTCGAACCCGTTGTAGCGGGGCAGTATCTCCGTTTCGATGTAGCGGCGCAAATCGTCGTCCACAACCGATAGAGCGTCGGCGGGTTTAGTCGTCATAGTCGTACCGCAGTTCAAAGTCGTCTATCCACATCGTCGAGTCGGAACTTCCGACGAAATAGTCGCCGTAGCGCGAACTCGTGCAGACGATGATTATGTGCGTCGGCACTCGGTCGAACGTGCGGTATTCGAGCGGAATCTCGAACTGGAACCAGTCGCACGACGCATCGAAACGCAACTCTCCGTAGGCGATTATACCCTCGTTCGACGGGGAGAAGTATGTCGCTTCATTGCGCGTATCAACCAGAACAGGACTCTCCGGCGTACCTCCGTAGACGTTGTGGTCCCAGTCGCCGAGTGCTATGTATATCACTCCTTCGTCGTTGTCGCCCGTGGTAGGCGTCTTGCCGTTGGTGCCGCCGTTCGGGACACAGTTTATGACGCCCAACTGGTATTTCACCCAGCCTTTGAGCGATGTCGGACGCAGCGTATACGGGCGACCGAAACGGACAAGACCGTTGGTGCCGACCACTCCCGCGAAATCTCCCGCAAAGCAGTTCCCGGCGGCGAACTTGCCGATTCCCATGATGCTCGCTTTCTGCGACCACAACTGTGCGCATTTGCCGGTCGCTCCTTCGTGCAGCGTACCGCTGAAAGGCGTGGTGATGTTGATGCCCGTAACTTTCGAACCCGGGTTGCCCGTTCCCCACCAAGCCTTGTCTACCGACGAGTAAGGATAGTAGGTGTCGTCCGTAACCGACCACTCCTCGAAACTTGCATTAGGCAGCGGGAATAACGCTCCGGTGGTTGCGGTATAGATTGTCGATTCCTTTTCGCCGTTGTCCGAAATCGCATAGCCTATGACTTCGTATTCGGTCTCGGGTTTCAGATGACGCAGTACCGCCTCTATCGTTCCGCCGGTCGAGGTGTACCAACTCTCCTCGGCTTCCGTCCACTCCGACGCGCCTTTTTCTCTGTAACGGAATCCGGTCCGCGCTCCGTCCACGCCGACCGCTCTCAACCATATCACCTCCGAACCGGCGACAATGCGTGTTATGTCGATGTCGATGTCTTTCGGTTCGACCGTAAGACGCCATATCTCGCGGCGACCGTAGCATTCGACCATCGCCGTCAGTGTGCGGTCGGCATTGTCGAAGTTGCGCAGCGTCGCGGCATCGGGGTAATCGTACTCGGGCTTCGGACCGAAGCGCAGATTGGTAACCGTAACCGTATCCAGCCCGAAATCGGAGCGGCGGTAGACCTTTGCCATATTGCGCTCGACATCCCATTCGGTCTCGCCGATTTGCCCGATTACGGCGAACCGGCGGTCGATGGTCTGCGTTGCCGTGATTTTCCACTCGTAGTCCTGATACATCGAGAGCGTGACGTATTGCGGATAGCGCATGTCATGCGTCCCGACTATCTCTTTCGACGGTGTGGCACCCTCGGTGTAGGTAATGCCGGTTATGTTTACGTTCAGTATGTCCGTATTCTCCGCAAGCGGAATATTCGCCGTGCGGTTGATTCGGTCGATGCTGCATTCGCCCGACGTACCCTCGGCGGTTATCGACGTGATGTCGAGTTCCACTACCGGATACGGTATGTCGTTCTCTATGCACGCCGAGAGGGCGAGCGCAGCGATGATTACAGATATTTTGCCGAACAGTCGTCTCATAATCTTTATTTGCTTCTTATCGGTCCGTCCTTCTTCTTGTTCCACAGATGGAGCGTCATTCCGAAGTTTATGTCCGCGATATTCAGTCGGAAACGCATCTTCGAGAAGTTGCGTTTTCCGGTGAAGTTGTGGTCGCCGTCATACTGTTTGGTGTGAGTGTATCTCAAACCTCCGAGTCCGAACGAAATCGTCGCGCAGACATTCGGGAATATGTATACCGCCAGACCGGGGTTGAACGAGAACTCGCATTTGTAAATGTCCGAAAGACTCGTTTTCCACGTGTCGTCGGAGAGGTACGAGAACTCCATGCGACCTACCGACCCCGACAGTTCGAACTCGCCGAATACGCCGAAACGACCCTTCGAGTCTATCGCGACGTAGGTGCGGTGGTAGATTCCTATCGCGTATGCGTTGTTCTTGTAGCGCATGTTGCCTACCGAAACCTCGATATCGTTCGCTTCGCCGAGGTCGAGAGTGGCGTTGCCGAGGTTTCCCATCATGTGCGTGTACCCGAAACGCAGTCCGATACAGTTGTTGTCGCGGTACATGTAGCCGACGAACGGTTTGACGGTTACGACCGAACCTTTGAGTTTTATGTCGTCCAGAATCAGCCCGATGTCGGTGTCCTCGCTCGAAATCGTTCCGTAGGAGGCGGTGATGCCGAGCATCGTTTCGCCTTTGAACGAGAATTGGTTCTTGTTTATCTCGCGGTCGATTCTGTTACGCTTTAACGTGGGTTTGCGCCGGTTTATTGCGGAGTCCGCCTGCACGGTTAGGTCGGACGGCAATGCCGCGGCGGGCGTTTCGGTCTGGGCGTGTGCAATCTGTGCGGCGAACGCTATTGTGAGCAGTATGATAATCCTTTTCATTTTCATCGTCGTTTACAGATAGAATGCGACGCCTACGCCGATTGAGAAAATATTGATACTGAAATTCATCATGCTCGAGTTCGTGTTGCCGACCGTAACCTGGTTGTGTACCTGCTGCGTACTCGAATAGTTGATGCCGAGTACGCCGACATTGATTTCGACAGCCATGTTGTTGGTCAGGAAAGCCACGATACCAGGGTTTACGCCACCCGAGATGTTGAACGACTTCGAGTACGTTCCGCGAATCGGCGAACCCTCGGCGAATTTCGATTGCGAACCGCCTAACGAGAGTTGGAATTCGGTGAACAGCGCGAACCGCTTGTTGCGACCGAGCGGGATATACTGCCGCCAGATGGCTATGATGTCGTAGGAGTGTTTCAGCGCATAGTAGTAATCGACGCCGAAATTCAGCGCGCTGTCGCCTTCGCCGAGATTCACCCTCGCATTGTCGATGTTCATGAACGAACGCGAGTAGGCGAACCGCACTCCGACGATGGAGTTAGGAATGATGGAGTATCCTATCAGCGGACTGACCTTGAACGTGTATCCCTCCGAATCGATGCCCTCGACCACGAGCAGTTTGTAGTTGTCGTTGGAGTGGGTGGAGTAGGAGAGCGTGCCGCCGAACACCCATTGACCGGCGGGGACGATATGGTTTTTGAGGTTTGATATGCCCCGCTGCTTCCGTGCTTCGTTGCGTGTCATCTCTGCGACGGGCTTGTCTACGGCGAGTGTGTCCGCCGCAGACAAATCGCCCTGCGCAAAAACGTTTAGGGTCGTAGCGACAAATATCGCCGATGCTGTCAGAATCTTGCTAAATTGCATCGTCGTTTTTTTAGTATACCAATTCCACATCGTCCACGTACATCCACGAATCCGTACTTCCGCAGAAGTAGTCGCCGTAGCCGCTGCAAGTGTAAGTCAATACGAGATAGTTCGGCACTTTGGTCGCATCCTTGTACGTTATCGGAATCTCGACCAGAGTCCATTCGCCGATTGATTCCTTACTTTCGCGAACTCCGTATGCGAGTACTCCCGCCGCATTCACCGGGTCGAACAGCGTGCTTTCGTTGCTGGTATCGACGCGGTAAGGCTTCTCCCAGTCGCAGAAGCATACGAATATCTTGTTGAGGTCGGTGCCGGAAGCATACGAGCCTTCGTTGATGGTTCCGCAGTTGTTCTTCATCCAGAATCGCAGAGCCTTCGGGCGGGCGGTGAAGGTGAACGGCTGTCCGAAATCTACTATACCGTTCGTACCTTGGACTTTCACGAATGAACCGACGAACAGGTTGCCCGCCGCGAATTTGCCGATGCCCCATAGGCTTGCCTTTATAGAATGCATGTACGCGCTCTTCGTTCCGGTCGAATTCGGACGAACCTCGTCGGAAGGTACGGTAAGGTTGCTGTCTTTGCCGAGCAATCCTGCCGAAGCATCGTTGCCGCTGCCCCAATATGCGTTGGAAAGGCTCGAGAAAGCGCACCAAACGTCGCCGTTCATCATCCATTCTTCGAGTCCGCCGTTAGGAATCTGCGCTCCTGCCGGCGTCGCGACGGTGAGTACCTTGCCGGTTATCGTGCCTCCGAGGAAGAGGGCGTATTCGTAGGTCTTGCCCGCAGCGAATCCCGTTGCGGCAGCCTTGAACGTATTTGCCGTACCTGCCGCCGAAGCCGCGAACTTCGACCACTCGCCGCCCGCCTCGCGATATGCGATTTCCGCATTTGCCGGCGAACCGAATACCGTTGCCGAGAAATCGGCAGTGTTGTTCCACAGGTCGTAGTCCTGCGGTGCAATCGCATTCACGCCCTGAATGCCGTATGTTACCGGAACCACGCCGATACCGCCGCTGGCATCCTTGATGCGGAACGTAATCTCCTGCGTTCCTCCCGCGAGCGTGTTGAAGAAGTCGTAGGAGAACGTTACGCGGTACTCCTTGCCGCTCGTCTGCGTTACGGCGATGCCTGCATAAGTCCCCGAGAGCAGGTTTATCGATGCGTCGGCGGTCGTAAGCAGCATCTCCGAAATATTGTCGAGAGCGGTGATGATGTATGTACGCTCGCCGTTCGTATAGTCGTACGGCGCAGCGACGTCGAATCCGTCGCCCTTCACGACAGGGTCGGGATTGAACGGAATGTTGTCCTCGCGATGCTCCGCCGAGGTATCGACGGTAGCCGAAATCACGAGATTGCCGCCCGCATCCTTCGAGTAGGCGAATTTGAGCGTGTAGAGCGTCAGCGGTTTCACGTCGGCTATCCTGCCGGTCTGCGTTACGGTGTTGTTCTCATCGTCGGTTCCGCAGAAATACCAGCAGAGCGTCGTGCAACCCTCGGGCATCATGAAGTATCCCGTGCAGTCGCTTTCGTATTTCAGCGTCGGAACCTTGCCCGACTCCGCAGCCGAGAGGTCGAACTCGTCGGTCGCGCATACGTATGTATAGTAGCCGCCCGTGAATTTCGACACTACCGAACTTGCGAACGACGTCGCTGCCGAGATGTTCTGCATAGTGCATTCCAAATCGACTGTCGCGATTTTCTGAGGAACGATTTCGAAATCCTTTTCGCCCTTGAAGAACTTCTTCTCGAAAGAGGCATCCGCCTTGTCGCCCGCCTCGACGGAAATAGAGTACGAACCGCTCATCAGCCAGATGTATTGAGGTACGTCGGCGAGTGCCGTATATTTGCGCACCAATCCCTTTGCGGGCTGTCCGTCCGTACCGGTGTCGTAGCGGTAGACGCGCAGCGTGAAATTCTCGTCGGGATTCACTCCGGTTACGGCTTTCGTTCCGAAATCGATGTTGAGGGTGAGTACGCCCTCGTCGCCCGACATTTCGAGAATCGGTTCGTCCGACGACTTGACGCACGATACGGCAAGCATTGCGCATACCGTGCATATCATAATGTTTGCTATCTTTTTCATCGTTCAGCCGTTTTATTCTTTAACCAACATGAGTGTCTTTATCGTCTGTACGCCCTCGTTGTCGGTAACCTTCATGATGAAGTTGTGTTCGCCGTTGCCGGTAAACGAAAGCAGTCCGAGGAAGTTAGTTATGGAGAATTCGACTCTCGTCTGGTTCAGCACACTGCTTCCGGTCGGGAATCCGAAGTTTTTCAGTGCATCCTCGATACCCGATTTGTCTTCGAGTTTTCCGGTCGAATCCACCGAATCTTCCGGATTTACGAGGTTGATGTTGTCGCACAACCCGACGCCTGCGAGTTCCTGCGGGGTAAGCGTGTCGGATACTATCTGTACCTCGAATGCCTTGATTCCTGCCGGAGCATCGACGGTGATGTCCACAGTCATGCCGTCCACGATAGGGTAGCGTCGGTTGATGTCGTAACCTGTCCATGCGATGACAGGACCGACCTCCTCACCCGGTATGACGATGGAGAGCGTCTTCTCGCAGATGCCGCCCTTGGCATCCTTGACCGTAGCCTTGAAGTTGTGCGTTCCGGCGAATTCTTTGAGCAGTTTCATCTGCGGTTTGAGGTCGAACGAAACGAGTTCCTTGCCTTTCACCTCGTCGTTTACCGGATAGCCCATGATTCGGAGCGAGTTGCCTGCCGCACCCGCGTCGCACAGGTCGAACGACGAAGTGAGGTTGTACGAACCGAGCGAAGACATGAACTCTCCGTTGGATGACGAAATCTCGACGAGCATCGATGCGATGGTGTTCTTCGCCTCGACGTCGATATAGAAATCGACGAGACAGTTGCCGCGCGAATCGAACTTGTCTGCCGACAGCGTAATCGGAGTGTCGATGTCGTTGTCGAGCCATGTTATCGTAGGCATGTTCTCATCGTCGTCGATGATGTTCTCGGAGATGAATGTCGAGAAGTCGCAGACTATCTCTTCGTCCACTACCCATCCGTCGATTTTCGCATCGATTGCGATGCTGCCCTCGGTCGAGTATTCGATGTAGAGCGTGATGTCGCTGTACTGACCGCCCTTGACATCCTTTATAGTGGCGTTCATTTCGAACCGGCTCGCCTCGTCCTTGCCCTCCGCCTTGTACGAACCTTTGACGAGTACGTCGATATTGTTTTTAGGCAGCGGAGCGAGGAAATATCCCGAACGGGTCTCGTTCAGCGCGAATACCAGCGAATTGCCTCCGACGGTAATCGTCGTAGTGGTGTCGTCGCTCAAAGCGGCTTTCAGGTCGGCGGAATAGGATACCGAAACCTGAATGTTGAGCAGTTTGCAGACAAGGTCCGTCAGCGAAGTGGTTTCGTTGCGCATGATGGTGAACGGCTCGGCAAGTCCGTAAACCGGATTCTCCCACTCGGCGGCAGGAATTTCGCTCGACTGCATCTTGAAGATGTAGTTGCCCTTGTCGAGTTCTATGTTTTCGGTCGGGCGCGCACCGTACTTGAACGCTTTTACGGTCTGCGTTCCCGTTGCATCGAGTATCATGCAGTCGAACGTATTCACGTCCGGTTCTCCGGCTCTCGTCGCCGCGAGCGATTTGCCCTCGACTCCCGTATCCACCGGCTTGTAGTCGGTTACGCACTCGACGCTGAGCCCCGTCAGCGAGAGATAGCCTTTTTCGGCATCCTTGTCGTTGCGGTTATCGATATGCAGGTCTTCGTTCATGCAGCCTGCCAGCAGAACCGCAGCGGCTGCCGTAAACAATGTTGTAATTCTCGGCATTTTCATATCTGTAATCGTTATTATCCGTTTAAGCGTTTTCGTTGAGTTCGATAGGCAGTTCGATGGTGTCTATCACTTCGTCGTTGAGCGAGATGCTGACAGTTACGCTGCCCGCCTCTTGAAGGTCGTATTTGACGATGTATCGCGTGCGCGCTGCGACATCGATACTTTGCGTTGCTAGTTTCTCGGTCGTTCCCGCCGCCGCATTCGCCTGACGTATGCAGGTGCAGTCGATTTTTACCGCCTGCTGCGGTGCGACGAACAGATGCTGCGCCGGATTCTCTTCGAGAGTGAAGGTGTTCGATGCCGTCGTGAGTGTGAATTCGTGTGAAACGAAATAGCCCTTGAAACTGTCAGTCATGGCGATTTCGACAATCGCATTACCGACCGTCGCCACGAGTTCTACATTCGTGGTGCGGTTGCGCTCGAATACCTCGACATTCTTCGTGGCGAAGAAATAAGGTTTGTCGTAACCCTCCTCTGCGATGTTGCCGTACTCGATTGATACGTCGTACATTCCCGCTTGGAAACGCTCGTCGGACGAATACTCCGCGACGCTGCTCCATGTGCGGTTGTAGTCGGCACCCGTTATCGTCAGCGAGAAGTCCGACAGATTCGGAACATCGATTGTGATTCCGCCGTCCGCCTGTCCCGCAGCGACGCTCCGGACTGCGCCCGAAGCCGACAGATTCAGTTTCAACTCGCTCGGACCTGCGATTTGCTCCACCGAAACTTTCTGGCAGGCAACCGTCATCATTGCGACCGATGCGATTAAAAGTAATTTTTTCATATCAAAGGAATTATTATTTTCTATTTCACTATTTTCACTTTCACGTTGTCGATGTAGAACCAGAACGTACCGTTTGTCCATCCTGCGTTGGAATCGCTTCGGTTTCTCCACACGATACGGGTATTGTTTTGCGCAGCGGCGATTTCAAACCTGCCGTCGGTATGCGGAATATAATCATACGAACCTGTTATTTCCTTTATGTATATTTCGTCTGTAAATGTTCCGTTATCGCTGTTGCTGGCATGAGCCGCTCCGTCGGTCGTCGAGCCGAGATAACATGTCTGTCCGAGTTGCGGCATCGATAATGAGGCTCCTCCCTCCTGCCGTCCCATTCCGTAATCGAAAGTTACTTCTACCTTTACGGACGCACCAGCCTTGATGTTTGCGAGTGGAGCGGAGTCTGCTCGTCCATAGTATCTCGCGCTCGTTTCGCGGCGTGCGGCTATTCGGATTGAGGTTCCTGCCTGCGCACCGATTCGCGCGCCCGTCCATCCGGAAAGGAATGATATGGCACTTTGTTTTGTGGAATTTGAACCGGAGGTATATCCGTCATTATGCGATATGTCGCTTATACCCGAGAAATCCTCCGAGAACAGATACGGAACATCTACCGGCTTTTCGACGATGTTTTTGACGTACGGCGTTATCGTCGGCATCGTGAACGGCTGCTCGACTATCGCGTGTTCCGACTCGAATCGGGCTGTGAACCTCTTGCCCGAGAACTGTGCCGCATCGAACTCTCCTTCATAGGAGAGAATATATTCGTTTTCGGCATTTGCAGGCAGAGTTTTGATGACGTTTCCGTTTTCGTTGAGAATCGAAACCGACTGGACATCCTCGCCGAGATTGTTTTCGCCGATAGACAGCGAAATCTCCGTCAGACGATACAACTCCGGAATCGGCAGCGACATAGGCGTGATATGCGCGGCTTCGGCATTTTTGGCGACGGTTATCGTGCGCGGGAACGATGCGTAACCGCCCGAATACGCCGTGTAGGTGATTTCGCCCGAGATGTCGGTCGGGAATATCATTCCCCAGACCGATTCTCCCTCGTCGGCACCGTCGGGTATTTCGAGTACCAGTTTGTTCGAACCGTTCGTCAGCACCGCCGGAGCGAGCGGGTCGGCAATATCGACCGC
Organism: uncultured Alistipes sp.; assembly: GCA_905213895.1. GTDB lineage: Bacteria > Bacteroidota > Bacteroidia > Bacteroidales > Rikenellaceae > Alistipes. The sequence continues at coordinate 96,091 of CAJMKE010000005.1, forward strand.
CACATCGCCGGTAACGTTCGTAGGGAACGTGAATTCGAGACGCGTTATCGGCATTCCGAGCATGTTGCCGCCGCGCGGGATATTCACTTTCAGCGAGTGCATCTTGTGGCTGAACGAAAAGTCCATCTCATTGACCTTCGCATCCGTAAGCGCGCCTGCATTCCCGACCGGACGCGCCACCATGATGTCGCACGCGCCGTTGAACCTGCCTGCGGACTGTGTCTGCGGCAGTTCGTATACGGCAGTCGTCCCGCCGACAGATTTAGGCTCGGGATATGTCGCGTAATAGGTGTAGACGCCCTCCGGCATCGGGGTTATCGTCGCGGTGAATATCGCCGAAGACAGTGCGTCGTTGTAGTGCCACATCGTGAATACTTCGCCTTCGAGCGCGTATGTGCCGTCGGAAGCGGCTGCCCATACCGCGATTTTGTCGCCGCCCGACCAGATGGCGGTCGTGCCGTCGTCGGCGATGGATGTTCGGGTGTCTATTTTGAGAGATTGCCCTATCGAAACCTGCACTTTGCCGCAGTCGGACGTCGTCGAAACGTATTCTTTCGAGCAGGCGTTCAGCATCAGCGAGCAGACCGACAGACAGAAAATATAAAATGACCTCATATTCATATATCGATATACGTCGGCAAAAATAGAAACATATACCTTATATATGAAATAATTTCAACGAACCGGCGGTTTTCTTCAACGAACCGTCTGTACGAAAAGGTATCTTTAATGTCCTTAATGGCTTTAAGGACATTAAAGCCGTTAGGGTAATTATATAAAAACACAACCGCCCGAATGTTTGTGTTCGGGCGGTTGCGGTATGCGGTTGCTCCTATTTCAGATACTTGTCGAGCCAGCCGAAGAATTCGCGGTTCCAGACGAGCGAGTTCTGCGGTTTGAACACCTGGTGCGCTTCGTCCTCGAACTCGACGAGCCGCGCCGGAATGCCGCGGACGCGGGCGGCGGTGAAGGCTTCGAGCGACTGCGTGTAAGGGATGCGGAAGTCGTACTCGCCGGTGAATATCAGTATCGGCGTGTCCCATTTGTCCACCGACTTGTGAGGCGAATTAGCATACGAACGCATCGCCACGGCGTTGCTCTTGTCCCAGTAGTTGCCTCCGTAGTCGTTGTTCACGAAGAACAACTCTTCGGTTTCGCCGTACATCGAGTCGAAATCGAAGATTCCGCAATGGGCGATGAATGCCTTGAAACGCTTGTCGTGGTGTCCGGCGAGATAGTATACCGAGTAACCTCCGTAGGATGCGCCGACGCAGCCCAAACGGTTCTCGTCGCACCAAGGCTCTTTCGCCACGTCGTCGATTGCCGAGAGATAGTCGCGTATGTTCTGCCCCGAATAGTCGCCCGAAATCTGGTCGAGCCACTCCTGCCCGAACGACGGCAGACCGCGGCGGTTAGGCGCGACTACGATGTAGCCCTGCGCCGCCATGAGTTGGAAATTCCAACGGTAACTCCAAAATTGCGAAACCACGCTTTGAGGTCCTCCCTGACAGTAGAGCAGGGCAGGATATTTCTTCGCAGGGTCGAAATCGGGCGGCAGAATCACCCACGTAAGCATCTGCTTGCCGTCGGTGGTGCGCACCCAGCGTTTCCGGACCTCTCCCATGCGGATATTGTCGTAAATCTCCTTGTTTACGGAGGTTATCTGCGTGAGCGCACCGCTCGTCAAATCGACGTCGAAGAGTTCCGTCGACATCGAGATTGTCGTTACGGCTGCGATGCATCGTCCGCCCGCCATGGTGAATGCGTTTATGTCGTGGTCGCCCGAGGTTACGACCTCCACTTCGCCTCCGTCGGGCGAAACGCGGCAAATCTGGTGCGTCGCTTCGATAGGTGCGATGAACCATATCGTGTCATCGTCGCCCCAGACGACGTTGGCGGCATTGTAGTCGAAATCCTCGGTCAGGTCGCGCATTATCGCCGTGCGGCAGTCGAATACGAACAGACGCTCCTTGTCCGACTCGTTGCCCGCGCGGCGTTGCGAGCGGAACGCTATTCTGAATCCGTCGGGCGACCATACCGGGTATTTGTCGTAACCGACGAACGGCATCGCGTCGGCGACTTTGCCGTTGTAGCGCACCTGCCCGTCCACAATCGGTTTGCAGATATTCTGCGTCGCACCGTTTTCGAGCATGTAGACGAATATGTCCGAGTCGGTCGATTGGGCATACTCCGTTCCCGTCAGCGGCTTGCACGTGTAGGCGAGCATCCGTCCGTCGGGACTCCATGCGATTTCGTCGCCGTCGAAATACGGCGCGAGCGGCGTGTCCCATGCGGCGTCCCCACCGATGATGTCGGTCTCGTTCTTCAACGATTTTCCGTCGGTTTCGGCGATGAAGATGTGCGAGTAGTCGCCCTCGTCCCAGTAATCCCAGTGGCGGCACATCAGGTCGTCGTATATGCGTGCTTTCGATTTCGGCATATCCTTGTGGACGTCGGAGGATTTCACCTCCTTCACGTGTACGCGGCGGGTATAATATATGTGTTTGCCGTCGGGTGCGAGTCCGAAACTCTCTATGCCGCCTTCGATGTCGGAGATTTGCCGAGCCGATTCTCCGTTAGCATCCATCGCCCATACCTGCATCGAGCCGCTGCGGTTGGACATGAACCATATTTCGCTGCCGTCTTCATTCCAAGCGGGCGAAACGTTGTTCGACGACGTGTCGGTGAGTTCTTTCGACGAGCCGTCCGACATGTCGTGAGCGACGATGACGGTAACACCTCGGTTTTCCGCCATATTGTAGCGGGTGATGGTGTAGAGCAGCGTCTTGCCGTCGGGCGAGAGCGCGGCGGAGCCGATGCGCCCCATTTTCCACATCACCTCCGGTGTGAGCCGTCCGGCGGCAATCTCCTCCGCTGTCAGCGAATTGTCTATTTCGAGCGGTGCGGGCGCATCCTTGCAGCCGCCCAGCCCAAGTGTCATAAGAGCCATAAACAAAACGGATTTTTTCATAAATTTTATATATTTTTGTATTCAAAATTTCATCATCGAATGAACCCTTTGCACAAAACCGTATATTTCGGCGACAAGTCGTTCCATTTCGTTTCGGAGTCGGAGTACGACCCTGCGGCGTTCGACAGCATCGCGACCCATGTCTGGACTGCCGCCGACGGAACGCTTTCGCCTGCGAATATAGTAAAATTTTTCGGGAAATACGATGCTCTCGTCTATTGCGTCGGCGACGGCTGCGACAGTATCGATGCCGAATTCTTTCTGTGGTCGTCCGCTTTCAAGCGCGTATTCGCTGCCGGCGGCATCGTCGCCAATCCCCGCGGCGAGGTGGTGATGATACGCCGCAACGACCGTTGGGATTTGCCGAAAGGGCATATCGAGGCTGGCGAGAGTGCCGAGGAGTGCGCCGTCCGCGAGATTGCGGAGGAGACGGGCGTGCAGGGTGCGAAAATTGCAACCTTTCTGTGCAATACGATGCATGCCTATGACGTTTACGGAGTGTGGGAACTGAAAACGACGCACTGGTATCTGCTTTCGACCGACGGCGATTGCGATTTGATGCCGCAGGCGAGCGAGGGCATAGAGCGTGCCGAGTGGTGCGACGTGCCGACGACGGAGCGGAACTTGCGGAATACGTATCCGACAATCCGCCGCGTGTTCGATAAATATGAAGAGATAAAAGACAAGATATGGTAAGGATTCTTTGGGTAGACGACGAAATCGAATTGCTGAAACCGCATATTCTCGTGTTGCAGTCGAAGGGCTATGTCGTGGATACGTGCAACAACGGCTACGATGCCATCGACATGGCGACCGAAACCGCCTACGACATGATTATTCTCGACGAGATGATGCCGGGCATGACCGGTCTCGAAACACTGCCTCTGATAAAGGACGTGCGACCTACTACGCCCGTTATCATGGTTACCAAGAGCGAGGAGGAAAATATCATGGATAAGGCAATCGGCTCGAAAATCGCCGACTATATCATCAAGCCCGTGAATCCGAGCCAGATGGTGCTGCTCATAAAAAAGCATGTCCACTCGCAGCAACTCGTTACCGAACAGACGACCGCCGACTATCGCGCCGAGTTCGGACGCATCGCCCAGATGGTGCAGAACGCATCGTCGTTCGCGCAGTGGAGCAATCTCTACCGCAAACTCGTCGGCTGGGACATCGAACTGTCGTCGTCCAATGACGACAGCGTCAGGGAGATTCTGCAATACCAGAAAAACGAAGCCAATCAGGAGTTCTGCAAGTTCGTGTGCCGCAACTACAAGGACTGGATTAACCGCCGCGACGACGATACGCCGGTGATGTCGCATACGCTGATGCGCAACAGGATTTTTCCGGTCGTCGATGCGCACGATAAGACAACGCTGCTGCTTATCGACAATTTCCGCTACGACCAGTGGCGGTCGATAAATTCGCTCCTGCGCGGATATTACGACGTCGCTGTCGAGGATTTCTATTGTGCGATTCTGCCTACCGCGACCCAGTACGCCCGCAATGCGATTTTCGCCGGACTGATGCCGCTCGCGATAGACAAACTGATGCCGAACAAGTGGTTGAACGACAATGAGGAGGGCGGCAAGAACCAGTACGAGGAGGACTTCCTGCGCCGCCAGATTGCCCAGAGCGGCAAACGCTACAAATGCTCGTTCGACAAACTCGTCCGTCCCGAGGCGGGGCGCAAACTGATAGACAATATCCGCCATGTCTACGATGCCGATTTTTCGGTCATAGTCTATAATTTCCTCGACATCCTTTCGCATGCCCGCACCGAAACCGATGTCATTCGCGAACTGACGGAGGACGATGCGTCGTTCCGCTCGCTCACCCGCTCGTGGTTCGAACACTCCGACCTGTTCACGCTGCTGCGCATGCTTTCGGAGCAGGGACATACGGTAATCATCACCTCCGACCACGGTACGGTACGTGTGGACAATCCGATAAAGGTGCAGGGCGACCGCGAAACGTCGGCGAACCTGCGCTACAAGACGGGGCGCAATCTGGCGTATAATTATAAGGAGGTGTACGAAATTACCAAACCGGAGGAGGTGCAGTTGCCGTCGATAAATCTGTCGTCGAGTTACATTTTCGCCTATAACCACGATTTTCTGGTCTATAACAACGATGCCAACCGCCATATCCGCTACTATCGCGATACGTTCCAGCACGGCGGCATCTCGATGGAGGAGATGATAGTGCCTTATATCGTCCTCCAACCGAAACGGTAGTCCTTACAGCCCTTAACGGCATTAAGGGCTGTATGCTGAATATTAAACTGGGATGGTTTCCGACCATCCCAGTTTTTGTAGGGTCAATAAGGTCTTTAAGGTCCTTAAAGACTTTAAGGACTTTAACGGTTGCGTGTTATTCCTCGCGGAAGGTTCTTTCATCGCTTGATCTGTATACCTTGCCGGTTGTACTGTAATATCTGCCGTCTCCAAACAGACCATCGTTTTTGGTTACTTCATCGCCATTGTCGAGTACGAATTTTTTCCCTCCTTCTCCGAGCAGTCCTTTGGATGCAACGACTAATATTAGGAGTGCCAACAGTAACAATGTTATTATTACCAGTACGACGACCGATGTGACGCAACTCAATACGAAAACTGCGCCTATCGTTACGAGTGTCAATACCGAGCGACCTAATGCTACAAGCGGAGTTTTCGATGCGATTATCGACTCTGCGAGATTGTACCCCCATATCATTATCAGCGAACCTCCCACACCTATAAGAGTGGTATTGGAAACGTATTGGAAAATCATTCCGCCACCGAATGCGACACCGCTCAATGCTGCTGCCAGAATGGATAACGGCAACAGCCAGTTGTTTGCAGAAACTTTTTCGCCCCAGATTTTGTCTATGAATAGAATATAGGATAAGAATTTCATAATCTAATATGTTTTAATGTTTGTATTATGGTTAAATGTTCAGATTCATCAATTCGGGCGCGATAAATTTATAGTACGCTATCAGCGTTCCTATGATGACGGCAGTAGTGATGAACAGCGAAGCCGTGTATTTGTTCAGCGGGGAATATGATACGGTTCCAGAACCATTTGTGTCGGGATTCCCGTCGAAAGCCTTGCATCGGCAGAATTTGACGTATGCGACTATCATCAGAATCAGCCAAATATATGAGAAACCGAAGTCCTTCATAAATGTCTGATCCCAGTATTCACTATCGAAAGATTCCATAAGCCAAGTACGGACAAATTTGAAATACAAGTTTCTACATAACTTAAAAATTGTGGCTATACATAAGATATTTATCCACTTTATGCTGTTTTGTGAAATGGAATTGTTCCTTATGATTATCGAATAGGCATACAGACAGCCTATGATACTAATATAATAGATCGGTATTGGGAGTGATGTTTTGTATAAAAACTGTATTATATCGATTGCAAAAAGTAATTCTATTCCGATTAGTGTATATATCATAAGTTTGGTCGGACGATTGAGCGGAATCGTGCTTAAAATGATAAATCCGATTGTGTATAATAAATAAGATGAAATATCAATTACATTGATATATAAAATGATTCTATTTATATCGTTATATAAGAAATCAACCCCAAAGAATATTAACGAGGTATCCCTTATGTGTGGGATAATAAGTCCGATAATCAAAAATATCGCCGCTGCGATTTGTTTGACTTTCACGCTTTTCTTCAATGGCGGCGCGATTTGTTCCTGTAAAAGTTGATTCATAAATTTAAGTTTTTTGAATGGTTGCGACCCGCACCTCAATCGCCGATAATAAAAAAGAAAGCGTGGTGCCGAAAACTTATTTCCGAAATGTAGGTCGTAGGATTACCTTTGAATTAGAAACAAGCATCAAACTCCCACGCCTATATCCGTATGAAACGGATACGACGCGGTAAAATGGCTCGCTTATTCCCAATTCAAATGAATTTCCTACGTTCACATTTCGAGAATAAACTTACACTTTCCGTGTTCGTTAAAATGTTCGTACAAAGGTATGTAAAAGTCGGGTAAATTGCAACACCGAAATCCGGTGCCGAAAAATTTCAAGGTCATTAAAATCCTTAATGACCTTAAAGACCCTAACGACTTTATCCCGATGTCGCGGAAAATGTTTATCTTTGCGACGAACTAAATTGCAAACAGTGATGAAAACCGTTTCGATAGATTCGCTTTCCGAACTGCCCGAAGTGGCGGACGCCGTCGTGGAGTCGCTCGACGGACGCACGGTGGTGGCTTTCTGCGGCGCGATGGGTGCCGGCAAGACGACCCTTATCAGTGCCATAATGGAGCGTCTGGGGTCGCGCGATACGGTAACCAGCCCGACTTTCGCGCTCGTGAACCAGTACTACACCGGCGACCGCAAACCGGTGTACCATTTCGATTTCTATCGCATAAACTCCGTTGCCGAGGCTTTCGACCTCGGTTACGAGGAGTACTTCTACTCGGGCGATTTGTGCCTCGTCGAGTGGCCCGAGAAAATCGAGGAGTTGCTGCCCGAGGACGCCATGATTGTGCGTATCGAGGTTACGGGCGAACACGAGCGCCGATTCGACATCTGTTAGTGCCGGTCGCTATGCTCCGTATGACGTTTTTTACGAGCCTATTTGCCGAATACGGGTTTAATTTCGCCGAAAAATAACTATCCGTTTTGTTTTTTTTATAACTTTGCGCCGCTATATGTAATTGCATATATCGGAAATGAAAGCATTTGCAACAGTTAAGGAGTTGCGTGAGGCTCTTCGGGTCGTTCGCAACGGAAAAGTGGGTTTCGTTCCCACGATGGGCGCACTTCACGAAGGTCATATTTCGCTCGTGGAGCGTGCGCGCAAGGAGTGCGACACCGTGGTAGTCAGCGTGTTCGTCAATCCGACACAGTTCAATGACAAAACCGACCTCAAAAATTATCCGCGGACGCCGGAAGCCGATGCCGCGATGCTCGAAGCCGCCGGAGTTGACTATGTGCTGTTCCCGACCGTCGAGGAGATTTATCCCGAACCCGATACCCGCGTGTTCGAATTCGGACTCGTCGATAAGGTTATGGAGGGTGCGACGCGTCCCGGACATTTCAACGGCGTTGCGCAGGTCGTAAGCCGTCTGTTCGCCATCGTCGAGCCGGACAAGGCGTATTTCGGCGAGAAGGATTTCCAGCAGATTGCCGTCATACGCGCGATGGTTGCCCAGTTGGGGCTGAAAGTCGAAATCGTCGACTGCCCGATTATCCGCGATACCGACGGTCTCGCCCGTTCGTCGCGCAACACATTGCTCGACAAGGTGCACCGTGCAGCCGCACCGCATATCTACGAGGTGCTGTCAGCCGCCGCATCGAAAACCGGCGAGATGACGCCCGACGAACTTTCGGCATGGGTAGTGGAGCAGGTGAATGCCGAACCGTTGCTCGAAACCATATATTTTCAGGCGGTGGACGCACTGACGATGCAGCAGGTTCATTCGTGGGACGAAAGCCCGCGCATTCAGGGCTGCATAGCAGTTCAGGCGGGTGCGATACGCTTGATAGACAACATAAAACTGAAATAGAGAAGATACCGATATGATTATCGAGATACTGAAATCCAAGATACACCGCGTACACGTAACCGAAGCCAATGTCGATTATGTCGGAAGCATCACCATCGACGAATCGCTGATGGAGGCTGCCAACATAATCCGCGGCGAGAAGGTGCAGGTGGTGAACGTTACCAATGGCGAACGCCTCGAAACCTACGCCATCCCGGGTCGTCGCGACAGCGGCGTGATATGCCTGAACGGTGCGGCGGCGCACAAGGCGAGCGTCGGCGACGTCGTAATCATAATCTCTTACGCACAGATGGATTTCGAGGAGGCGAAGACGTTCGCTCCCCATGTGGTTTTCCCCGATACGGCGACCAACCGCATCGTCGAGTAATCCGTTTCGGGAAACATGGACTGGCTGCTCTCCATATCGGCTCTGCTGCTCGTTGCAATCGGTATCGTCGGCTGCATCGTGCCGATAATTCCCGGTGTGGTGCTGGCGTACGCCGGTCTGCTGTGTTCCTATTTCTGCTCTTTTTCGACTGTCCCGACCTCTGCGGTCTGGATATTTCTGCTGCTGACCGTCGCGGTGTCGGTGGCGGACTATTTCCTGCCTGCCTATATGACCAAACTCTTCGGCGGCACGAAAGCCGGAATGCGCGGCGCAACGGCGGGTCTGATTGTCGGAATCGTTTTCGGCAATATTCTGGGTGCTATTGCGGGTCCTTTCGTCGGAGCCGTAATCGGCGAACTGATGCACGATAGTAGCGATACTTCGCGGGCGTTGAAGGTCGGATTCGGTTCGTTCCTTTCGTTCGTCGTCGGCACGGGAATGAAACTCGCGCTCTCGATAGCGATGCTCGTCCGTGTGTGGGGCGACATCTATCCGGTCGTGCGCGACTGGGCGGTATCGTTTTTCTGATTCGGAGGCGATTTTTCAGCATCGGAACAATAAACGGCACAATCCGCACGTTGTAAAAAGGTTAGTTACTCATCCAATTTTAATATGATATGAAAAAAATCAATCTTTTGCTGATGCTCGTTGCGGTATTCGCAATGGCGTCATGCTCGAAGTACAGGTACGAAACCGTGTCGGGCGACTCGACCGCCACACGTATCTATACTCTCGACAACGGACTTAAAGTCTACATGTCGGTGAACAAGGAGAAACCGCGTGTGCAGACGCTTATTTCCGTCCGTGTCGGCGCGAAGAACGACCCTGCCGAAACGACAGGTCTGGCTCACTATTTCGAACATCTGATGTTCAAGGGTACCGAGCAGTTCGGTACGCAGGATTACGCAGCCGAGAAACCTCTGCTCGACGAAATCGAGCGTCTGTTCGAAGTTTACCGTGCGACTACCGACGATGCGGAGCGCAAGGCAATCTACGCGCAAATCGACAGCGTGTCGCAGGAGGCGTCGAAACTCGCCATTCCTAACGAATACGACAAACTCATGACCGCAATCGGTGCCAGCGGTTCGAATGCGTGGACGTCGAGCGACGAAACCACCTATATCGAGAACATCCCGTCCAACCAAATCGAGAACTGGGCGAAGATTCAGGCAGACCGCTTCGAGAATGCGGTTATCCGCGGATTCCACACCGAACTTGAAACCGTCTACGAGGAGTACAACATGGGCTTGACCGACGACGGCGGCAAGGCGTTCGAAAAACTCGTCGCACTGGCTATGCCAAATCATCCTTACGGACATCATCCCGTCATCGGTTTGCAGGAGCATCTGAAAAATCCGTCGATAACCAACATCAAGGAGTACTACAAGACGTATTACGTGCCTAACAACATGGCTATATGTATGGTAGGCGACTTCAATCCCGACAAGACAATCGAAATCATCGACAAGTATTTCGGCGGTCTGAAACCTAACGGGAATCTTCCAGAGCCGACTGCTGCGGCTGTCGAGCCGGTTGCAGAACCTCGTTCCGCCGACGTATACGGATTGGAAATGGAGGCTGCCTACATGGCTTGGACGACCGGCGACGCATGCAGCGACGATGCGCTGATGCTCGACATCGTGTCGAATATCGTCTACAACGGCAAGTGCGGTCTGTTCGATACCGACCTTTTGCAGAAACAGAAGATTCTCGGCGGTGCTGCCATAGGCGACCAACTTTCGGATGCCGGATTCTTTATCATGATAGGTGCGCCGAAGCAGGGACAGACCCTCGAAGAGGTGCGCGACTTGATGCTCGGCGAGGTTGCCAGATTGCGCAACGGCGAGTTCGACGAGGAGTTGCTCGAATCGATTATCGCCAATTTCAAGCGCGAGCGCATGTCCGAAATCGAGGATAATTTCCAGCGCGCATACATGATGGCGCATTCGTTCATCCACCGCGAGAACTGGGCTGATGTCGTTTCGACCATCGACCGCGCGTCGAAGATTACCAAGGAGGATGTGGTTGCATGGGCGCAGAAACGCCTGACCGACAACGGCTACTCCATAGTATTCAAGCGTCAGGGCGAGGACAAGAGTCAGAAGAAGATAGAGAAGCCGCAGATTACGCCGATTGCCACCAACCGCGACGAAACGAGCGAGTTCCTCGCTTCGATTCAAAATTCGCAGGTCGCTCCTGTCGAGCCGGTATTCATCGATTTCGACAAGGATATGGCGGTAACCAAGATGAACGGCAATATCGACGTGCTTTACAAGAAGAACGAAACGAACGACCTGTTCAGCCTCATCTATCTCTATGATTTCGGCACGATGACCGACCCTAAGATTTCGGCTGCGGTGGAGTATATGAACCTGCTCGGTACCGATACCAAGTCGCTCGAAGAGATTCAGCGCGAACTCTACGCTTTGGCTTGCGATTTCAATATCTCGACTACCCGCACACGCACTTACGTAACAATCAACGGTATCGCCGAGAACATGGAGAAGGCGATGGCTGTCGTCGAGGACTACATGGCTAACGTGCAGGGCGACGAGGCGGTTCTCGCCGAAGTCAAGAACGACCTGTTGAAGATGCGCGAGAACAACAAGTTGGAGCAGCGTGCCAATTTCAGCGCACTGACGACCTACTGCATGTACGGTCCCGAACTGATACGCCGCAGCACGCTCACCAACGATGCGTTGAAGTCCATCTCGTCCGAAGAGTTGCTCTCGTGCATCCGCGGTCTTTCGGGATTGCGCCACCGCGTACTCTACTACGGTCCGGTCGCCAAGGGCAAACTCGTGCAGACGCTCAACAATTCTCACCATCTGGCGGATAATCTCGTCGATGTAGAGTACGAGCCTGCGCAGATGAAATATGTTACCGAACCTACCGTAACGTTCGCCCAGTACGATGCAAAGCAGGTTTACTACCGCCAGTATTCGTGCCGCGAGCAGGACAAGTTCGATGTCGCGCTCGACCCGCTCGTCAACATATACAACTCCTATTTTGCCGGCGGCATGAACTCGATAGTATTCCAGGAGATGCGCGAGGCTCGTGGTCTGGCATATTCGGCGTATGCCAATCTGGCTGAGGGGCTGACGGGCGAGAACCCTTATTGCTTCTCGGCATTCATCGCTACGCAGAACGACAAGATACATCAGGCTGTCGAGGCATTCGACGAGATTATCGAGAATATGCCTCAATCGGAAGCCGCATTCGAACTCTCGAAGCAGGGCATACTTGCCAATATCGCTACCAACCGCACTACGAAAATGTCGGTGCTTTGGACTTATGTCGATAATCTGCAAATGGGCATCGACTCCAATATCGACCGAAACAAGGCGGTTTACGAGCAGATAAAGAACATGACGCTCGCCGACGTGGTGGAGTTCCAGCAGAACTATATCCGCGGCAGAAAGTATGACTATTGTATTCTCGGCGACAAGAACGACCTCGATATGGCTTACCTGCGCTCGCTGGGTAAACTCAATTTCGTATCGCAGGAGGAGATTTTCGGTTACTAAACCCGATATGATTATTTGAGAAATGTGGCAGCACACAAGTGCTGCCACATTTCTTCTTTAAGGTCCTTAAAGACTTTAAAGTCCCTAACTAAAACCGGCAGTAGAAATTCTTCTACTGCCGGTTTTAGTTGTGCCGAACGCTGCCTATCGCCCGTTAATCATCGGCTTGCCGACAGATGCCGATATGCGACCCTGCCTGGTTATCGTCGCACTCGATGCCGATGCCTTGTAGGAGAACTCTATGTATTCGATTTCGGTAGTGATTCCACCGGTTTTGCTGTCATCGCTGTAACCGAAAGCGTATGCTACATAGTTGCCGGAGTGGTCGAGCGTGGATTTGGCGAAATCCTCGCTGTGCGGACCGCTTACTATGTACATTCCGAGATAACCGTGCGATTTCATGGTTGAAACGAACATCTGTGCAGCCTCTCTCGGCGAGTCGAATTCATTCCACGATTCTTTCGTCAGAACGTCGCAGATGTAAGTGTCGTTGTTGGTCGTCGTAACGCTCAATACCGAACCGTTCATTTGGAGTTTGAACTTGTTCGACGACTGCGCGGCTTTATTGGTCTTGAACTCTTTCAGTGTTATGTTGCCGCTGTACTTCTTGTTCACGTCGAGGTCGAATGCGACGGCGTAATATTCGGTATCGTCATTAAGCAAAGATGCGGGATTGACGGTTGAGTTGCGCAATAGAAAATCAGATATGGTAGCAGTATTTCCAGATTGTTCGATAAACCAATCAATCTGTTTGATACATGCTTCGATGTATACTTGGCTACCATATAATTCATAAGATTTTTTGTCTATTACGCCATAAAGATATGTCTTGTTGTGTCCGCCTGCCGGAGCGATGCTTACAGTCGCGGAGTTGGTCGTGATGTCGGCAACGTCGATTGAGAACATCTCTTCGTTTACCGGTTCGGGCGTTTTCCCCTTCTGTACGACCAATACGAAGACTGCGTCCGACCCGTTTACACCGAATGACAAAGTGGCGGTTCTGGCATCCTCGGACGGATTGGGTTCGATGTCGAGGAATATGCTCGAATCTCCGACGTCTACCGTTATCCAGTCGCAGTCGTAACCGACGTATATATTGCCGTCGTAATTGCCTTCGATTGTGTAGCCGAAATCGTATTTGCCTCCCTCGGCGGCGGCGTTAACCGATTTCGTGCCGATGATTATCTTCGCGGCGGTTTCTTCGCCTATATTCTTCTCCGAACACGATACGGCGAGCAGTGCTGCCGTCATCATCAAAAACAGTCTTTTCATACGTCCGCCTATTTTCCGATTGTTTTACCGATGAATGTTTTCGGAAGTACCGATTGTGCGGTTCCTGCGATTTGTGCGGTCGAAGCCGACGGGTCGTAATGGAACTTCACGAAGGTGATGGTCTTATCGTTAAGCCCCGGTTGCTCGAAATTCCAGTTGCCGTCGGATTCGAATGCGAACGCCACGAAATCTTCGAATTCGTCCGTGTCGAGTTCGGCGGAGAAGTCATACGACGCAGTGCCGGTCGAGAGACGCTGTTTGATGACCCCTTTCTGGTTGAGTCTGTCCATGCAGTCGTATGCGAGATAGTATATCACCGGGAATTGCGAGAAATACTCTATGTTTACGGCATCGAACAGATACTTCATGCTCGTGTTTCTCGGTTTGACGGTTATGTTCGCCCCATCGGCGGTAATCGTGAAACTGCTTGCGCTCGGTGCCACTACGTCGGTGGTGAATTCCTTGACGGTTACATTGCCGCTGGACATGTACGAGGCGTTGAGGTCGAATGCCACCAGATAATAGTCCGTCATCGACCACAATCTCGAAAACTCCTGCGTCTCCGTGCCTTTCGCCAGAAAATCATCGACCGTATATGACGGGTCTTGCGCTATGCTTGCCTTGATGAACTCTACGTACTGGTTTATGGCGAATTCCGCACCGTATTTGTTGTAGGTGCGCTTGTCCACTACGCCGTAATAGTAGGTTGATTGGGTGGTAGGCGTTATGGTGAACGATACGCTCCATGCATCCACATTTTTTATATCGATATTGAACCGCATGTTGGCATCGACCTGCGATTTGGACGACGCGTTCTGCAATACGACTACATAAACGTCCGGTGCGCCTTTGTATGACAGCGTAATCGTGCCGGTCCTGCTTTCGGATGATTCGTTCTCCATCACGCCGACGAGTATCGAACCTTCGTTCTCCTCCTCGATGATTATCCACTCGTCGTCAGTGGTCGCCGAAGCGATTTTGGTCTTCTCCGTTCCCCCCCCCGCGATGGTGTATTCGATGGTGTACTCGGCTTCGTCCGCCGATGCCGTTATCGCCGATTTCTTGACCTTGATTTCGGCTGCCGGCTCATTGTTGTCCTCGCTCTTTTCGGAGCATGCGGAGAACAGGACCGACGATGCGACGGCGAGCGTCGCCATTAAAAATAGTCTTTTCATATTGATGTAACTATGTAATGTGTTCATTTCGTGCCGCAACGGGTTGTGCGGGCAATATCGCTCATAAATATACGGACAAAGATAGGCAAATTTATTTGGAATAATTGAAAAATATCCCGTAAAATAGCGGTTTAAGTGCATAATTATGTATATGCGCCGATAAACGATAATCGGGGATACGCCGGTCGAAACCCGTATCCCCGATTATGGATTTATGCCTTCGTTTAGTTGAGCGTCGGCAGGAATGAATAGTCTTTCGAGTAGTGCAGCATCTGTCCGACATAGTCGTTCGGATAGGTGATTTTCACATCCACGATTTCGCCGTCCTTCTCGACGAGTTCGTATTCCGGATTGACGAATCCTCCGTAAGGCTCGATGCCGAGTGCGTAGTAACGCTCGCGCACCTCCTTATGCAGTTTCGGGTCGACCTTGACCGCATAATTCTCGACCAAAGCCTTGCCCGCTTCGTAATCGCCCTCGCTCTTGATGCGCTGAACCTCGCAGAGCATCTCGCCGAAGAGCGTGCGCAGTTTGTCGAAATCGTTTACGACAACGTATGTCTTGCCGTTCTTCCTGACGAACTCTATCACGTTGTCCGCCTTGCCTTTCTCGTAGCACCATTCCGCAATCAACTTGCGGTTGCGCATGTGTGCCTCCTCGACGTTCTTGCCGAGTTCGATGCGCGAAAGTTGCGTCATCAGACCGTTCATGATGTAGGATGAGTACTGCGCCTTTGCGAGGTCGAGCGTCGGGATAAGACCGAGTTCGACCATCTTCGGGTCGCCCAGATAGTAGAGCCCGAACAGGTCGGCGCGGGTCTCTTCGAGCGTCGATGTGTACGATGCGAGTTCTCCGCCGCGAACACCCTCTGCCAACTGTCCCGAGCCGTGTCCGAGGCATTCGTGCAGGTCGGTGTGGAGGTCGTCGGCGAGTTTGCCGTACTCTGCCATGCGCTTGCGGTCTTCGTCGCGGAGTACGAACTCCTCCTGGAATCCGTTTCCGAGAGCCGCCTGATTGTAGGCGTAGGTGATGTTGTCTATCGTTACCGATTTCGAACCGTACTCCTTGCGAATCCAGTCGGCGTTAGGCAGATTGATTCCGATAGGAGTGGCAGGGTAGCAGTCGCCGCCGAGCATTGCCACGGTGATTACCTTCGCCGAAACGCCCTTTACGACTGGTTTGCGGTAGGCGGGGTTGATAGGCGAGTGGTCCTCGAACCACTGCGCGTTGGCAGCGATGATTTTCGTGCGCTCGCAAGCCTCCTTGTCGAGGAAACTTACGTTGCCCTCCCACGAAGCCTTGCGTCCGAGCGGGTCGCTGTAATCTTCGATGAATCCGTTCACGAAATCGATGTTCGATTCGGTATCCTTCACCCAGTTGATGCTGTAAGTGTCGAAATCGCGCAGGTCGCCGCTGCGGTAATACTTTATCAGGTCGGCGATTATGCCTTTGAGCGGCTGCTCGGCAACGCCTTCCGCTTTTTCGAGCCAGTAGACGATTTCCGATATCGCCTCGCCGTACATGCCGTCCGCTTTCCAGACTTTCTCGACGAGTTTGCCGTTCTCCTTGACGAGTTTCGAGTTGAGACCGTATGAAATCGGGCGCGGGTCGTTCACCGATGCCATCTTCTTGTAGAAATCCTGCACTTCGGCTTCGGTTACGCCGTCATAGAAATTCACCGCCGACGCCTTTACCATGTCGATACCAGCCGTCTGGTCGAGTTTCGATGCGTAGAGGTCCGGATTGAAAATCACTTCGGCGAGTTCTTCCGCCGGAACAGGGCTTTCGACGTTGCACGCTGCGAGTTGCGCGGCGAACCACTCGCGCGAAAATTCGGGCGAGAATTTGTCGTTCGAGTAGTGGTGGTGAATTCCGTTGGCGAACCATACCTTTTTGAGGTATTTCTCCATTGCGACGAAATCGGCATCGCTGCGGTCGCCGTCGTAATTCGTGTATATCTGCTCCAATGCACGGCGAATCGCGAGATTGTACTTGAAATTCTGGTCGAACAGTATGTCGCGTCCGCATTTGGCGGCTTCGGCGAGATAGTAGACCAGCACTTTCTCGTTCAGCGGCAGATTCTCGAATCCCGGCACTTCATAGCGGATTACCTTGATGTCGTCGAATCTGTCTACTATCCAGTCCGATTCGTGTTTAGGCGCGGACGAACAGCCGCCCAACGCCATTGCGAAAATTCCCATAGAGGCAAAAACAGTTTTTTTCATTACTTTCATTTATTTAATGTGCAACAAATGTACTAATTTTTCCCGACAATAACGTCCTTTGCCGTTAAAAGACTTCAAGAACCTTAATGACTTTAACGTCCTTAAAGCCCCCAATGCCCTTATTTTTATCGGCACGAGATTATCGTTCCCTTGCACTACCTGTTGATAAATCAAACCCCGCCTCGAATTTGCGAGGCGGGGTTTGACATGTAAACGATTATAATATTATTTGTTCGACGTGAGGAATGTTATCTCGAACGAATATATATTTTGTGTGTATTTGCTGATATAATGGAAGAAGCCGTACTTCTCGGATTCGGAAACTGCTCCTGACCAAATATATTGAGGATAACTTCCACCTCTGTTCAAATCGGCGAGTTTCTCTTTGTTGTCGATACTTTCTTTCGTTGCACCCAGATATACATAAAAGTCTCCTGCCGAAGATTGGTTGACGGTTACCGATACGCCTGTAACTATTGCAATAGGCGTTATGTTCCGGATAGAACCTTTGCCATATAACATTACAAGATAATCTTTCGTCGTGGAACTGTATTCGACACCCTCGAACGAAAGTTCTATGTCTTTTGTTGCACCGCTACCATCGATTGCCGTTGCTTTGAGCGTCGTATTGAAATTCATGGCAGTTCCGATTACGACCTTATCGCCGGCTGCTTCCGCATCCTCTTTTGCCTTTTCGATAGCAGCGAGTACATCTGCCTGTCCGAACGAGAGTTTGAACTCGGTGAAATTGATGCTTCTCTGGGATATCGTCAGTTCTTTTGTGGAGGTCGAGTTTCCGGTCGCTTCGACAATGATATGACCGGTACGTATATCGTTGCTTTCGTTTGCATCTACGTTATACGTAATAATTCCGTCTTTGTACGAATCGATGTGCAACCATCCCGCATCCGAAGTAACCTTAGCCTCTTCGGTCGCGCAAACCACATTCAGACCGACGGTCTTGGTTTCCGCCTTACCGCTCAGCGAAATGCTCTTTTCTCCGAAAGAGATACCCGGTTCCGGATTGATGGTAAGTTGTCCGATATACATGTAATAGATGCTGTTTACGGAACCGTTGTTGAATACGATTTGCAATTTTCCTTCCTGTACAGGTTCTGCCGGAGCAAAATAGTAGTCTGTTCCGGCTTTGTTGTCGGAATCTCCGATAACTCTTTGTGCATCACCGAGCGAAATCTTATTGCCGTTATTGTCTACGATGAATGCCGAAATATCGCACTCATCCGTACCGGAATAGATGCCGCTGTTGACTTTGATTCCGTTGATGCCTTTGTATGTGCTGCTCGATGCTATGACAACATTGCCATACATTATATTGGAAAAACTTAATCTTTGTACCGTCCGTTTTCCGAACGTTGTGGACGACGGAGATACAGATGCTACTGTCGAACTCGAACCGTTGCTCTCGCCGTAAATCGTATATTCCATGGTCGGAACACCTTCGAGCGTACCCCAGTTTGCTTCACGATGCTGCGACGTAAAGAAGTCCGTATCCTTGTTGCCGTTGTTCTTGTACGAAGTGTCTGTATCGTGCTGCCACAATTTTCCTCCGGTCAAATCGATTGAGGTCGATTCTGTTACATCCGATGACGCCTTGAAATTGATAACCGGCGAGGTGATTTTCGAACGTTCGATTTTCAAACCCTTACGTTCGAACGAGATCGTGTAACCGGGAGTGTATACCTGTACATTTACATCGTATGTCCCGGTATTCGCAACGAACCAAGCCTTGTAGTCTTTCAGAGCGATAGTATTGTCGCTCGCGAGAGTAATGGAATTCGACGGAGCGGATGCCTTTACCTCGAAATCGTTGTCGAATACATTTTTGTTAAGATCGACAAGCATGGTACCCGCCAAATCCGTTTTTTCGCCTACTGCTGTAATTACGACCTTCTTAACGGTCTCGTTTGCAATCTCCTCAGGAAGCGAAGCGAATGTCAGACATCCGAATCCGAAGATATGAGCGAATTTGATTTCCGCCGATGCGTTGCATCTGTAATAGTAATCATAATTATAACGATCGAAATACCTCTCTTTATCGGTAAGCGTAATTTCTATCGGCTCGATAAGCATTACGTCCGCTTTACCGTCCCATTCGGTTTGAGTCGGAACCTGCTCTGCAATCATTTTGACCGACCTGCCGGTGATATTCTTTTTATAATATGAAGATCCGTCAGCGTCAGCCGATGCAGGGTAAAGTCCGAAAATGTGGTACGAATCCAAAAGTCCGTCCGGAAGTTCATCCAATTTCCCGGAAAATACAGGTTTTTCGTTATCTCCTCCGAAATCGAGTTTTACGGCACCGTTGATTGCCGTTTCATTCGTGGCACCATCTACAAGAAGGACTGATAATTGGTCGTATTTCTCCCATTTGATATGGCTGTCGCCGTCGAAGATTGCACGCGAATCTTCGGCTACTGTGAGGTTGAGTTCTAACGTGTTGCCTTTCGTTCCGGATACGGTTGCCGGTGCTTCGTTCAAGTCTTTCGAGCATCCTGCGAAAATGGCGAGCGCGGTCGCTGCGTATAATAACTTTTTCATAATTCTCTCCATTTTTAATGTTTACCAATTGTAGTCTCCGTCGCCCGGGGTGATAGGGTCTCCGTGGTCTCCATAGCCGGAAGCCTGAAATCCGGCTTCGATGTTTACGTTCAACTCCCGAAATGTCGGTGTTGCGTACTCTTTTCCGTTGTTTTTCATAATACACATATATTAGTGGTTTTGCTCATTAACCTTGTTCTTCGGTTTAGAATGCGAGTATAAAGCGTGCGTAGCACATATCGTCCATCCAGTCAGCCATGCACTCGACGAGCGCGCCTGGCGTTCCGTCCGTCGATTCGCGGTTTCCGATGTGGAACGTACATGCCGCTTCACCGGGGGTGTATACCGACGATGTCCAAATCGGGCAGGTTCCGCGGTATGTATCCTTTACTTTGAGGATTTCCTTCTGGTTGTCCGGAATCAGCGAGAATTTTTCGTTGAAATTGTCGAGCGCATCGCAAGAAACATGCGTCGAAACATAATATGTGGCATCGTAACCGTTGGTGCGGTTCTCTTTGAGGAATTGGGCGACCTCGCTTCCGCAGAGATTAGCCACCATGTCCCACATCTGTCCGGTCGAAGGCAGGAACCATCCGCTACTCTTGGTCGGTGCGGTAGGCTTGAAATCTCTTGTCCAGTCGAATGCAGGGAATTGATTTAGTATGGTCGAGTATTCCGAGATTACATGGTTGGTTTCGTACCATCCGTCGATATTCTTGTACCATGTGCTGCCGACTTTGCAAGGGCTTATGCAGTCTACGCCTTGGAACGAATAGCGAGTGGTTTCGTATTTCGAGCCGTGTGCGCCTTTTGCCGCCACGACATATCCGTGGGTGAATCCGCGTTCTTTCTCCGACGATGCGATGCGGTTAGGGTCGGTCTGGAAGACGATGCCGATAACCGTTTTGCCCGCAATCGGAGCAGGTTTGTTCTCCGCCCATACGGCATTGGTGCCGTCGATGTCCATGCTTATCAGACCTCCGTCGCTCCATGTTCCGTCGGAGTAGTAATAGTCGCCGACTTTCGGCGCAGCCTGCGGAGTTTCGGATTTTTTGACGGTTACTTCGCACGAAGCCGAGAGTTCGCCGTCGGCTGCGAATGCCGTAATCACGGTCTTTCCTTCGCCGACACCCGAAACGACGCACATGTTGTCCATGCCGTCTACCTGAGCGACGGTGGCGATTTTAGGGTCGTCGGTAGCCCAATCGAGAGTCTTGTCGGTCGCGTTGGCGGGAGTGATGGTTACGGTGAGCATCACGGTCTCGTGTTCCGAGATTTCCGCCGTGGTCGGTTCGATGGTGATGCCGGTTACCGGAATGGCGGTTACCGTTACGGCGCACTTGCTCACCACATGACCTATGCGCGCTACGATGTTGGTCTTGCCCGCTTTGAGTGCGGTAACCAGTCCCTCTTTGACTTTGGCGACGGTTTCGTCCTCCGCATACCAGTCGATGTTCTTGTTTTCGGCATCTTCCGGCTCTACGGTCGCCGAGAGTTGCTCGGTATCGCCTACGCCGAGAGAGATTTCTGTTTTGTCGAGAGTGATTTTTTCTACCGATGTTTCGACGACGTTGATTTTGCAACTTGCGATGACGTTGTCGATGAATGCGATTACGGTCGCCGTGCCGAGTTTGTTGGCGGTAACGACGCCGTTATCCACCGATGCGACGGTGTCGTCGCTCGATGTCCATTGAAGTTCGGAAATTTTGCTTTCGGGTTCGACTGTTGCGGTCAGAACGACCTGCCCGTCCACCTTGACGAATGCCTCAGTTTTGTTGAGGGTGATTGTAGTTTGTTTGGGTTGGTCCGGTTCGGGGTCAGGATTCCCCCCCCCTCCATTTTCGCATGCCGAGAAACAAAGCAGCGAAACGAACAGCAATGCCGTCGATTTGAAAATGTTCATAAGTTTCAGTATATAATGAAATTAGTTCGTCAAAACAATTCTGCTCAATAATCCCAGCCCCACTAATCCGCCTCGGATACATCCTCGTGAATGCACTGAAACTACTTAACACATTGCAAAGATATGCAAATTTTTTATTAAATTTTCACTTTTGGAGATGATAATTGCATTTTATTTCATAAAAATGTCGTCGGACGATTTTGCCGCCGTTTCCGAAACTATGCGTATTCTCCGTTTTGCGGAGTGTCGAAAAAATATTGGAAAATAATTTTGCGGTTTCGGAGTTTCTCTGCATTAATCCTTATATTTGTGCAGGTATTCACTTAATTTTTACATTTATGAAAAACGCAAATTTGTTCAGAGCGATTTTACTGCCGGCAATTGCCTGTTTAGCCGTGTCGTGCAACGATACTCCCGAGTCGCCGGAGATTCCCGACGACCCGGACAAGCCGGATGTGCCGGTCGTCGTGGAGGCGGACTTCAAGTTTTCTACCGAAACGGTTACTTCCAACAGCGCGGTTGTCGTGGTCGAACCTAAGTCGCCCGGAGATTATTATACATGGGATGTGGTCGAGTCCGAGGTTTTCGACAAGACATACGATGACGACGAGATGCTGATAGCCGAACATCAGAACTATCTGAACCGCCAACTCGAAGTCTATCGTGCCGAAGTCGATGCGAGCGGAACTATCACCGACCTGCTTACCCGCGGAACGGACAGACAGCGTATCGCCGGTCTGAAACCTGCCGCGAAATATACCGCGTTCGCATTCGGAATGGACGAGACGGGCAAGTCGACGACCGCTCCCGTGAAATTCGTATTCGAGACCAAACCGTTCGAGGTTGCCGACAACTGTTCGTTCGGCATCGAGTTCTCGAATATCGAGCAGTTGCGGTTCGCGTTCACCGTAACTCCGACCGACAACTCCACGCGTTATTATATAGGTATTACCGACGGCGATATGTTGAAGAGCAGCACTCCGGAGCAGATTGCCGACGATTTCATCAAGCGTGCGGAGATAGCGGGTATCGAGTGGTCGGCGAACGATGCGTTGCGCACCGGTGCGGTTACTCTCGATACGGTGAAGGATTTGGAGATTTACAACCTCGAACCTGCGACCGAATATTCAATCGTGGTATTCGGCGTAAGCAATCAGGGCGAACGCACTACCGCCGTATTCCACAAGGAGGTAACCACGCTGGCTGTTCCCGATTCCAAGATGACGATTCAGTTGGAAATCGTCGAGACCTCGGTCGAGGGCGCGAAGATAAAGGTAACGCCTTCCACCGACGAAACCTATATGGCTGGCTGCATACGTAAAGACGAATTCGCAAAATATGCCGACGAACGTGAGTTTATGGAGTATGTCGTCGAAGTCGGCAATATCGAACTGTACAGCGGCGAGCAGATTATCGACAAGACGGGACGTCTGCTCACTGACAAGGAGTACGTATTCTTCGCATTCGGGTATGTCGGTGGTATCTCTACTGGGCTGTATTATACGGAGTTCAAGACAGAAGCCCCGAAAACGGAGAGCCTTGCGAAAGTGGACATATCGTTCCGTTTCGAAAAACATTCGACCTACGATGTTGCCATATATGCCGATTTGACACCGAACGAACATGCGGTGCATTGGTATGCTGGGGCATTCAAAACTGTGAGTGGTATAGTTGTGGTCGGCGATGATGTGTTGTCGGAAGCAGAAATCATCAGTCAATTGACTACTTATCAAAATACATATTACTGGGATTCGAACTATGCTGCATGCGGAGGATTCTTCGGTCGTGAATATACATTCTTTGCCATCGCCCGCGACAAGGACGGAAATCTCGGTGCGCTCGTGAAAAAGACGATTGTACCGACGGCGGATTTGCTGCCGAAAGAGTAGCGGATACGTGTCGCAATAGTCGGCTGACTCCGAATCGGGTGTCAGCCGATTTTTTATATGGCGTATGGTCTAAATATAGTGCGGCAAAGTTTCGCCGTGTGGAAAAAATGGTTAAATTTGCGGCTGATAAAACGTTTTAACTGACTCGTGCAATCCACGGGTATTGAAAATACTTATTATAAAAATATTATGGCAACTTTGCATTACGAAAAGAGTATCGACGTGCGCAAGAGTTACGACGTCATCGTAGCCGGTGCGGGACCTGCCGGAATCTGCGCTGCGGTCGCTGCGGCGAGAGAGGGTGCCAAGGTCGCGCTCGTGGAGCGTTACGGCGTGGTCGGCGGCAATCTTACCGCGGGCTATGTGGGACCCATTCTCGGAATGGTCGGCAAGGGAACGATGCGCGACGAACTCGTGCGGCTGCTCGGCGTACCCGACAACGACATGATAGGCGTTACGGGCAAGGCTCATGATATGGAGCGGGCGAAACTGGTTCTCGCCGAGTTCGTGAACCACGAAAATATCGATGTCTACCTTCAAAGTTCGGTTTACGACGTCGTGAAGGAGGGCGATGCCGTCAAGGGACTTATCCTCGCGACCAACGAGGGATATTTCGCGATTATGGCGAAAGTCGTCGTCGATGCGACGGGCGATGCCGTGGTGTCGTACCTCGCGGGTGCCGATATAGAGAAGGGTCGCGAAGACGGACTGATGCAGCCCGTTACTCTCGAATTCACTATCGCCGGCGTCGATGAGGAGAAGGGTGTGATATGTATCGGCGATGTGGACGACGTGAAACTGGGCGACGAACGCTTCCTCGATTTCTGCAAGCGTTGCGCCGACGAGGGCAAACTCCCGCAGAAACTCGCCGCCGTCCGCCTGCATCCGACGACCAAATCGGGCGAGCGTCAGGTCAATACCACTCAGGTAAACGGAGTGGACGTAACGGAGGTGGCGTCCGTTTTCGATGCCGACCTCGAACTGCGCCGTCAGATAAAGTTGCTGATGGATTTCTTCCACGAGAATCTCCCCGGCTACGAGAATTGCCGCTGCATCGCGAGCGGAACGACTACGGGTGTCCGCGAAACCCGCCGCGTGATGGGCGACTACGTCATTACCGCCGAGGAGTTGGCGGAGGGACGGCGTTTCGACGACGTTATCGTGCATAAAGCCGAATTCATCGTCGATATCCACAATCCGGCAGGTGCGGGACAGGCGGAGGAGAAGATTCAGTACGTCGAGCCTTACGATTTGCCGTACCGCTGCTTCGTACCGCGCAAGGTGGAGAATCTCTACGTCGCGGGACGCTGCATCTCGGGTACTCACCGCGCGCATGCGTCGTATCGCGTGATGTCGATATGTATGGCTATGGGTGAGGCGGTCGGCATCGCCGCCGCCATGTGTGCCGCCGACGGCGTCGCACCTCGCGCGCTCGACGTGAAGTCGCTCCAAAAGAGAATGACCGACAAGGGTATAGAACTTTTCGATTAACAATTAAATACATTTCGTATTATGAGCATGGAGGACATAATGCTGCGTAACCGATTCCAGCCGCTGTCGCGGATTCTGTGTTACGATATATTCGACCGCGGATTCAACGGTTGGATGATACTTATGCCTAATTTTACCGAATATCCCGATTTCGACACGCCGCCGAGCATCGTCAATAAAGACCAGTGGCCGCCGGTGATGTTGAGTTCGGCGACCTACCGGTTCCCCGGCACTCACGGTTCGATGAGCGGCACGTACAGCCTGAAAGTATCGACCCGCCCGATTGCCAATCCGTATACGATGCCGCCGGCACCGGGTTCGATGGGACATGCAATCAAGCGCATGTCGTTCAGCCACCCCGGAAGCAAGTATCTGCAAATCGAGTGCTGGTTCGCCTATAACGCCGAACAGGACGTGGTGGACGGCGACGGTGCGCAGCCGGGTCTGCACGAGAATTCGATTCGCGCGTTCGGCTTCGGTTCGGACGTGCAGGACGACAACAACCGCTTCTTCATCGGATGCCGTTATCTTAATGCAGTGGACGGCAAGCCGATGCGCAGATGGCAGTATGTCAGCGCAGCCGAGGTTACCGACAAGGAGTGGGCGTTCGGTACGGAGGGCGACTGGTGTAAGCGCGGTATCGACCCGTGGTGGTTTGGAAACCGCTATCCCTACGGAGGACACGACGGCTACAAGGACGTGCCGAACGGAACGCAGAATCTTATTTACAACGAAACCGACGACAAACTGAACTGGATGTATTTCCGCCTGAAAGTCGATACCGAGAAGCGCGAGTATGTCGAGATGCAGTGCAAGGACAGGGTTTTCGACCTCGGACATGCGCCGATAGTCGCCGTGGACAAATACCACCGCATCGACGGATTGATAAATCCGGTATTCTGGGTCGAGACGGACACTAACCGCCGCGTGTTCCTTTATGTCGATTCGGTCGTGGTTTCTCAGGAGTAACAAGTTCGTTTTCGGTAAATTTTTCCCGATTTTCTCGTTACATAGTCCCGCTATGCGCCTTGAAAAGTCGGAAAAAATTTTCTCGAAAACAGACTTGTTGTAAAAATGAATTTTAAGAAGTTGAAAATATGAAACAGTTCAATGCTGCGCATTTGGAGGTCAAGAAGACTTTCAAGGAGGGTTTCCAGACGCATCCGTATGAATGCGGATGGGCTGACGAAGCGATATTCTATATCCTCGTCGAGGATATGAAGGGCGAAAATGCCGAACTTAAAGCCAAGGTACAGATTTCGCTCGACGGTATACACTGGGCGGACGAGGGTACGGAGTTCGCTCCGATTCGCGAATGCGGTCTGCATTTCGTCAAGGTACGCGAGTTCGGCAATTATATCCGCCTTGCGACCGAGATTTCGGGTCGTGATGCCGAATTCAAACTGCTCGTCCAAATCGCCTGCAAAGGGTAGAGGGCGGTTGAGTTCGGACAAATGTCCTTAACGACCTTAAAGTCCTTAACGACTTTAAAGACTTTAAGGTCTCTAAACTAAAAAGGCAGCCGCATGGCTGCCTTTTTCATAGTAACTGTTTCCCGCTACTTTCCGTTTCGGGAATCCATGTATCGGTAAACCGCATATACGATTGCCAGACCGAACATTATCGCGCAAGACCAAGCCATGATGCTTCGGACAGCAGGGTCGAACGTTTCGGTGAAGAGCAGCCCTGCAAGCAGCAGAGCGATGCCGACTATCGTGGCTACGAAACATGTAACAGCCATGAGCGAATACTCTTTGGTTGCCTTTTTCGTTGCTTCCGACGGCTCTACATCCGCATCGGGGTCGAGAATATTCTGTATCTTGTCGTAACCGGAATCCTCGATGCCGCGCAGTTTGGCGATGCACTCCAACGCACCCAACAATGCTACCGGCAGGAACAATCCTATCGCCGATTCGAGTACCGACGGTCTGATACCCGTGTCGATGCCGAACCGCAGCGTCAGTCCCACTATGTATGTAACTACCATTACTGCAATCACCTGCTTGCCTGTGATGCGCTTGGAGAATACGCCCCAGACGGTCGGAATGCAGAGTGGCGCGATAACGAGCGTCAGGATAGTAACGACGACCTTCTCGGCACCTCCCGCATACGGAATAAGCAGCGCAAGCAGCAGTATCGCCAGACCGAACAGCAGCGTGAACAGACGTCCGATGCGGATAAGTTTCGCGTCGGATGCTTCCAGATGTTTCGCGTTGTAGATGTCGTAGGTGAATACGTTGGCGTAGACGTTGAGCGTACCCGATACGCAACTGAGCGTCGCCGACACCATCGCCGCGAGCATCACTCCCAGCATGCCTTTCATCAGCACGAGTTTGCTCATCAGTATGTATGCCTGCTCCGGATTCGCCGACGGGTCGATTGTGCGGTAGACCATTGCAGGGAAATACCAGATGATAGGGGTGAAGAGATAGAGTACGCCGACGAGATAGTTGCTCTTACGTGCGCCTTTCGCCGTCGGAACGCTGATGTAACGCTGGATGAACGGCCAGTCGCCGCCGACGGTGAATGCGTTGAGGAAGAACCACATTATCAGCCAGCCCCAAGGATATTCGTTGCTTGCCGGTATGAAATATCCCTCCGGTGCGCTGGCGATGAAGTTGCCGATGCCGCCGATTTCGTGAATCGACATAGGAATCATGAACACTACGACCGTCATCAGCACTCCGAACTGTATCACGTCGGTCATCAGCACAGCGAGGAATCCGCCCGTTACGGTGTAAATCAGCGTGATGATGCCGAGTATGATAACCGCCCACGATACCGAGAGTTGCCCCGTCGCAGGGTCGGCGAGAACGTGTCCTTCGGGCAGTTGAATCAGTGTGGACATCACGACCGCGATTGCGTACAACGCTACCGCCGTGTGTCCTCCGCGACCGATGATGCCGATGATGGTGTAGAAGTTAATCGTCGATTTGCCGAAACGTATTCCGAGAAACTCTCCCGGCGACTTGATTTTCATTTCGCGCCAGCGTCCCGCGATGTAACGCCCCGCGAAGAAGCAGGCGAAACCGAGAATGTTGCCGACGAGTGCCGCGACGAGTCCCGAACGATAGGCGACGCCGCCCCAGATTACGAAGGTACTCGCCGAAAACAGCGTCATGTAGGTGGACATTCCGGAGAGCCACCACGACGAGTTGCGACCGGCGATGAACATGTCCTCCGAACTCTTGATTCGGCGGGAGATAATCCAACTCACGAGGATTAACCCCAGAAAGTAGATGAATATGACTGCATAGTCGAGTGAATGCATAACTTATGAAGTTTTAGGTTGTTTTAAGGTTTTCCGTTTTTTACAGCGTCGCTCCCAACTCTTTGAGTTTCGCTACGAGAGCAGGTATGTCTGCATCCTGTACCGCGACATTCGCCTTGACGCATTGCGCCGCAGCGACACCTGCCGCCTGTCCCGTTCCCATGCAACTTGCCTGAACGCGCAGCGATGCGAATGCCTGACGGTCGGCGGACAAGCAGCGTCCCGCAACGAGCAGATTCGGGAATTTCTCGGCAATCAGCGCGCGGTAAGGCACGAATGCCGGTTTTTCGAGAAAGTCGGCACGCTGGTCGCCGGTCTTGTTCGAGTGAATATCGATAGGGTGCGCACCGCGCGATATGCTGTCGTCGTAACGGTAAGCGTTCAGATACTCATTTGCCGTTATCGTGTGAACGCCGAGTATGCGTCGCGTTTCGCGTACTCCCGCCTGCGGAGCGACTGCCGAAACGTAGCAGTTGCGGAACTCCTCGAAATTATCGCGCAGAATCTCCGCCATGCGGAAGACATCCTCGCGCAATCTGCATTCTGCACGTGTGTAGTCGCGGTTGTCGCATGCATCTGCTGCGGTACGGGTCATGTTCACCGCCACGCATCCGTCATGCAGGGTAGTGCAGAACCAAGGACCGCCGAATGCCGGCATATCGAGTTCGTCCTTCATCGCGAGCAGTTTCTTGCGAATCGGCAGGCAGTGGCAGTTCACGCCCTGCTTGTTGTGGTGCATCGCTTCGTTGATGAGCGGCGACTCGGTGTCCACGCCCGCGAGAATGAAGTATGTCGAGAGCGGCTGCAACGGTACGCCCTCCTCGCGCGGCTGCATCGGCACTCCCGCCATGTAGGCGAGGTCGCCGTCGCCCGTGGCGTCGATGAACATCTTCGACGAGACAGCCTCCGTACCGTTCTTGTTTTCGATGATTACCTGCTCGATTTTGCCCTCTTTCGCTATGCAGCCCGACAGGTACGAGTGCATGTAGAGCGTTATGCCCGCTTCGAGAGCCATGCGCTGCATGCAGAGTTTGTAAACCTCGGGGTCGAAAGCGATGTTGCCGAGCGGTTTTTCGATATAGCCGCCGCCCATCTCTTCGAGCCGGTTCACGAACTCCCACGGAATACCGCCTATGACGAGTTCTCCGCTGTAAGTGAAGACGCTGAGCGGGGTAACGTAACCCGCTGTCGCCATTCCTCCGAGGAATCCGTACTGCTCGATGATGGCGGTTTTAGCACCCTCGCGAGCCGCTGCGACGGCAGCGATGAATCCGGCAGGACCTCCGCCGCAGACGACCACGTCGTATTCGCCTACGACGGGCACTTTCTTTTCGATGGTTAAAGTTTTCGGTGTCATTGTGTTTTATCGGTATATTTTTCGGTATCGCAAAAATAACTTACAAATATAATATTTATTTGGTATCGTCGGTGCTTTTCCTGCGATAATTATAACGTTTTAGCAAATCTGCGCAATATTTTGCTCCGCCGACCGCAATAAATGCCGTTTGATGCCGTTGTATGCAGTGTCTGAATAATATTTCATAATATGAATCCCATTGTCAAAACCTCGGTCGCCGCGATATTCCTGCTATTTTTTGCTGCCGTCCCTTTTCGTGGCAGCGGTGAGAACGCGAAATCGGCTATCGACAGTCTGCGTTCGGTACGAGACGGAAGATTGCGACCTGTCGAAAACCGAAGCATCCGAATCTACGACGTCGTCATACCGAGAAACGAAGTCGGCAGCAAACTGTTCCGCGTAAACATACATCCGGTTATGGATTCGCTGCTTACTCCCGATGTCGAAAAACGGATACTCTCCGAAATCAACGGGCGTTGCGACGCTCTCGGCATGGATACGCTGCGTAGCAGCGATTTGTTTTGGGTGATGAAACCCTATTTCGAGTGGTTGCGCAATATCGACCCGCATTACCGTATTGTTCCGACATACGGCATCCGCGCCAGAAAGGAGGAGCGGAAGATAAGGTCGTTGAGAGTGCCTGAATTTGATTTGCTGCGTATCGGCGATACGGTGATTGTGAACAGTTCGCTGAATCCCGATTTCCGCCGCGGCGACCGGATATTGGTAATCAACGGTGTGGATATGTCGGAGTATCTTAAATATAATTATCATGACCGCTACACCACGCCGGAGATACTGATGCACTATTACTATAATTCGGAGGTTACCGACCGTTTCGATTTTGTCGTCGAGCGTGCGGGTGCCGTGCTTGAAATATCTACCGAGGGCGGAGAGTCTGCGGATGTTCGGGTCGGACTTTCCCGAATGCGGGAACTGACTGCACGGACATTTCCCGATGCGGAATGCGGTTATGTTTCGATTCCCGAATTTTATCCCGATAACAGCCGGCTCATAAAGACTCTGCGCAGACATATTCTGAATTTCAAAAATCAGGGGATAACTGATGTCATACTCGATTTGAGAATGAATCCGGGCGGCAACGGCAACCGTTTCGACGAACTGATTTCAATATTCGTCGATAAACGGTCGGTGAAATATTGCCGCAGCCAGCGTGTGAAATGTTCGCGGACATCGATGCGGCTGTGGTCGTTCCTGAACGAATCGCAAATAGGCGAGAACGTCGAGATTCCCGATGCCGTCAAGGAGTTTCCGCTGATTCCCGAAATGTATGTCAGCGGTATGAAATATTACGTGATGATGAGCGAAAGTACGGGTTCCATCGCATCTTCATTCTGCAATATCCTGCAATACAACGATGCCGCACTGCTCGTCGGCGAACCGCAACTCCGCAATTCGATTCGCTACGGCGAGTGCGAGTACGGATTCGGATTGCTGCCGACGGCTCTGCGACAGGACGGAATCTCTCTGGTCGAAATAGATGAATATACCAAAGCGTCGGACGGCGTTCTGATGCCCGACATCCCGATACCTTACGTCGCATCGGAATGGCTCGACGGTCGTGATGCGATGCTCGACGACCTGCTTGGATTCATTGTTTCCGGACGTGGAAATAAATAAAATATGCCAACTACATACAACTTTACACCGAATCAAGTTATTTATGTATTCAGATAACCGACTGTTGCGGTTCTCTTATCAAAGCCGCGTACACAGCCCCCCCCCAAAAAAAAGTTCCCCGCACAGACGGGGACTTTTGTCGGAACTTGCAAAGACATACGGTTTGGGGATACTGTTCGTGTAAAATAAGGTATTATTCCCGTTCTATCCTTTTGCGAATGTCATCGAGAATTTCACCTTTGTATTTACGAAGCAAAAACAATGAGGTTAAAGGAATATAAAAAGCGGAAGACTTTCATCTTCCGCTTCCGTACCCCCTCAGGATGAAGAACCTAATTTGTATCCTCCATTGAGTTAGTATATTACAAGTCTTGAATCTATTTATCCCACAAATAATCCCACGTGAAAAAATCACTAAATTGTCAAATTCTGTATTTACACGATATTTCAGATCTTTACAAAGATAAGCCTTTATTTTGAGAAATCCAATATATTCGTAATATTATCGCTTAAATGTTTTCTTAATGTAATATTTAATATTAGATTGTTGATGCTTTAAATTATCATATCGTATTTTCTCAATGATAATGTTGCTCATATTTTACCCAATTGTTTCATTGCTTGTTCGACTTCAGATGCTTTATAGAATGTTTTTCGGTCTATTAGGTAGTATTTTATCAACTTCTTTTTTCTGTATCGTGCAAGGGTTCGTTTCGTAATGTTGAGAAGTTTGCACATATCGTATGTATCGAGCAGAGTATCTCCGTCGAAACACTCTTTATGTCGAATGACACGTTCGAGCATATTGTCTATATGATCGAAGCGTTGCATTATCTTCTTGAACATTTCCATACGTTCTTCCCAATCTTCTGCTTTCATAATGTAGAAATTATATGTTTCGAGTGCAAAGATGTGCCGTCATTCATCCATAAAAAAGGAAGATTCCGCTGAACCTTCCTCAATTTTATACGTAACATATTGAATGTCAAAAGACATTATTTCTCGCTGTTTTCTATCAATACATTTCTCATTTTATCTACGAATGCCGTGCATTTGATTTTACGTTCGAGTAGTTGTATCCTCATTTTGTACGGTTGTGGCAAATCTACGTGCAATAATTTTTCGAAATGGTCGATGACTTTGATAAACGGGGTGGGATTGCGATTTTTGTCTACGAATGCAGTCAAATAGACCAATGCCGAGATTATTTCCATTAATGCTCTCTTTCCGCAGGCAGGATTCCAATATAATTCCGATTCGGGCATTTTTACAGCAACCTGCCATATATCGGCTTCCGGATATTGAGATTTGAGTTCTATCATTTTTACTTCAGCATTTAACAATGCGTGTGCTTGTGCCACGCAATTGTTCAGCAGACGCATTCTTTTCGAATTGAAAAAAATAAAACGATGAGAATTCGTGTAATTAGACATTATTTCACGCAAATAAAATAATTCTTGCAATTGCATTATTTTGTCGTAGTCATTTGGTAAATGCCTGTTCCCGTCCATAAACTCTTCGAATGCAATTGTAATTTCTCCGTATGTGGCATTTTCTCCATTACTGAGTACTATGTCGGCAAAGTTATTCGTATGGTTCATATGTTTGTATGTTAGAGTTAGGTGAAAGATTAATTCTTAAAAACACTACAGCCCGACTCCTCTAAATAGGTGTCAGGCTGTAATGTTGGGGAATTGGAGGAGATTTATTTTTATATGTTACTGCATCGAGAAAGTATAAGTGTTAATATCCGACAAATTGCTTGAATTTAATAGGTGTGGTGTGGCAATAATGTAGCAAAATAAACGTATTGCTAAGAAAGTTATGTAACAGTTCTGATTTATATAAGAATCGGTCGTTAGGCTGAATATTATTCATCTCCGGCATTTGTTTTGAATTAAACAATAAATGCGCGGTAACCTGACTCGTTAATCTGAACGCACCTGAAACGTAATAGTAAAACTTGCCAAGTACCGCGCATAACACGTACTTGGCTGTTCATCTTACTAATTTTTTGAGTTCAGGTTTCTCAGATTAAATAAACAGCCACGATTATCACAATAATCGCTATATCAAAGATAGAAAATATTTTTTAATCACGCAATAAAAAATAAATTATTATTAACTTCCGTAGTATTATATAAAATAATATTTGTTCTATTATAATGCTTTAATCCCGCAACAAATCCGAATGATTAGTTTCTAAATAAGTCATCCATAGTTACTTGACTTTGTATCATCCCCGAATACGGATTCTCTTTGACTCCATATGTGGTTACCATAGTAAGGTGTAACGCCTTCTTTGTTTTGGTTTGCGAACGGAACAGTTCGCGGCGTTCCTGCATTTCGTCATTGTAACGTTTTGTGATCTCGTATTCGCTTGTCGAATACTTCATTTCGCAAAGATTTATAATTTGATCTTTGCGGTCGATCAGTAAATCGATTTGCGCTCCTTTATGCCCGTCTTCTGCTGGGGTAAACCATGAGCATACGTCGCTTTGGATGCCGCTTATGCCGAGTTTCATCTTTATTTGCGTGATGTGATGCAGACATAATTGCTCGAACGAATATCCGCACCACGTACGTCGCTCAGGAGAGTCGATCATGTTGGACCACAGAT
Organism: uncultured Alistipes sp.; assembly: GCA_905213895.1. Lineage (GTDB taxonomy): Bacteria > Bacteroidota > Bacteroidia > Bacteroidales > Rikenellaceae > Alistipes. Next base: position 129,895 of record CAJMKE010000005.1, read on the forward strand.
GCTCGTCACGACCGTTGCTGCCCTTGACGAACCGCAGGTAGAACAATGTAAACAGATCGGTGAGTTGATATAGTATATCCCTTTCCTTTTTGCCGAATGCGGAATATTTGCGTATAAAATCGCAATTGCACAAATTCTCCAATATTTCCGAGAAAGTTCCGCCTTCCGGAAGTTTGAGAGCTTTCATCATCTCCGCTCTCGTCATTCCTTTCGCCTTTTTACTCAGCAGTTCAACCGTGGCTCGATAGATGGATGAATCGTTGAATAATGAGCGAAACAGAAATCCGTATTCATCTCGCAATTCCGCGTTCTCAGAGAAGAATAAATAGTCTATATTTTGAGAAAGACTGTATCCCTTTTGCAGCATTTGCAAATAATAGGGTGTGCCGCCAAGAATCATATAAGCCTCTGCAATTTGATAACGGTTCCAAACTATCTGTTGCGATTTAAGATAGGCTTCTGTTTCCGCTAATGTAAATGGTGCCAATTTAATCCGTCGAGTAACTCGATTGTGCAACCCGCCTTTGTTCCCCAACAAATGCGAAATCATCCACGTCGTTGCTGAACCGCAGACCACTAACTTGATTTGAGGTTGGTCAGCCGCCCAACTGTTCCAGAATAGTTCGAATGCTTTGATAAATCTCGATCGAGGCGTGTCGAGCCAAGGCAATTCGTCGATGAAGATAACTATCTTATCTTTTTTAAGGTTTGATATGTAGTGTTTCAATTGATCGAAGGCGTCGAACCAATTTTCAACCTGCGGATAAGGAATTTGAGAGTATTCGCACAGTTGCTTATTGAAAAATGCCAGTTGCTCTTTTTTCGTGCCTTGATATATTCCTGTTATGTAAAAATCGAATTTCTCTTTGAAATATGTTTTTACCAGATAAGTTTTGCCTACACGTCTCCTACCGTATATGGCGATAAGTTCCGCCTTGTCGGATTTATAACAGTTATGTAGAATCTCTTGTTCTTGTTTGCGACCAATAATACTTGCTGCCATATTCTTAATTTTGTTTCTCTGCAAAGATATAAAAAATATACTTACGGAGATATATTGCGATTATTTATTGCTCCGTAACCCAAAATTTGTACCGTTTAAGGAGTGGGTATAATGCCTATAAAAAAGGATTGATATAACTCATCTTTTAGTTTTTGCTTCGAACCACGCCAGAGCGAACATAAAATTGCTCAATTCTTCACGTGTAGCCAAACGGCAATAATCATAGCCCTGAGGTAATTTATGCCACAGTTCGAATCTTCTCAATTTATTGTTGCTGCTGGATTCGAGATAAATATCGTCTCCGACTCGTTTGTCGAACATCGCCCACAAAGAACTTCGCGACGGACAATGACTGTCGGTCCTATGGAAAAGATAAACCTCTCCGAAGCGAAAACGAATAAACAATATCGATGATTGGCAGGAACGTCGCTTTGTTCGATGCACGACAGGCGGTCTTCTGAATTTGCGGTCTTTCATTTCCGGCATTTATTTTGAATTAGGTATTTTCAATAAATGCGCGGTAATTTGACTCGTTAATCTGAACGCACCTGAAGCGTAATAGTAAAACTTGCCAAGTACCGCGCATAACGCGTACTTGGCTGTTCATCTTACTAATTTTTTGAGTTCAGGTTTTTCAGATTAAATAAACAGCCACGATCATTACAATAATCGCTATATCAAAGATAGAAAATTATTTCATTTTATGCAAAAAATAAATCTTTTTTACCTATGAAATACATATGATTACAAATACATATTATTGATTTGTACATTTTTTAGTGATTGATCATCTAAATTACAATATAAATTATTGCATTTGCAATTATTGAATATTAAATAATCTAATATTATATAATACGACGATGAAAATTAAAACCCCTTTTATTATCAATGGCTATGTATCTTCGGAGTATTTTTGTGATAGAGTGAATGAAACTGCAACTTTAACGAGTGCTCTTACGAACGGTCGCAATATGGTCATTGTTTCACCGCGACGTATGGGCAAAACCGGACTGATTCAGCATTGTTTCAGCCAAAACAATATTGCGAATGAATATTATACATTTTTCATAGACATATATGCCACTGGCAGTATGAAAGAGTTCGTATACATACTTGGTAAACATATATTCAATACTCTAAAGCCTAAGGGAATTTCAATATTGGAACAGTTCTTTGCATCCATATCTTCTCTTAGACCGGCATTCAAACTTGATCCCATTACAGGAGAACCTTTCGATATTGGCATAGGCGATATTCGACAACCGGAATTGTCAATAGAAGAAATATTCAAATATCTCGAAACTGCCGACAAGCCTTGTTTGGTTGCAATCGATGAATTTCAACAAATCGCCAAATATCCGGAGAAAAACGTTGAAGCAATACTTCGTACACATATTCAGAAATGTACGAATGCTGCGTTTGTATTTTCAGGCAGTCAACGACATATGATGCAAAACATTTTCTTCTCTGCATCCCGACCGTTTTATCAAAGTGCAACATTTATGAATTTGGATGCCATATCTGAGAAGGTTTATTGTTCATTCGTTCGACAGCATTTTGAGAATGAATGTAAAAAAATATCGGAAGAGTGTATTAGACATATTTACGAACTCTTCGAAGGACATACTTGGTATATGCAAACGATATTCAATCGTTTATTTGAGAATACGGATCGGAAAGAAACGATGACGCTTGAGAATGCCGACAGAATATTGAAGCAGACAATAAATGCTAATGAAACGGTATACCAGAATTTGGTCGTAATGTTGTCCGAGAGACAGAAAGAAATCTTATTTGCAATTGCCAAAGAAGGTTGTGCAACGGAAATTACTTCGACCGCTTTTATTAAGAAACACGGATTGAATTCACCAAGTTCCGTGCAATCTGCAACAAAGCAATTGCTTGATAAGGAATTTATAACGAAAGACGGAAATGTATATCGGGTATACGATCGTTTTTTCGGTCTGTGGTTGGCTCAAATATACGGAATAGGTTATCAACTTTAAGTTTTGAAAAATTAAAGCATATACAAACAATAAAATTAATTAAATCATTTGCATAAAATGAAATAATTTTCTATCTTTGATATAACGATTATTGTAATGATCGTGGCTGTTTATTTAATCTGAAAAACCTGAACTCAAAAAATTAGTAAGATGAACAGCCAAGTACGCGTTATGCGCGGTACTTGGCAAGTTTTACTATTACGCTTCAGGTGCGTTCAGATTAACGAGTCAAATTACCGCGCATTTATTGAAAATACCTAATTCAAAATAAATGCCGGAAATGAAAGACCGCAAATTCAGAAGACCGCCTGTCGTGCATCGAACAAAGCGACGTTCCTGCCAATCATCGATATTGTTTATTCGTTTTCGCTTCGGAGAGGTTTATCTTTTCCATAGGACCGACAGTCATTGTCCGTCGCGAAGTTCTTTGTGGGCGATGTTCGACAAACGAGTCGGAGACGATATTTATCTCGAATCCAGCAGCAACAATAAATTGAGAAGATTCGAACTGTGGCATAAATTACCTCAGGGCTATGATTATTGCCGTTTGGCTACACGTGAAGAATTGAGCAATTTTATGTTCGCTCTGGCGTGGTTCGAAGCAAAAACTAAAAGATGACGGGATAAAGTTTTAAGGAAGTCATAAACTAAGGATTTCCTTAAATAAACTTTATAGTAGATTTTTATGATTGCCGTACAAGCGGTTTATCCACATCGCAAAAAGTTTATCCGTCACTGAATATACCTTGTTGATTTCGGTGATTGTATCCTTTTCCAGTAATTTCTTTACTGCCGATTGAACGGAACTTGCCGAATTTAAACTATGCCGTTTAATAAAATATGTGGAAGTAATACGTTCTGCTTGATCATCTTTGGCAATAGCGTATAGTACTTCTTTCTGTTTTTCGGGAATATTCGATAAAATTTCGCGAAATATAGTATCATTTGATGAAATCATATTATCGATTGCAGATCGAATGATTTCAAGTGTACATTCCTCTCCATCTGGTGTATCTGCAAATGCTTCGTTGAAAGTCTTTTGTATGTAGTATGTATGCCCTTTGAACAGTTTATAAACTTTTCCTACATTTTCCGCCGAGATTTGTCGATTGCGTTTTTCGAAATGACCGACGATAAAAGGAATGTAAATCTCCGGAGCAATCGCTTTAAGTTCCAGAATATCGGCACTGTGATAGAATGGACGGGCTGCCGATGTAAACATCTCCTGCATCATATGACGCTCGCTGCCGGCAAATATGAAATTGCAGTTTCGCAACTTTTGAATGTGAGTTCTCAATAACGCCTCTATGTTTTTCTCAGTATATTTTGCAATTTGTTGAAACTCGTCGATTGCTACGATACACGGTTTATCTGCACCGGCGAGATATTGGAAAATTTCATCCAATGTATATTCCGGTCGATCGATATCGCCCAATTCGACGTTGAATGTCGGTGTACCGGTAATAGGGTCGAATCCGAATTTACCACTTATAGATTTGAGAGTTCTGATAAACAGATCCGACATTTTGCGATTTTTCGGTAAAAGTGTTTCGTAAATTTCCCGTCCGAGCAGGTATGTGAATTCCCGCAAACTCGATGTGTGCAGAATGTCTATGAAGAACGTGTAATATTCGTTAATGATTTCGTGGTTGTCGTAACAAAATTGAATCAGTCCTGTTTTACCCATACGACGAGGCGAAATAATCACCAAATTATTCCCGTTAACAACGGATTTGATAAATTTTGCAGATTCGGTGATTCGATCGCAGAAATATTCCGGTTCTATTTTTCCCGTAACAATGAACGGGTTGGGTGTTTTCGCCATAATCTTCAATATTTGATGCAAATATAATTATTTTACACGAATTATGCAATCGGCATAAATTTTGGCGGTATTATCGTTGTTCTTGTTATCTTTTGTTTTTTCGTAATTTATATAAAAGCAAAAACAAAAGATAACTGATTTAATAACAGTAGTTAATAAATGAGAAGATTATGAGGGGAGAGATCATACATTTATAGGATTTACTTTCAGGGTTTTGAGATTAAGATATGCACCGCAG
>CAJMKE010000006.1 GCA_905213895.1 uncultured Alistipes sp.
GATGGCGGAATCGGTAGACGCGCTGGTCTCAAACACCAGTAGGTTCACCCCTGTGCCGGTTCGACCCCGGCTCTGGGTACAGAGAAGACGGATAATGTGAAACACATTATCCGTTTTCTTTTTTTCTTGCTGTTAGGGTCTCTTTAAGGTCCTTAAAGACTTTAAGGTCATTATCCCGTTTCGGCGAAACGCCTACTCTTTCACGAACTTGTAGACCCACTGTTTGACGATTTCGTGCTTTTCGTGCGTGCCGCGTCTGCCCATGTCGCTATGCGTTACGCCGTCGAGTTTCACGACCGTCATGCGGTACTGCTTCTGCTCCTCCTCGGTCGGCAGCACGCCTTCGTCCGCTTCGAAGTTGCAGCCGCGCAGTGTGTAAAGTCGCGGCGAGGCGGTTCGCGGCATACGCATCCGGCGCGAGTCGAGTGTAATGCCCTTGTAGAAGAGTTGTGGGTTCTCGTCGATGCAGAGCATCGAGATGTCGCCGCCGTTGGAGTGTCCTATCAGTATCAGTTTTTTCCAGTCGAGGTCGGGTTTCAGTGCCTTGAACGCGTTTATGGTGAACATGACGTTCTCTTTGCCGCGCTCCCAGTTCGACCTGCGGGTTACGGCGAAATTACCGCCCGTCAGCGGCATCTGCGGGTCGTCGGGGCGTTCGTGATGTATGCTTATCACGTAGTATCCCTTCTCCGCCAGATAGCGGTTCAGATAGGCGTACTTCCGGTGGGACTGCGGGTCTTTGTTCTTGTGGTAGCCGTGGCTGAAAACGACCACACCCGTGTGGCGGTTGGTTTTCGCGGGCGAGTACACCGCAACCGGAATGACCCGCGACCGCAGCGAATCGTACAGGCAAACCGAATATTCGGTCTGCGCGAATGCGCCGAATGCGAACGACAGCAGCCATAACAGTGTCATGAGGATTTTTTTCATAGTTCAGGTCGGATTGGTTTTGACGGCGTTCGGGTTGCCGCGCCACTCCGAGTACAAATATACGAATAAGCGAGTGGAAAAGCAAAAGAACTTTTGATTTTCCCGAGCGGGAGTATATAGGGCGCAGCCAAATTGCGAATAAGCGAGTGGAAAAGCAAAAGAACTTTTGATTTTCCCGAGCGGAAGTATATAAGGCGGAGCCAAATATACGAAAAAACCGTAGGGAAATCATGTGATTCCCCTACGGTCTCTGTAACGTTTCCGACCGAAGCCGTTAGTAGTTCTCTGCCTTGATTTCGAAATAAGCCTGCGGGTGAGCGCAGATAGGGCATACCTCCGGAGCCTTCTTGCCGACTACGACGTGTCCGCAGTTGGAACACTGCCAAATCGTGTCGCCCTCGCGCGAGAACACCAAGCCGCCCTCTACGTTGGCGAGCAGTTTGAGGTAACGTTCCTCGTGTTCTTTCTCGATTTTCGCAACTCCCTCGAACAGGAAGGCGATTTCGTCGAATCCCTCCGCACGAGCCTCTTTGGCGAACGTCGCGTACATATCTGTCCACTCGTAGTTTTCGCCCTCGGCTGCCGCTTTCAGATTCTCGGCGGTTGTGCCGATGCCGCCCAAGAGTTTGAACCATATCTCGGCATGCTCCTTCTCGTTCGCTGCGGTTGCCTCGAACAACTTGGAGATTTGCACGTATCCCTCCTTCTTGGCTACCGATGCGAAATAGGTGTATTTGTTGCGGGCCTGACTTTCGCCGGCGAATGCCGTCATCAGATTCTGTTCCGTTTTTGTTCCTTTCAGTTCTTTCATAATATAAATCGTGTTAGTGTTCGTTTTTCCGATGCGAAGATACGAACGATTGTCGTAATTGCAAATCTTTATTTCTTATGCCGTTATAAGCGCAACTTATGCGTCGTGCCGTCTGCCCTCCTTGGCGTCGACCGGATTGGCATAGATGCCCAGATATATTTCGCGGGCGGTCTCGACTGCATCGCCGAAACGCTCCTCGGCTTTCGCCAGACGTTCGCGGAACGTCCGCTCCTGCTCCGGCGTGTAACGGTCGGCGTAGCGGCGTTCGTCATGCAGAATGTCATGGGCGATGTAGTTGGTGTCGTGAAGCCGGTAGGCATCGATGATGCGGCGGTCGATAAGGTCGGTAAGTGCCTTGTAGGCCTCGGCTTTCGGCATTTCGCCGATGACGCGCAACTCCTCGTCGCCGACAGGTTCGCAGATGGTGATGCAGACGTTGCCTTTCGGCGAAACGATGCCCGACATTATGCTCTCGAAATCCTCGTTGGGCTTCTTGCGGTACGGCTCGCCGCTCATGCGTGCGGTGAGTTCGAGTGCTTTCTGAATGTCGCAGGTCTCGTACTGATACGATATTGATACGGGCGTGATTTTCAACTGCCCGAAATCCTTCGCGAAATCGCCTTCGCCGCTCATGCCGAGCATCTTCAACAGCCCTTGGTCTGTCGCGTCGCGTCCGTCCTTGGTGCGTCCGTTGCGCTGTGCAATTCACATCTTGCGTCCGCTTTCGATGCGCAGGCGGATGTATTCGGTCAGATGCCGCGAATTTTCGAGAAACTCGCGCGGCGAAACGTCGTCCTTGCGGATTACCTTCACCATGTGGTTGGCGCGGCAGATGTCGGCTACGAGTTGCGGTCGCAGCAGATTGTCGCCCAAAGCGATGTCGGTCGTCGGCAGCGAACGGGTGAACAGCGCGAACTGCAACATGAATGCGTCGAGGACTATGTCGCGGTGATTCGATATGAACAGTTGCCCGTCGTCGGGCGATACGTTTTCGATGCCGGATGCGGTGAATTCCGCTATCGTGGTGTCGATTATCCGTTTGATTGCCGGATACATTATCTCTCTCTGTATCTGGTCTGTCGTGCGACATGCCCTGATTGCGGCGCGGACTGCTTCGATGTCCATGCCCGGAAATGCGAATCCGGCAGCCGGTTCGAGCAGCGGGTCGTCGGCGATGCGCTGCATCGCGACAGGAATCTCGTCGTCGTAATACGCTCTTATGTCGTCGAATGACGTGTTCTCCATTATGTCTGTTTTTGCGATTTTGCGACCCGCGCAAAATCATTGGTTATGCAAATATAACAAAAAAATCGTATGTTCGTTCATATTGCGCAGGAGAAGACCGTAAATGTCCTTAAAGTCGTTAAGGACTTTAAGGACCTTAAAGACTTTAATCCTCCTATCTGCTCTCCCGTTTGAGCAGCAGATGTTCGAGCAGGAGAATCACGATTATTCCCATCACGAATCCGTTGCCGACTATCGGGCGCAGCAGTGCGGGTATGGTGTCGATTGCCTGCTGCGGGGCGAACGAAAGGATGATGTTGAACATTATCGGAATGCCCAGTATCATGCCGTCCTTGAATGTCGGTACGGCTTTCGACGCCTGCATCATGCCCAGTCCCGCGGCGATTTGCGTCGCCATGAGATACAGCAGTACCGTACCCATTACCGGCAGCGGTATCGTCAGCAGTACCGATACGGGTTTCGGGAAGAATGCGAGCAGAATCATCGCTGCGGCTGCGGGCAATACAGTGTACCGCGAAGCGCACGAGGTCGATGCCACGACACCCGGCGAAAGCGAATAGTCGACGGGTCCGATGACGCCGAACGCTCCTGCGACCACATTCATCAGCCCCGTTATGCCCACTCCGCGTTTGTTGCGCCGCGGCATGTTGTCGGCATCAATCATTTCGCCGAGCGACTGTACCGAACCTACCTCGTTTATCAGCAGTGCGACGTAGCAGAATACGAATGCCAGCACCACTCCCGCGTCGAACTCCATCGGCAGATTGAGCAGCCGCGGTTCGACGCTGTCGGTCAGGAACTGCGACGGAAATCCCGTGAAGCAGTAGTATATAAGCGAACCGAGAATCATCGCCCAGATGACGACCGTGGTCTTCCACATTCCGCGCAACAGGTTGTTAGCCACAGCCATGACGAGTACGCAGACTATGGAGAATACCAGCGCGAGCAGTTGGTGGTCGTTGTCGGCGAATATAAGACCCACGATGGGTTTGGCTATCGTGAACGAAACCAGAAGCAGTATCGAAATCACGACACGCGGCGTGAATATGCGTTGCAGCCGCGAGAGGATTCCGCAAGCCGCCATGACAGCCACTATCGCTCCGCCAATCATCATCGCCGGATAAATCGTGGACGAACCGTGTCCCTGCGCCGAAGCCGTGATGACACCCATAAGCAGTGCGGCGGCAGGTCCCGCGATAAGCGGCAGCCGGTGTCCCCACAGAGACTGGATAATCATCGTTACGCCCATTACGGCGAACATCTTCCGGGTGAAGAATACCGTTTCTCCCTCGGGTGCGATGAAAGTGCTGGTCAGCACCACGGGAATACATATCATGAACCATTGCAGACCGTAGAGCAGCATCGCTCCGGCAGACGGTTTCGAGTCAAGTCCGTATTTTAGTTTCATTTCCTATTTGTGTTGGACGAAATAACGCTGCGATTTTATAAGGTTGCGCGTGTGCAGCACCATCGTCTTGGTTTCGTTGAGGATGGTTATGTACAACATGCTTGCCTTCGTCGAACTCTCCTTGTGCTTGATGCTGCGCAACTGATTGGTCATGGCTTCCGAAATCGATTCGAACAGCGCGTCGCGAAGTTCGACCACGAGATGCGTCTCCGAGAAGTCGTTGCGTTGCAGGATGATGTTCACGCGGGCGAAAATTATCTCGACATCGTCGTTGATGCGCATCAGGTCGTCTATCTGCTCCTTCGTCATGCCCTCGTGGTTGTTGTCGATATGTTCGAAGCACGGGTGGGTGATGTTGCGCAGTGAACGCGCGATTTCGGTTATGTAGTCTATCGCCTGCGCATAGTAGTAAGCCGCCGCGATTTCGTTGTCTTTGAGGTTGGAGAGTACCGACATGATGTTCTTCTTGCGCTGCTTCGACATGTCGTACAGTTCGTCCGACTGCTGGACGGCCTCGCGCAGCGCTTTGCGGTTCTCCTTGAATACCGCAATCATCGTGCGGTCGTAAATCTTCGTGGCGAGACGCATGGCCTCCGATACCTCGGCGACGCTCTGTCTGATGATGCCGTCGGCGTCGTCGGCTACGACGTGTTCCGATTCAGCCGGAGCGGCAGCCGCCTTGTTCTTCTTGATGTTGCTGCGCACGAGCATCCAGCCGCAGAGCAGCGACACGCCCACTATGGCGATATTGCCGCCGTACATCAGCGCGAGCGCGACACAGAATGCTATCAGGAATGCGCCGAAGCCCGTAACGAACCATCCCGAAACTACGGTTAGTACGCCCGAGATGCGGTATACCGCGCTCTCGCGTCCCCATGCCTTGTCGGCGAGCGACGAACCCATCGACACCATGAAGCATACGTAGGTGGTCGAGAGCGGCAGTTTGAGCGACGTCGCAATCGAAATCAGTATCGCCGATGTCGTGAGATTTACCGTAGCGCGTATGAGGTCGTAAGAGCCGCCCTCGGCGCGCTCCTCGTCGGAGAGTTTCACGAACCGGCTGCGGATGAAGTCGATGACGCATTGCGGCGTGAACCGTGCGAGCGTCGAATTGACGTTCATCGCCATTCGGACAACTCCTCGTGATGCGGGCGTCGAACTGAACTTGCCGTCCGACTCGTCCTGCGACGAGAGCGAGATTTCGGTCTGGCTGACCGACAGCGCGCGCTTGGATGTCCAGAGCGTAACTATCATTATCAGTCCCGCGATGAGCAGCAGTCCCATGTTGGCAGCCTCGTCGGATGCCAGCGCGCCCATTTTTATCGCCGTGTCGCCGCTTTCGCGCGCGAGCATGTACGAATCGTAGCCCGCCACCGGAACACCCACGAAATTGACGAGGTCGTTGCCGGCGAATGCCAGCGCGAGAGCGAAAGTTCCTGCGAGGATGTTGAGTTTGAGTATGTTCACGCGGAACATGCTCAAAAAGTATAGAATCATGCTGCACGCTATCCAGCAGATGAACAGCGCGAGCAGCATGTTGTCGTTGATGAACTCTATCGCGGCGGTTCCGGCGAGAATGCCTTTCAAACCCTTGAACAGTGCGAAATAGACTATCGAGGTGAACGACATTCCGCACCAAAGCGGACCGAACCTGTTGAAAATCTTCTTGTAGCGGAACGAGAAGATGATGCGCGATACGTACATGACGAACGAGCCGCACGAAAAGGCGAGAATGACCGACAGCAGTATTCCCGCGACGATTGCCATGGCGCGCGTGGAGTTGATGTAGTTGCCTATCTGTGCGAGCGAAATCGCCTCGTTCGACGTGATGACGGCGATTGATGTCGCGAGTGCCGAACCGAGAAGGCAGAACACGAGGGCGACGGTCGTCGATGTCGGCAGTCCCATCGTGTTGTAGATGTCGAGCAGGATTATGTTGGCGAGCATCACCGACAGATAGAGAATCATCACCTCCCTGAACGTGAAGTTCGACGGGTCGAACATTCCGCTTCGGGCGACCTCCATCATGCCGCTCGACGTCGCCGCGCCTATGATGATGCCTATCGATGCCACCGCCATGATGACGCGCAGCGAAGCCGCCCGCGACGCGATGGCGGAGTTGAGGAAATTGGCGGCGTCATTCATCACTCCGATGAACAGACCGGTAATTGCCAGAATGACCATTACGGTCAGCATGAAGGTGTAGATATAATCCATACGGTACTTTTGCGGACAAGACGCCTGAACCGGTATCCGTCTGCGGGTTAGTAATCGTTTGCGTTATGAAAAGCGGAAGAGCGGTCGGCGTTTCGTGCCGCCTAACCCCTCTTCCGTATCGTTGCCGCCTATTTGCACATTTCGGCGATAAGCTTCTTCGCGAGAACCGGATTGTCGGTCGTGATGTAATCGACTCCGTTTTCAATTACCCAGCGCAGGTCTTCCTCCTTGTTTACCGTCCATACATTGACGGTCATGCCGAGTTTGTGCGCGCGCTTTATCCATTTGGGATTCTTTTTCAGCACCGACAATTTGTAGTCGATACCCGACAGACCCATTCCGGCTACGTATTCAGGAGTGTAGTCGCCGTTGAGGTATGCGATTTTGGTGCCCTCGGGAGCGATTCGCTTCAACTCCTCGCAGACGAACGGACGGAAGGCGATGTACTCCACCTGCTCCTGCAATCCGTATTCGGCGACCTTGTCCACGACCGCCTTCACGATTTCGGTCTCGCGCTGCGGGGTGGCGTGCTTCTTGATTTCGATGATGAGTTTGGTCTTCTTGTCCTTCTTGGTCTGTTTCAGATACTGGTCGAAGGTTGGCATCGTCTCGCCGTTTTCGAGTTTGATGGCGAGCACTTCATCCTTGCTGCTCTTCTGAATGTCCACGCGTTTGATGTCCTGCTCCTTGTTGGTCTGTTTGTCGGGATGCATGCTGCCATGGACGACGAGGATTTCACCGTCCTTGGTGAGATTGACATCGCATTCAGAACCGAAGATTCCGAGTTTCTGAGCCTCTTTGAGGGCGGCGATGGAGTTGCGTGCCGAGCCTTTGGTCGCGTGGAATCCGCGATGGGCGATTACCTGCGGCTGCGCCATTACTGCGAAGCCGACGAGTGTCATAATGGAAAGCGACAATAGTTTTTTCATGTCTGTTTATGTTTTTAGGTTGTTTCTTCGTGTATGGTCGGGGCGTATATCCGCACGCCCGTCGGAATAAACGTATCAAAGGTACGTATAATTTCGGAATAAGCAAAAAACGCACGCCGAGACCGGTTGGAAATATCCGGTGCAGCAGTCGTAAACCGATGCTGCCGTATGCCCCTTTGTCTGATGGAATACATTGTGCATGACTGCGAAAGCGTTATCTGCCGTTTTTGAAGCCTATCGGATTCGGTTTCCTGTTTGCCTGTACGGGCTTTACCGACAACTCCGCTATCGCGTTGTAGATGTTGTCGAGTTCCCTGCGCATATCTTCCGACAGGTCGTTCACGGCTTCCATGTTCTCCTCGTCGTTGCGTTCCAGCAGTGCCAGTTTCGCCCGCATCTCGCGCAGTTCCGCCGTTATGTTGTCTGTCGTGGTTATGTAGTTGCGCATCGCGACGAAAGCACGCATGATGGCGATGTTGGCGTTTATGGCTATGTCGCTGTTGAGCAGTCCCGACAGCATGGCTACGCCCTGCTCGGTAAAGGCGAAAGGCAATTTGCGTATGCCGCCCCAACTTGATGTAACAATTTGTGATTTCAAGTTGTCAAACTCTTGATTGTTAAGTTGAAACATGAAATCGGGAGGAAACCTTCTGATATTGCGCTTCACCGCCTGGTTCAGCGCACTCGTAGTTACCTGATACAAATCGGCAAGGTCGCGGTCGAGCATCACCCGCACGCCGCGGATTTCGTATATTTTGTCGGTGATGGATTGAAGTTCGTTCATTCGGTCGGCAGTTTTTCCAAGATGTACAAAGTTATTAAAATTTTTCCGATTTCCGGTATTTCGCATGGAGGTTTTGTGAAACTGCGTGAAAAATCGCGCGGAAATGTCGATGTGTCGAGTTAAAATCTTAACTTTGCATCGTTAACTAACACTTAATCCCGAAAACCTATGGCAAACAAAATCTCCGTATCGGTAATGTGTTCGGATTTGATGAATCTCGAACGCGACATAAAGACCCTCGAACGCAACGGCGTCGATTGGCTGCACATCGACGTGATGGATGGGCATTTCGTGCCTAATCTTACGTTCGGTCCCGATTTCCCGAATGCGATGCACCGCGTAACGTCGATGCCGCTCGATATTCATCTGATGACCGAAGAACCCGAGTTCATCGCCTCCAAAATCGACATAAAGGCTGGCGACATCGTTTCGACCCACGTCGAGTTGAACCGCGATTTGAGCGCGTTCGCCGACGATATTCACTCGAAGGGCGCGATGTTCGGCGTCGTCGTGAATCCCGATACCGATGTCGAGGCTCTCGCTCCGCACATGAAATATTCCGATATGGTTACGCTGATGCTCGTCCACCCGGGATTCGCGGGTGCGAAACTCGTCGACGGCATTCTCGACAAGGTAGCCGTAACGCGCAAGTGGCTCGACGAACACGGTTATTCCAACGTTCTTATCAGCGTCGACGGCAGCGTAAGTTGCGAGCGCGCCGAACTCATGGCGGCTATGGGTGCCAATGTATTTGTCGGCGGTACGGCAGGCATCTACCGCAAAGGCATGTCGCTCGACGACACGATTCCCGCATTCCGTGCGGCAATTTCGCGATAGACTATGGAGCGACGCGAGAAAGTATTCGATTTCCTTCGCAGGGAGGGAATCGAATACTCGTTTTACGAACATCCCGAAGCCCCGACCGCGGAGATAGCCCAGCAGTATTGCCGCAACGACGGAGCGCGCCACTGCAAGAATCTGTTTCTGCGCAATCATAAGGGCGACCGCCACTATCTGGTCATATTCGACTATGCCGAGAAACTCGCCATACACGATTTGGAACACCGGTTGCATCAGGGCAGGCTGTCGTTCGCATCCGAACAGCGCATGGAGCGGTATCTCGGGTTGCGCCCGGGGTCGGTTTCGCCGTTCGGGCTGATAAACGATACCGGAAATCATGTCCATCTGTTCATCGACGCCAATCTGCGCGATGCGCCGACCCTCGCATTCCATCCTAACGACAATCGGGCTACGGTCGTGATTTCCAACGGCGAGTTCGCGAAGTTCCTCGCCGCCGTCGGCAACTCCTACGAGTATTTGGAGTTGTACTGATTCTCCGACGGACTTAAAGACATTAGGGACATTAAGGACTTTAACGACCTTAAAGACTTTAATGCTATAAATTTTTCTCTTTTTTTGTAGTTTTTCGGACGTTTCGGCATCCAATTAAGCGAAGTTCAATTTTACCATAAGCAAAATCGATGAAACTCGAACAGGAATTCGTGAAGACGGTCGGAGATTACAAGGGTACGATTTATACGGTCTGCTACATGTTCTCCAAAAACTCGGAGGAGATAGACGACCTCTATCAGGAGGTGCTGATAAATCTGTGGCAGGGCTGGGAGAAGTTCCGCGGCGAAAGCAAAATCTCGACGTGGATTTACCGTGTAAGCCTCAATACCTGTCTGCAAATCGACCGGCGCAAGCGGCGCAGACCCGCTTCCGTGCCGTTGTCGGTGGACATGAACCTGTTCGAGGACACCGACGAGGATACGCGGCAGATTGCGCAACTCTACCGTCGTATCAACCGTCTCGGACGGTTCGATCGCGCGATAATCCTGCTGTGGCTCGAAGGCATGAGTTACGAGGAGATAGGCGAGATAGTCGGCATTACGGTCGCGAACGTGTCGGTTCGGCTCGTGCGTATCAGAGAACAACTCAAAAAGATGTCAAACATTTAACCGTATGCAGATTATGGAAAACCGTGAAATCGAAGAGATGCGCTCGCAAATCTCGCTGCTCCGCAACAAACTCGAAAAACAACAGATAATAAACGACACTGTCTTAACCGCCGCCATAAAGAACAACATTGCCGGTATCGAACGCAAAATCAGGCTTCCTCTTTTGGCTGGATTGTTCGCACTGGCATACTGCCCGTTCGCATTCGTCCGCATATTGGACGTTTCTGTGCCGTTCATCGTATTCACCGAACTGATGGTTGTTATCTCTCTCGTCGGGACGTATTGTCAGATGCGCCTGATTCCGACCGCCGCCGACCGCGGGTCAGATATTGCGGATTTCGTCCGCCGTCTCGACAAATTCGACAGGCTCCGCAAACGGCAACTGATGTCCGGAATGATTATGATTACCGTGTTCTTCTCTTGGCTTCTGAAAGACCTTTCGGCAAATTACGACACGGAAGAGTTCTACGGTATGCTGTTCGCTGTAAGCGTAGGTCTTGTGGCAGGACTTGTAATCGGGCTTAAAAACTATTTCGGCATATCCCGCCGGCTGCGCGACCTGCGCCGCGACGCGGAGGTGCTGCGGCAGGAGTAATCTCCCGGCTCGCACTCCCTGATGTCCTTAAAGACCTTAATGACCTTAAAGTCGTTAAAGTCTTTGAGGGCTTTTTCGTCATTCTGAGCAAAGCGAAGAATCTGAAAAAGATGTTTCGCTATCGCTCAACATGACGTTCCGTCTGTCTTATCCGCAGCGTCCGCAGATACTCCTTGCGCTCCTTCGGAATGCGGAAACTTTCGATAGCCTTCGTAATGCTCTTGTTGTGAACCCAGCGGTCGAGCCTGCGGTTTTCCAGAACCGCAATAGCCGTATCCCACTGCTTGACGAGGGCTACGCTGTAAAACCACGCCAGAGCCATATTTATATAGTATTCGCCGGTGCGTATCTCCGCCAGCCGTTCGAGCAGTTCGGTGCGGAAATCGTCGTCGAGGAAGTGCTGCATCGCCGTTACTATTGCGAATCTCACTGTGTAGACATGCTCCGAAACGAGCCATTGCATGCACTTTCCGTAGACCTCGTCATGATGCTTGGCGAACGATTTCGGCGAGAAGGTGTCGCAGGTCGCCCAGTTGTCGATGTGCGGCAGGAACTTTTCGCACTCCGCCATCGCCTCGTCGAAATCCTTTATCGCCGAAACGATTATCCCGTGCAGCGTGTACTCCTCCGTGTAGCGGTAGGGTATGGCGGCGAGAAAACGCCGCGTCGCCTCGCGGTCTTTCGCGAGGGTTCTGGCATACAGCCGCAACAGCGGCAGGCGTACGCCTATGATGCGTTCGCTCGGAACGTCTGGAACAAGTCCGGCGTGGAATGAGGCGTATGCTTCGTCGCGCATCGCGAGCAGGTCGGCGGTTACTGGGGAATCGGTCATCGGTATAGAGTTTAGGGTCTTTAAGGTCCTTAAAGACTTTAAAGTCGTTAAATCGCTTAAAAATGTTCTTGCCTTACAAAATTACTGAAAAAACATTACCTTTGTGTCGCAAAATTCGGAAACATGGAAAAATACGAGTCGAAACAACAACAGATATTGAGACCGGTGTCGCAAATCTATCCGCTCATATCCGATTTTTCGCTCCTTACACCTGCCGTGGCGGACAAGGTCGAGGAGTGGCAGGCGACGGCGGATTCCTGCTCGTTCAAGGTCAAGGGATTTACCGTCAAACTGCGGATGGTCGAGAAGGTTGCGAACAAGCATGTCAAGATTCAGGGCGACGAGGGCGGACTTCCGGTGGATTTCTCGTTCTGGATACAGTTGCACGAGGTTTCGGAGCAGGATACGCGCATCCGTCTGGTGCTTCACGCCGAACTGAACATGATGATGCGCATGATGCTCGGCGGCAAATTGCAGAAGGGACTCGATACGGCTGTCGAGGGTCTTGCCGCCGCGTTCAACGGCCGCCGATGAGAAAGGAACGCAATTTGTATTCGGTTATGTGCGTTAATTATCTAACGGCGAGAAAAAAAGACGGAAGATTTGCTCGATTTGTAAAATAAACGTATATTTGTGCGCCGAAATGATAAAAGCGCGCTATTGAAAGAGGGATATTTTATTTAATCGCAATATTTGATAGTGTTAAATATTTAAATTTATTATTAGTTATGACAAAAGCAGATATCGTTAGCGAAATCGCTAAGAAAACAGGTGCGGAAAAGGTACAGATTCAAGCCATCGTAGAGGCTTTCATGGAGGAGGTTAAGGGTTCGTTGGCGAATAACGAGAACGTCTATCTCCGCGGTTTCGGTTCGTTCATCATCAAGAAACGCGCTCAGAAGGTAGCACGCAACATCTCGAAGAACACGACCATCACCATTCCGGCACACAACATTCCGGCTTTCAAACCGGCTAAAACATTTGTAGCGAAAATCAAGTAATAACGCTTGTATAACTTTATTAAAAACTTACAACTATGCCAAACGGAAAGAAGCATAAGCGTCATAAGATGGCTACGCACAAACGTAAAAAACGTCTGCGTAAGGACCGTCACAAGAAGAAGTAGTACAATATTGCTTCGCATAGGTAGTCATAACGCCGGAGAGCCTTTTAACGCTCTTTGGCGTTGCCTATTTAATAATTCGGGAAGTCGGTGCGGCGCGTCCGCCCGACGGAAACTTTTAGCCAACACACAGAGTTATAATCTCGCAGAATGAATCGGGAGTTAGTAGTAAACGTTACATCGACAGAAATCAACATCGCACTTTGCGAGGACAAGGTGCTTGTCGAACTGAACCGCGAGCAGGCGAAGACCGGTTTTGCGGTAGGCGATATCTATCTCGGTAAGGTGCGCAAGATTATGCCCGGACTCAATGCCGCATTCGTGAACATAGGACACGAACGCGATGCCTTTATCCATTATCAGGATTTGGGAACCCATTTCCCGTCGCTCGACCGTATCGTCGCGAGCCACCAGCCCGGCAAACGGGGGCTGAAACTCGAAGCGATGAAACTTGACGACGGACTCGAACGCGAAGGCAAAATCGGCAATGTATTGCAGGTGGGACAGAACGTCATGGTGCAGATAGCCAAGGAGGCAATCTCGACCAAGGGACCCCGCCTGACGTCCGATATTTCGCTCGCGGGACGCAATGTGGTTCTCGTACCCTTCTCCTCGAAGGTCTTCATTTCGCAGAAGATTCGTTCCAACGAGGAGAAAAAGCGTTTGAAACGCGTCGCAGCGAGTGTATTGCCGAAGAATTTCGGCGTGATAATACGCACCGCCGCAGTGAACGCCTCCGACCTCGACGTCGAGCAGGACATTCTGGCTGCCGTCGAGAAGTGGAAGAAGACGTGCCAGCAGATTCGCCGCCATCCCGCACCGTCGTTGCTTATGGGCGAGATGAGTCGTGCCAACACGATTATCCGCGACAATCTGGACGGTTCGTTCTCGCAGATATGCGTGGACGACGACGCGATGTTCAACGAAATCAGGGATTATATCCGAGCGGTGGACCCCGAGAAGGAGAAGATTGTCAAACTTTATCGCGGCAATGTGCCGATTTTCGATAATTTCGACATCTCGCGCCAGATAAAGTCGCTCTTCGCGAAGTACGTTTCGCTCAAACGCGGAGCCTACCTCATCATCGAATCGACCGAGGCGATGAACGTCATCGACGTCAATTCGGGCAACCGCACCAAAGCGGAGGATAATCAGGAACAGACGGCGATAGACGTCAATCTCGCGGCAGCCGCCGAGATTGCCCGCCAGTTGCGCCTCAGGGACTTGGGGGGAATAGTCATCGTCGATTTCATAGACATGCACAAGTCGCAGAATCGCCAACTCCTCGTCGAGGAGATGACGCGGCTTATGGCAACGGATAAGGCGAAACATACGATATTGCCGCTCACGAAGTTCGGACTGATGCAGATTACGCGTCAGCGTATCCGTCCGGTGGCGGTAAAGGATATTCAGGATGTATGCCCTACTTGCGGAGGTACGGGCAAAATAGAACCGACGGTGCTTCTCGACAAGAAAATCGAGAACCAGATTTCGTTCCTCACGCAGGACCGCGGTCATCGGTACATAAAGTTGGTCGTCAGCCCTTATGTCGCAGCGTTCCTGTGCAAGGGCGTGTGGTCGCTCCGGCGCAGATGGATGATGCGCTACAAGGTATGGATAGACATCGTCGCCGACCAGAGCGTCGGAATGGTCGATATCCACTATCACGACAAGCACGACAACGACATTCTGAAACGTAAATAGTTCGGGCAGAACCGGTCATACGGCATTCAGCCTGTTTGATATATGCACGAAATACTGAAACTTGCGGGCGGGTCGAAACCTCTCGGCTCCCTTTGCAAAGAACTTGACGACAAGGGCAACACCGTCTATCTCAGCGAGATGGTCGGTGGGGCTCTTTCGTTTTATGCGGCAGCGGCGGTCGCCCGCCGGGGCGGTCTCCACATCGTCGTCGCGGAGGACCGCGATGCGGCTGCCTATGCCATGAACGACCTCTACGCGCTGCTCGACGAGGAGCGCATACTCTTCTTTCCGTCGGCATACAAGAGGTCGATACTCTATCGCAACGAGGAGGCTGAAAGCGTCGTCATGCGTACCAATGCCGTCAATGCCGTGCGCAACGGCTGCGACGGATATACGGTCATCTGCACCTATCCGGAGGCACTTGCCGAAAAAATCGTCGATGCGGAGCAGATGAACGCCGATTCGCTGTCGGTAGGCGTCGGCGACCGAATCGCCATCTCCGATTTGGAGGAGCATGTCCGGTCGCTCGGATTCGCGCAGGTCGATTTCGTCTACGAACCGGGACAGTATTCGGTGCGCGGCGGAATCTTCGACATATTCTCATACGCCGAGAGCCGTCCGTACCGTCTCGACTTCTTCGACGACGAGGTGGAATCCATCCGACGCTTCGAAATCTCCGACCAGTTGTCGTCAGACCGGCTCGAACGCATAGACATCATATCCAATATCAACCGCGCCGAGGGCGACCTCGTTTCGCTCGCCCGTTTCGCGGGTGCGGATGCGACATGGTGGTTCTATGACGCCGACTACGCCCTGCGCCGCGTGGACGACCTGCGCAAACGCGCGCTCAAAGAGAGCGACGAGCCGCAGCAGATGACACGGCTGCTCGCGTCGCGCAAGGAGTTGCTCGGCGATTTGGCGCAATGCCGTCTGGCGGTGCTGCGCAACAACCTGCCCGAGCGTCCCGCGACCGCCACTGTTCCTTTCGGGACTTCGCCGCAGCCGAAGTTCAACAAGAATTTCCAGATGCTGGCGGACGACGTCATCGACCGCAGGGAACACGGCTACGACTGCTACATCCTGACCGACAACCGTGCGCAGGTAGAGCGTCTGGACAACATATTCCACAAAATCGGTCGCCCGACAGCCGAACTGCGCATGATGCGCATCGTGCTTCACGAAGGGTTCGTGGACAACGGTCTGAAAGCCTGCTTCTATACCGAACACCAGATTTTCGACCGCTACCAGCGTTACCGCATCAACGGCGAGATAAAGCGCGACGAGCAGATGACGGTAGCCGAACTCAATGCGTTGCAGGTCGGCGACTACGTGGTGCATATCGACCACGGCATCGGACGTTTCGGCGGACTGGTGAAAATCGAGGAGAACGGCAAGGTTCACGAGGCGATAAAACTCGTCTATCGCGACAACGACGTTCTGTTCGTGAACGTCCATTCGCTCCATCGCATCTCGCGCTACAAGAGCGGCGATGCCGAACCGCCGAAGATTTACAAACTCGGCGGCGGCGCATGGCAGAAACTCAAAAACGCTACCAAGAAGGCTGTCAAGGATATTTCGCGCGAACTCATTGCACTGTATGCCAAGCGCAAGGCGAGCAAAGGCTACGCCTTTTCGCCCGACGGCTACCTGCAACAGGCTCTGGAAGCGTCGTTCGTGTGGGAGGATACCCCCGACCAGCAGCGCGCGAGCGAGGCGGTGAAGCGGGATATGGAGTCGGAGCGTCCGATGGACAGACTGATATGCGGCGACGTCGGCTTCGGCAAGACCGAAGTGGCTATCCGCGCGGCGTTCAAGGCTGCGACCGACGGCAAGCAGGTGGCGGTGCTCGTGCCGACCACGATTCTCGCATTGCAGCACTACCGTTCGTTCTCGGAGCGTCTGCGCGATTTTCCGGTGCGTATCGAGTATCTGAACCGCACCAAGAGCGCGAAGGATACGGCTCAGATTCTGCGCGATTTGGAGAGCGGACACATCGACATACTGATAGGCACCCACAAAATGCTCGGCGCGAACGTGAAGTTCCACGACCTCGGACTGCTCATCATCGACGAGGAGCAGCGGTTCGGCGTGGCGGCGAAAGAGAAACTCACGCAGTTGAGCGTCAGTGTGGATACGCTTACCCTCACGGCGACTCCGATTCCGCGCACCCTGCAATTCTCGCTTATGGGTTCGCGCGACCTGTCGGTGATTTCGACCCCGCCGCCGAACCGCCGCCCGATAGTTACCGAGTCGCACATATTCTCGGAGGAGTTGGTGCGCGACGCCGTCGAGACCGAACTCGCCCGCGGCGGTCAGGTATACTATATACATAATAAGGTGGAGGACCTGATGACGATTCGCGGACTTATCACACGTCTTTGTCCGAAAGCGCGCGTGATGACGGCGCACGGACAGATGAAGCCTGCCGAACTCGAAAAGGTCATCATGGATTTCATCTACGGCGATTTCGACGTCCTCGTGGCGACGACAATCGTCGAAAACGGAGTGGACATACCGAACGTCAATACGATAATCATCGACGATGCCGACAAGTTCGGATTGAGCAGCCTCCACCAGTTGCGCGGACGCGTCGGACGGAGCGACCGCAAGGCGTACTGCTATCTGCTGTCGCGTCCCGACGAGATGCTGTCGTCCGATGCGCGCCGGCGTCTGCGGGCTATCGAGGAGTTCTCCGATTTGGGTTCGGGCTTCAATATCGCCATGCAGGACCTCGACATCCGCGGTGCGGGCAACCTGCTGGGCGCGGAGCAGAGCGGCTTCATCGCCGACATTGGCTTCGAAACGTACCAGAAAATCATGAACGAGGCTATCGCCGAACTGCGTGCCGAGGGTCTCGACGTCGCGGGATTGAGCAGCGACGAACAGCAGGTGGTGGACGACATGCGCTATATTGACGATACGGTAATCGAGTTGGGCGTCGATGCCGAACTGCCGGAGAGTTACGTGCGCCAGCAGGCGGAGCGTCTGCGCCTTTACCGCGAACTCGATTCGCTGCGCGACGAACAGTCGCTCTGTGCATTCGAATCGCGGCTCGCCGACCGTTTCGGCGCGCTTCCCGATGCCGCACGCGAGTTGATGAACGTCGTGCGCCTGCGCTGGGAGGCGATAAGACTCGGCATGGAGCGCGTGAAGGTGAAGAACGGACTTATGATAGTGCAGTTCGTCGGCGACGACTCCTCGCCTTACTACAAGAGCGATACGTTCATGAACATGCTGCGCAAGGTCGCGGGCGACCCCGACCGCTTCGTGCTGAAACAGCGCGACACGAAACTCGCGATGACGGTGCGCCGCATCGCCGACGTGTCGGAGGCGTTGTGCGTGCTTAAAGAGTTGTAAATCGGTGTAAAAGGGATTTTCGATGAATTTGGTTGTCGATTCGGGCAATACTTCGACCAAGGTTGCCGTTATGGATGGTGAAACGACGGTGCGCGAGTGGCGTTTCGACCGTTTCACGCAGGGCGATGCCGATGCGATAATCGCCGGATATTCGCCGTCGAAGGCTATCGTGGCTTCGACGGGCGGCGACGGAGAGCGCATCTGCGCGATGCTCGAAGGGCGGGTCGGCTTCCTGCTTCGGATGTCGCCGCTCACGCCGGTACCGATAGGAATCGACTACGACACCCCGGAGACGCTCGGCACGGACCGTATCGCGGCGGCTGTCGGAGCGGTTGAGGTCTACGGCGCGGGAGATATGCTTATCGTCGATATGGGGACGGCCATCACGTTCGATTTCGTCGGGGGCGGAGTTTTCCGCGGCGGCAACATTTCGCTCGGTGTCGGTTCGCGTTTTCGGGCGTTGCACGACTATACGGCGCACCTGCCGCAATGCGGCATCACCGGGATTGACGGGTCGCTCGGACGTTCCACCCGCACGGCGATAGAACAGGGCGTGATGCGGAGCGTGCTTTATGAAATAAAGGGGTATGCCGACGAATTTTTGCAAAAAAATCCGCAAATCCGCATAATTTTTTGCGGCGGCGATGCGAAATGTTTTGTTAATCGAATTAAAAATGCGATATTTGCAAATTGCAATATGATGTATATCGGACTAAACAGAATTTTGGAGTACAATGCGACTAATGACGATAAATAGAGTGTGCAGGATTGCGGCGGTTGCGTTGGTGTCTTGTGCGTTAATGCTGGTGCCGTCGGCGGCTGATGCGCAGAGCGGCAGCAGCGTGAATGCCTATTCTCCCTACACGATGTTCGGTATAGGCGAACTCGGCTCGGCGGGCAACACTGTCATGCGCTCTATGGGCGGCGTCGGTGTCGCATGGCGCAGCAGCCAGATGGTCAGCACGTTGAACCCTGCGGGATACAGCGCGACGATGCGCAAGAGTTTCATCTTCGATTTCAGTGCGGAGGGCAATTTCCTCATGAACCGCCAGACCAAGTACGACGAGGCGGGCAATGCGCTGCGTACCGCCAAGAATGCGAAGAACACCATAAATTTCCACGAGATAGCGATTCAGTTTCCGCTGGCTAAAAATCTCGGATTCGGATTGAGCCTCTCTCCATACAGCAGCGTCGGCTATAACATGACCATGACCGAGGAGAGCGAGGATATCTGGGGTACAATCGGTCGTGTGCTTTACAGTTATTCCGGCGACGGCGACGTTACGGAGGTAAAGGCTGGCATCGGCTGGGAGCCGTTCAAGAATTTCTCGATAGGTATCGCCGCCAAGTACTATTGGGGCAATATCCAGCACAATTTCGCTTCGTCGGTGGCGAACGATTTGGTCGGTACGGGAACATACGTCTCCGCAATCGGTCTCGACGACTACGCCATATCGAACTTCAAGTTCCAGGTCGGCGTGCAGTGGAGTGCCATCGCCAACAACAAGCGCATACTGACTTTCGGCGCGACCTACGACTACGGCGGTTCGCTGCGCCCGAAACTCACCAAGACAGTGGTTATCAACGACCAGAACGCGACTACCGTGATGCGCGAAGGCACGCGCAGCCAGATGCGCCTGCCGCATCAGGTCAATGCCGGCGTGATGTATCAGGATACGCGGTTTACGGTCGGATTCGACTACGAATACCAGTCGTGGGGCGGCAACAAGGGCGTGTTCGACGAGGACATCTACGGCGGAATGAAGGTCGAGTACAACGACACCAACACGTTCAAGTTCGGATTCGAGTATACCCCCAACCGCTTCGACGTGCGCCGCTATCTGCGCCGAATGTCCTACCGCATCGGAGGTCGCTATGGCGACTACTACCAGACCTACCACGGCAAACGCCTGACGCAGTATGCCGTAACGGCTGGTATCGGATTCCCGATTCGGTTCATGGGCGCGTCGAGCATCGATTTGGCTTTCGAGTACGGAGGTCGCGGCACTATGGGTTCGGTCGTGAACGATATGGGAAAACGCATAGGACTGATTCGTCAGGACTACTTCAAGGTTTCTATAGGATTGTCGATGTTCGGCGAGGACTACTGGTTCGTCCGTCCTAAATACGATTAAGGGCGTGACTGCCGCCGAGGGATTCGGCATGAGTGCGATTGAAAAGAAAATATAAATATAATAAAGTAAGATTTGTAATATGAAATGTGCTAAAATTCTGGTGTCCGCCGTGCTGACCGTTGTCGGATTGTCGGCTTATGCGCAGGACCTGAGCGACCCCAAGTATGCTAAATGGGGCGAAACTTTGGAAGAACGCAAGGAGAACATTCTCAACAGTTCGTATTTGAAGGAGGAGATTAACAACCACAATTTCGATTCGGCTTCCGGTTATCTCCACAAACTCATCGAGAAATGCCCGGCGGCGTCGGAGAATATCTACGTAAACGGAACGAAACTCTACAAACAGAGAATCAACCGTGCGCAGACGCTCGCCGAGAAGAACGCGTATGTGGATTCGCTGCTGTGGCTCTACGACGTGCGTCTGGAAAATTTCGGCACTCACAGAACCCGCGGCAAGGACTATATCCTCGAACGCAAGGCGCGCGAGTATCTTACCTATAAGGAGAGCGACCGAGAGGGTATCCGCAATGCTTTCGAAGCGGCTATCGCAGCGCAGGTCGAGGCGACCGGCAAAGCCGACCCTGAGGTTCTGGCAATCTATTTCAAGAACCTTTGCGACGACTACTCCAACGACGTTGTCGATGCTATGACGGTTGTTGCGGCATACGACGGGAACGCCAAGTATTTCGAGGGCATTGCGCCGGAGCAGGAGGAGTTCAAGGAGCAGTTCGAGAAGTGCTTCGCTATGAGTGGCGCGGCAAGTTGCGAGAATATCGAGAAGATTTTCGCGAAGAAGATAGCCGATGCTCCTGAGGACGAAGCGGTTATCGCACAGGCTATGGACCTGATGTCGCGAGCCAAGTGCGAGAGCGATTTCTTCCTGTCGGTAGGCGAGAAATACTATGCGATGAAGCCTTCGTCGAATACCGCGAAACTGCTTGCCGAGGCTTTCCAGAACAGAAAGGAGTATGAAAAGGCCAACCAGTATCTGCGCGAGGCTCTGGCGAAGGAGACCAACGATGCGGAGCGTGAGAACCTGCTGGTCCGCATCGGTATTCTCGAAGTTACGACCAACGATTACCGCGATGCCGTGGAGGCGTTCCGCGAGGCGCAGAAAATCAATCCTGAGGACGGTCTGATATACTACTTCCTGCCGCAGTGCTACGTATTCGGCGCGAAGAACTGCAACGGATTCGCCAAGGACGCCACGTTCTGGGTCGCATACGACATGTTGCAGAAGGCTATTCCGCTTCTCGAAGGCGACTATCCAGAGTTCGCAGCCAACGCGAAGTCGCTTGCCGCAACCTACCGTTCGGCATTCCCGACGACCGAAGAGTGCTTCTTCAACGAGTTGTCGGAGGGCAGCACCTATACCGTGAACTGCGGTTTCGTTTCGGGCGTTCCGACGAAAGTACGCTATCGCGCGCAGTAACGGCAGCCGATGCGGGCGGCGGCAGCAAACCGTCGTGCGCATTCGTGAAAGAGAATCAACGGAAGACGATACTATGTTCGCTTCACTGAAAAAATATGCTTCGGTAGCACTCCTTCTGACGGGGAGTGCTATCTTGCTATATTCCTGCAAAGGGAGCGAAACAGCCGATGAGGAACCGCTCGAAACGATTAAAACCGAGGAGAGCGAGAATCTGTCTATCGTCGTTTCGGAGAACGGACGCAAGTCGTACCGTTTCAAAACCCCGCTTCTTGAAGGCTACACGCTCGGTCGCGACCCCTACCGCGAGTTCCGCAAGGGCATCGACATCATAACCTATCAGGACGATTCGATGACTACGGTGAACGCCACTCTGGTCGCCAACTATGCCATCTACTACGAGAACCGCAAGTTGTGGGAGGCGAAGGGCAATGTCGTGGTAACCAAGGCGGACGGGACAAGGCTCTATACGCAGCAACTGTTCTGGAATTCGATTACCAAGCGCATCTACTCCAATGTCGATACGAAGGTCGTAACCGATACCGACACGTTCATCGGCGAGGGCTTCGAGTCGGATGAGGAGTTGAAAGACCTCCATTTCCGCCGCTTCAAGAGCAAGATGCGTGTCGATACGGCAATGCAGACCGATGGCAGGGACTCGACGAAGGTCGAACCGCAGCCTGCGGCAGCCGACGGAAATGAAGGGGAGAGGAGCAAACTCCCCGAAAGACCCGCCCGCACTCCGGTGCGCAGGGACGAACGCGGAAACGAATCGTCCGCACCGTCGCGCGAGCGCAGAACCGACCGTATGCGCATCGACCGCAAACCGACCGAACCGTTCGGCGATACGCAGCCGAATAAGCCCGACGGAAGTGCCGAACCCGCGGAAAAGACGGTGGTACCCGCGGAGATGAAGCGTATGACGAACGTGATGGAACCCCGCATGGTCGAAGCGGAAGAGTAGAATGAACTGATATGGCAACATCGCTGATAATCATATTTCTGATGCTTGTTCTCTCCGGATTCTTTTCGGGGATGGAAATCGCGTTTCTCAACAAGAACCGCCTGAAACTCGAAATCGACCGCAAACAGAGCAGCGTATTCGATTTCATCGCCGGTGTGTTCTCCCGCAACCAGGGACAGTACATCACGACGATTCTCGTCGGCAACAATATCGCGCTCGTCATCTATTCGCTGTGCATGTCGCAGTTCCTGCGGGCGTTGGCATATACTTTCGGCTGGAAGTCGATTTACGAAAACGGCTCGATAATTCTCGAAACCGTCATCCCGACGATAATCATCATCTTCGTAGCCGAATACCTGCCGAAATCGGTCGTGCGCAGCAACCCCAATTTCTACTACCGCTTTTTCGCTCCGGTAATCTATCTGTTCTATATTATTCTATATCCCATAGCGAGATTCACTACGCTGCTTTCATACGGTCTCCTGCGGCTGTTCGGTCGCAAGCCGTCGGGCAACGAGCGTACCTACGCTTTCGACAAGAGCGACCTCGAAAGTCTGCTCGACGCCAATAATTCCGAGCCGCAGAACGACTCCGACAACGAGATAAAGATTTTCCAGAACGCGCTCGATTTCGCCGACCTGCGTGTGCGCGACTGCATGGTGCCGCGCGTCGATGTCGAGGCGGTGGATATCGAGGATACGTCTATCGGGCAACTGACGCAGCGTTTCGTCGAATCGATGTATTCGCGCATCTTCGTCTGGCGCGGCTCTATCGACAACATCATCGGTTATGTCAATTCCAAAAGCCTTTTCAATACACCAGAGAATATTGAACAGGTGCTGATGAAGGTCGATTACGTCGCCGAAACCCTGCCTTTGCAGGAGATGCTGACGCAGTTCATCAAGCGCAAGAGCAATGTGGCGGTCGTCATCGACGAGTTCGGCGGCACGGCGGGCATCATTTCGCTCGAAGACGTGCTGGAACAGATTTTCGGCGAAATCGAGGACGAACACGACACGTCCGAACTTATCGAGAAGCGGATTTCGGACAGGGAGTACGTCTTCTCATGCCGCCTGGAAGTCGAGTATCTGAACGAGAAATACGGTCTGAACATCGCCGAGAGCGACGAATACGATACGTTGGCGGGCTACATCATTTCGCGGTACGAGGAGTTGCCTTCGGCGGGCGAAGTGATGGAATTCGACGGCATGCGCATCAAGATTTTGCGTACCACGCGTTCGCGAATCGACCTCGCCCGTGTGGAAGTGCTGTAAAAAATGACTGAAAACGATACGGATTAGGAATAAAATTATTACCTTTGAAGACTAAAAACGGAAATTTTAATTAACAACAAAGCAATATGGCAAGTTTGAACACATTGAGAACCAAATTCGGCGTTCTGCTTTCGGTGATTATCGCAGGCGCGCTTTTGGCTTTTATTCTCTCTTTGAAAACCGAGATGGGATTCTCGGGCAACGACCCCAAAGTGGGTGAAATCGACGGCGAGAAGGTGCTTTATTCCGAGTATCTCGACGCTTACGAGAATGTGAAGGCACAGATGGGCGGCGACGCTGCCTATACCGACGAGATGGCGAACCAACTCATCGGCGCGACATGGCAGTCGCTCGTTGCCGACCGCGTGTTCCTCCCCGGTTTCGAGGAGATGGGCATCGAGGTCTCCGACGCAGAGCGCACCCGTATGCTGTCGGGCGAATATCCGTCGGGCGTATACCGCAGCATCTTCGGTAATCCGCGTACCGGCGAATACGACGTCGCGGTCGTAACGGAGTTCCTCTCGCAGGTGCAGAGCAATCCGCAGATGCAGAAGATGTGGGACATCATCAACCGTCAGGCTCTGCTCGAACGCAAGATGAACAAGTACGCTTCGCTCGTCCGCGGCGGAGCGAACGTGAATGCGTTGGAGGTCGAGAGAGGTCTTGCTGCCGAGAGCAACACCTATAAGGGTCGCTACGCGCTTTGCCGCTACAACACGGTTGCCGACTCGCTCGTTACGGTAAGCAACAGCGAAATCAAGAACTACTATAACGACCACAAGTCGCTCTACAAGCAGTCGCCTTACCGCACGGTAAGTTACGTGGTGTTCGACGTGGAGCCGACCGACGCCGACAAGGCTGCTGTCGAGGCTGAGGCAAAGGCTGCCGCCGAGACTTTCGCCGCGACCGGCGACA
Source organism: uncultured Alistipes sp. (assembly GCA_905213895.1). GTDB lineage: Bacteria > Bacteroidota > Bacteroidia > Bacteroidales > Rikenellaceae > Alistipes. The sequence continues at coordinate 24,614 of CAJMKE010000006.1, forward strand.
TCAAGGCTTTCGTCCGCGAAAACCGCCGCGCTTCGATTGCGGGTAACTTCATCACCGCCGCCCAACTTCCGGAGGCGGAGTCCAAGGCTCTTAACGCCGGCAAGATGTTCGGTCCGGAACTCGTGAACAACGAGTGGAAGGCGTCGCGCGTCGTAGAGGTGCGCAATGTGCCTGATTCGCTCGAATTGCAGCATATCGTACTTTCGTACACCGACGACAAACTTGCCGACAGCCTGCTCACCGCGGCTCGCAAGGGTGCCGACTTCGCGCAACTCGCGGTTGCCAACTCGATTGCCGAGACCGCTGCCGAGGGCGGCAAAATCGGAACCGTTCCGTTCTCGTCGCTCGCTCCGGAGTTCGCCGACGCGCTTACGGGCGTTCGCCGCGGCGAAATCGTGAAGATTGTCTACGGAAACGTCATCCAGTTGATGAAAGTCGTAAATACGGGCAAGGTTCAGAAGCACATGCAGATTGCGACCCTCGCATATCCTGTCGAGGCTTCGGCTGCAACCAAGCGTTCGGTACACAACGAGGCGAGCCTGTTTGCGGTCAATGCCAAGGGTTCGGTCGAGAAGTTCAACGAAACGGCTAACGAGCGTTCGTTGTCGCCTCGCGTGATGAATGTCGAGCGCGGCGAGCGTGCGGTACGCGGTCTGGACAGTTCGCTCGAAGTTGTCCGCTGGGTTAATGACGCCAAGGTCGGCGATGTTTCGGACATCTTCAACGTAGGCAAGGATTATGTAGTCGCAGTCGTTACGGCTATCAACGATAAGGAGTACAAGGAGGTAGGCGAGGTTTCCAACCAAATTCGCACCGCCCTGCTCCGCGACAAGAAGTTCGAGCAGATTGCAGCCAAGATGCAGGGTGCGACCATCGACGAGGTTGCCGAGAGTGCAGGCGTCAAGGTGAACACCTTCGAGAATGCGAAACTCGGTGCATACTATGTTCAGGGCATCGGCGTTGAACCGCGTCTGCTGGGTGCTATTGCTGCCGTTCCGGCTGACAAGACCGGCACGCTCTCCGCACCGGTGAAGGGCAATGGCGGCGTGTTCGTATTCGTTGTGGACGAGGTCGCTGCCGACGATGCGCAGACCACCGAGGCTGAACGCGTGAAGATGCAGGCGCAGACTGAGGATATGTCCATGCGCCGTGCGATGTTCGCCGTTCAGGAGATGGCTGACGTGAAGGACAACAGCGTCAAGTATTTCTAATCCTGATGATGTAGAGCGCGTCTTTCGCGCATGAACGATATTCCGTCCTGCCGCAGTTTGCGGCAGGACGGATTTTTTGTTGGTTTTGTTGGTTTTGTTGGTTTTGTTGGTTTTGTTGGTTTTGTTGGTTTTGTCGGCGGCGGTAGGAGCGGTAGTCGGGGTAGAAGGTGCGTGAGGTGGCTGGTGCCGGAGAGCATCTTTGTTTTTTAGGGTCTTTAAGGACCTTAATGCCCTTACCCTCCCACAGGTTCAGCCCCCTCCCGCAAAAAACATCAACATTCTTTAATAAAATCAAAATTTATTTTGATTTTATTAAAGAATATATTACTTTTGTTGCGTAAACATTAAACAAAATCACAATGAAAAAGATTTTCCCTACCGAATGCCCGTCATGTGCCGGCGAATTAAGGGTTCGCAGTCTGTTCTGCACCGAATGCGGAACGACCGTGTCGGGCGACTATCCTCTGCCCGTGATATTGAGGCTGCCTCCCGATGCGCAGGCGTTCATCCTCGAATTCGTGAAATGCAGCGGCTCGCTCAAAGAGATGGCTTCGCTGCTGTCGCTCAGTTATCCTACGGTGCGCAACAAACTCGACGAAATTATAACCACGATAAATAAACTTGAACAAGATGGACAGACTCTTTAACCCGTTCCGCTACATCGCCGGAACGAAATCCCTCGTGTGGGGACTGATATTCATTATCTCGGAGATAGTGTTGCTCTACGGCAACGGATATGTCATGGACGGCTACGTCCATATCACGCACAAGCCCGACGGCATGCTGCTGTGGCAGGCTGCGCTGGTTCAGGTCGTCATGTGGCTTCTGCCGGCTCTGCTGCTGTACTGCTGCGGACTCGTCATGTCGCACTCCAGAATCCGTGTCGTCGATATTCTCGGCACGACGGCATTCGCACAACTCCTGCTGCTGCCGATAATCGTGCCTATGCTGATTCCCGCGGTTGCGGATATGCTGAAAACAGTTGCCGATGCCGCCCTTGACCCCTCCTTTGTGTCAATTATTGACACACTGCCGGTAGTGCCGCTTTTGCTGTTCGCGGTGTGGTCGCTCGTGTGGCTGATTCTGTTTTACGTCTGGAATTACAACGCGTTCTCGACCTCCTGCAACGTCCGCGGAGCAAAGGCGATAACGGTATATATAGTTGTGTCATTAGTTGTCGCAATCGTCGCGCCGCATATCTTCGCACTGCTTTGTTAAAAGCATTAAAGAAACGGGCGGCACTGTGAAATGCCGCCCGTTCGTTTCCGGAAGAAACACCTATCTTATCATCAGTTTTACCGGCTCGAATGCCGTATCCTCCGTGCCGACGAAGCGGTAGAGTTTGGCGTTGCAGAACTGCCCCTGCTCGTTCTTGCCGTTGTGCGAGATGTAGAACAGTCCGCCTCCGAGCGAGCATAAGCCCGTCGTGCCGTACTTGAACTTCCAGCCGCGCACGTCGGGATATTTCGGGTCGCGTCCGCCCTTATCCAAGAGCGACAGTACCGGAGCCTTCTTCACATATTCCACGCCTCTCAATGCCTGCTTCACAGGCGCTTTCGAACCGTCGATGACGAAGATTCCGAAGTTGGCGAACTCCTTCTTCTTGCCCTTGTAGGCAGCCATGAACCAAAGGTTGGTTTCGGCGTCGTATTCGAGGTTCTGAATGCCCCACGACGTGTTGCCCGTGAATACGAAATAACGTCCGTCGGGTTTCGCCGGTCCGTTGCTGTGCATCGAATCCTGCGAAAGCGGCTTCTCGTATTTCGACCACTTGCGGGTGTCGTATTGCAGGACGACCTGATAGTCGTTGTCGGTGCGCTTCGTGTCGCTGTAAATTCCGTAGGTTACCGTCAGGTAGCGGCGACCGTCGCTCTTGCCGAATGCCGGACCGAACGTGATGCCGTCGAAGCCGCTGCAACCGAAACGGTGGTCGGTCTGTTTGCCGAGTACGGTCGGCACCTGCGCCTTGTAGTCTTCGAGGACCGTCGGCAGATACACCGTCGTCATGATGCCGTCCTTCTCGGCGCTCATGCCCTCGCGCGTGATTTTATCGACATCGAAAATCGCTACGTAGAACGCGTCTTCGAGTCGCTTGTCCGATTTTTCGCGTTTGAGGATGCCTTTGCCTATCGAGTCGTTCTTGTATTCGAGCGAACCGTAGAGCCTGCCGTCCTCGTCGTTGAATTCCAGACATCCGAGATGCCCGAGCAGTCCCGTTACCGTGCCGACGACGTTGCCCGACATGTCGGTCTTGACGAGAATCGTCGTGAACGAGAAGTACATGTGTTTGCGCTCGGTGTCCACCGCGATGCCCTGCACGTGTCCGGCTTTCCAGATTCCGGAGTAGATGTTCAGAGGAAGCGGGTTCTGTGTCTGCGCGCCTGCGCTGCCGGCGAATGCCAGCGCAAAAAGAAGCGTAAGGATTTTTTTCATTTTATTTCAGGTTTGGTTATTGCTTGTTTTATTTGTGTTCGATGTCGCACGCGGAGCAGTTGCCCGAACATACGCTGTCGCAGTCGGTCTGCCCCGAATCCTCGCGGCTCTCCTGCACGGCGCACTTGATACCGAGCCTCTGCATGTCCTTGTTGGTGGAGATTTCGGAGTCGATGTTGTGCCCCTTAATCATGAGCGTGAGCGACATGCCGATGACGAACAGTGCGACGGCGGCTATCGAGAAAAGCAGTACTATCAACCAGTGAGCCATAATTTTTTCGGTGTTTTAATGCCGCTTGGTCGGCGACATTTTGAATTGTTGCTACAAATTTATACATTTGTGAAATAAATTGCAAAAATGTTGCCCGCAGGATTCATCGCGGATGCGGTCGTCCCGTCGGATAATGGATTGTGAAGCCTATGAAAATCGTTATTGCAGGTGTCGGAGAGATGGGCAACCATCTGGCGCAGATGTTGAGCGGAAACGGACACGATATTACGGTAATCGATTCCGACCCCAAGTTGCTCGCCGAGGTGGGCAGCCTCGCCGATGTCATTACCGTCGAGGGCGATTCGACCACGTTCGCCGTTCTGCGCAAGGCTTCGGTGCGCAAGTGCGACCTTTTCATCGCGGTGAACCACACCGAGAACGACAATATCCTGTCGGCAATCATGGCGAAACAGTTGGGCGCGAAGAAATCCATCGCCCGCATCGACAACAACGAGTATCTCGAACCGAACAACAAGGAGATGTTCATCAACATGGGCATCGACTATCTGTTCTATCCCGAAAAGGTCGCCGCACGCGAGGTCATCAATCTTCTGGGACACTCCGCGACGACCGAATACGTCGATTTCTCGGGCGGCAAACTGTCGCTGGTGGTATTCCGCCTCGAACCCAATTCGTCGCTCGTCGGGCGTTCGCTCGACGGTTTCAGCGAGGAGGAGATGCTCGACTACCGCACCGTGGCGATTTCGCGCGACGGAGACACGATAATTCCGCGCGGCAGCGAAACGTTCATGGTCGGCGACATGGTCTACATCATCGCCCGTCAGGACGCTGCGGGCGAGGTGATGGCGTTGTCGGGCAAGGGCAACGTGCGCATCAAGAACATGATGATTCTCGGCGGTTCGCGCATCGGCGTGAGAATCGCTACCGAGTTGCAGAACGATGTGAACATCAAACTCATCGACTATAATGCCGACAAGGCGTACCGGCTTGCCGAAACGCTTGACAAGACGCTCATCATCAACGAGGACGGTCGCAATACCGAAGCGATGATGGAGGAGGGGCTGTCGAATATGGACGCTTTCGTGGCGGTTACGGGTCGGAGCGAAACGAATATTCTTACGGCGATGCTCGCCAAGCGCATGGGCGTGAAGAAGGTTATCGCCGAGGTCGAGAATCTAAACTATATCAATCTCGCCGACAGCGTCGGTGTCGATACCATAATCAACAAGAAGATGATTACGGCGTCGAACATCTTCCGTTTCACGATGTCCACCGACGTGCTTGCAATCAAGTGTCTGACGGGCAGCGATGCCGAGGTACTCGAATTCATCGTCAAGCCGAACTCGCCGGCGACGAAAAGCACCGTCCGCGAGATGGGACTGCCCGAGGATGTCATCGTCGGCGGCATCGTCCGCGGCGACAAGGTGTTCATCGCGTCGGACAACACGCAAATCAACGCCTACGACCGGGTGGTGGTGTTCGCCATGCCGTCGGCTATCGCCAAGGTGGGCGACTACTTCAACTAAAACCCAGATTCATCCGAAACAACAATAACACAAAACCTCTCATCATGTATATCGCCATTGCAGGAAATATCGGAAGCGGAAAGACGACGCTTACCGAGATACTGACCGAACGCTACGGAGCCAAAGCCTATTACGAGGATGTGGACAATCCGTACATAAACGACTTCTACGAGGACATGAACCGCTGGGCATTCCAGTTGCAGGTCTATTTCCTCGGCAGCCGAATCCAGCAGACCATGAATATGCTCTCCGACGGCTCGGAACATATCTTTCAGGACAGAACCATATACGAGGACGCCCACATCTTCGCGGGTAACCTTCATCAGATGGGGCTGATGTCGAGCCGCGATTTCGGGACGTATATGAAACTGTTCGACATTTCGTCCAATCTGATTCCGAAGCCCGACCTGCTGATATACCTGAAAGCGAGCGTACCGACGCTGGTGTCGCAGATACGCCGCCGCGGTCGCGATTACGAGCAGAACATCGACAGCGAGTATCTGCAACGGCTCAACGACAAGTACAACGACTGGATAGACAACGGATACGACGGCGAGATATTCGTCATCGACAAGGACAAGGACGATTTCGTCGAGAACGAATCGGTGCTTGCCGGTCTGTACGAACGGTTGGAGCAGATTCGCCTGTCCCATAAAAAATAGCCGCGCATGATGCCGCTGCCTGCTGAATTCGAGGAGAGGATGCGTCGCGAAATCGGCGACGCCGAGGCGGAGGCTCTGTTCGCCGCTCTCGACGGCGTGCCGCCCGTGTCCGTGAGGACGAATCCCGCGAAATGCCGCGTCGTATTGGGCGACCGCGACGTTCCGTGGAGCCGTTATGGGCGTTATTTCGACCGCCGCCCGCAGTTTACGCTCGACACGGCGTTCCATGCCGGCGCGTATTACGTGCAGGAGGCGGGTTCGCAGTTCATCGATTATCTGCTGCGCAGCGAACCGACCGAGGGCAGGCGGATACTCGACATGTGTGCCGCACCTGGGGGCAAGACCACGATATATTCCACCGCCGCAGGGCGCGACGGACTGGTCGTAGCCAACGAATATGTGCGCAATAGGGCGAATATCCTCGCCGACAACGTGCGCAAGTGGGGTATGGGCAATACGGTGGTTACCAACTGCGACCCGAAGGCGGTGGCGGCATTCGAGGGGTGGTTCGACATCGTGGCTGTGGATGCCCCGTGTTCGGGCGAAGGCATGTTCCGCAAGGACGAGACGGCGCGTGCGGAGTGGAGTGCCGACAATGTGCGGCTGTGCGCCGAACGGCAGATGTCGATACTGCGCGAGGCGTGGCGGTCGCTGCGTGCGGGAGGATTGCTGATTTACAGCACGTGTACTTTCAATACTACCGAAAACGAGGGTGTGCTGCGGTCGTTCGCCGAGGAGTTCGGTGACGAAACGGCGGCGACGGAGGAGATAGCGATTGACGGCGGCTGGGGCATTGCCGCTTCGACGGTCGGCGATTTCAGGACGTTCCGTTTCATGCCGCACCGCACCGAGTCGGAGGGATTTTTCGCGGCGGTCGTGCGCAAGTCGTTCGACGCTTCGGTGAGGACCTCTGTTCCGAAGCCGCGCAAACGGATTATGAACGATGTCGCGTCGGCAGACCGCGCGGAGTTGTCGCGGTGGGTTGCAGAGCCGCAGGAGATGCGGTTCGCGTCGGCGGGCGACACGATATACGGCTACCGCTCGTCGCGGTACGACGACATAAGGCTGCTTGCCGAGTCGCTCACAGTGATATATTCGGGAGTGGCGATGGGACAGATATTCAAGGGACGGTTGAAGCCCGACTGGGCTTTGTCGCAGTATTGCGGGCTGAACCGTTCGGCGGTCGCCTGCGCCGCACTCGGCGAGGCGGAGGCACTGGATTATCTGCGCAAGCACGACGTGGCGGCGGAGAGGTTCGCCGAGGGGGTGAATCTGGTCGAGTGCGGCGGACTGCCGTTGGGATTTGTGAAACGTATCGGGGCGAGGGTAAACAACATGTATCCTAACTCTTTGAGAATAATGAATATGTAAGATGGCGGAAAAACTCTTTTATTCGATGGGCGAAGTGGCTGAAATGTTCGACGTCAGACAGTCGCTGATAAGGTATTGGGGCGAGCAGTTCGATGCTCTCAAACCGAAGCGCAACAAGAAGGGCAACAGAATGTTCACTCCGGAGGATGTCGAGACGCTGAAACTCATCTACCACCTCGTCAAGGAGCGGGGGATGACGCTCGACGGCGCACGCCGTGCGTTGAAGACGCGCCGCCATGCCGACGAGTCGGTTCCGCGCGATGTCGAACTGCTCGACCGTCTGCAACGGCTGAAAGCGATGCTCTTGCAGGTGCGCGAGCAAATCGGCGGCGAAGAGGGCGCGACGATAATCGACGGCGACGATGCGGCGGACGAACCTGCCGCCGAGCCTGAAAAGCCGAAGTCAGGACGCGGTCGCAAGGCTGCGAAAGCGGACGCGGAGAGTGCCGAGCCGTCGGAACCCGCCGAGAAAACGGTCGGCGATTCGGCGGAGCAACCTGCGCCGGCAAAGGAGGAACGCCCGCTGCCGTTCTACGAACAGACACTGTTTTAGTTAAGGTCCTTAAAGACTTTAACGACCTTAATGACTTTAATCGAATGACTATGACGATAGGCGACGTTGCACGCATAATAGAGGATTTCGCTCCGCTCTCGTTGCAGGAGTCCTACGACAATTCGGGGCTTGTGGTCGGTCGTGCCGGCGACGAACTGCGCGGCGGCATACTGCTGGCGGTCGATGTTACGGAGGAGGTCGTGGACGAGGCGGTCGCGCTCGGCTGCGGGATGATAGTTACGCATCATCCCATAATCTTTCATCCGCTCAAACGGCTCAATTCGGCTTCCGTCGTCGAACGCTGCGTCGAGCGCGCAATAAAGAACGACATCGCACTGTATGCCTGCCATACCAATCTCGATTCGGTACGCGGCGGCATGAGTTGGTGCGTCGGCGGGATGCTCGGTCTGCGGGACATGGAGGTTTTGCAGCCGTCGGGCAGGGAGTACGGCGGTGCGGCGGGATTCGGGGTGGTCGGCGTGCTGCCCGAACCTGTGCCGGTGGGCGGGTTCATGGCGAAAATCCGTTCGGTATTCGGCGTTGAGGTCATCCGCCATAGCGCGATTGTGCGCGATACGGTATCGAAAGTGGCGTTGTGTACCGGCGCGGGAGCGTCGCTCATGGAGGAGGCGAGGGCGTCGGGATGCGATATCTACATAACGGCAGACCTCAAATACAACGACTTTTTCGCGCCGTCCGGAGAGTTCGTCGTGGCGGATATAGGACATTATGAGAGCGAATTTTGCGCAATTCGGATTTTATTTGATGTTTTGTCGAAAAAAATCACTAACTTTGCGCTCCACAAGAGCGCGCATTCGGAAAATCCCGTGCATTACTGCTTGTAATGCCGTGGTGCCGTGTGCGATACGGATATTTTGGCGGCGGACGCCCGAAAGTTGTAAATAAACAAACGAACGATATATGGCTACACAGAAGAAAACATCGGAGGTGGATTACTCGATGTACGAGAAGATAATGGCACTCTACGAGTTGCAGAAAATCGACTCCCAGATTGACGAAATCAACAAGATTAAGGGCGAACTGCCGTTGGAGGTAGAGGATTTGGAGGACGAAATCGCAGGTCTCCAAACCCGTATCGCGAACATCAATGCCGAAATCGAGGAACTCAACAACCTTACCAAGCAGCGTAAGCGCGAAATCGACCAGGCGCAGATTCAGATAGCGAAGTATACCGAGCAGCAGAACAATGTCCGCAACAATCGCGAGTTCGACGCTATATCGAAGGAAATCGAGTACCAGCAGTTGGAGATTACTCTCGCCGAGAAGCGTCTGAAAGAGTATGCCGGTGCAATCAAGGCTAAGAAGGCTTCGCTCGAATCGACCGATGCCCTGCTGGCTGAACGCAATGTAGACCTTACCGCCAAGAAGACCGAATTGGAGAGCATCGAGGGCGAAACCGCGGCTCAAATCGAGGAACTCTCGGCGCAGGGCGATGCGGCGAAAGCCAAAATCGACGAACGCCTGCTCGGTGCCTACAACCGCATCCGCAGCAAGGTTCACAACGGACTTGCGGTGGTTACGGTGAAGCGCGACGCATGCAGCGGATGTTTCAACCGCATCCCGCCTCAGCGTCAGTCCGATATCCGTCAGGGAAAGAAACTTATCGTCTGCGAGTATTGCGGTCGTATTCTCGTGCCGGATACCGATGTCGAGGAGTAATCCGCGGCGGTCGCAGACTTTTGACAGAATGTATGGCAGACTCGCGGAGAGCCTGCCATTTTTATGCTATTATTAACATCAGACATTGCCTGACTGAGCGATATATGTCAATTCGTCATGTTGAGCGTAGCGAAACATCTATTGCTTGGAGAAAACAGATTCTTCGCTTCGCTCAGAATGACTATTGTTATGAAGATAACCACCGTAAACCGAAACGGGTTCGACAAGGCGATAGAGTATGCCTTCGTCGCGACGCCGTATGCCGAAGCACTCGAAGCGTGGTGCGAGGACGGATTATGCTACCTCGGCTTGTGTCTCGATTCGCGAGAAAGCGCGGTTGCGGACATGAAACGCCGTTTCCGCAAATCGACGTTCCGCGAAACCGTCGCGCCCGAACGTTACGACGGCGCGGTTGCCGAGCGTATCTGTCTGGTCGGAACGGAATTCCAGTGCGAGGTGTGGCGCGAACTGCTGAATATTCCTTGCGGAGATAGAATCAGTTACGGCGAGTTGGCGCGTCGTGTCGGACGTTCGGCAGGAATGGGCGTGAGAGCCGTCGGGCAGGCTGTCGGGGCTAATCCGATAGGACTGATAGTCCCGTGTCATCGCGTGGTCGGTGCCGACGGGTCGATGCACGGTTACTATTGGGGTACGGAAATCAAACGCCGCATACTCGACGACGAGGCGGATGCGTTATAGGTATAAGCCGTTGTTTTTTGAATAAAAAACACTATATTTGTAAAAAGCGGATTGGGCATGGATACTTTATTGATATTCGGAGTTGCAGTTTTGGGAATTGTCGTAGGGGCGGTATGCGGCTATCTGTTCTCGCGGACACGCACCGTGGCGGCGGAGACGCTGCTCGCGGCGAAGGAGAACGAGTGCCGTGCGGCTGCTGCCGAACGCGATGCCTTGCGTGGCGAGACGGTGTCCGTGCGCTCGAATCTTGCCGATTTGCGGAGCGAGAACGCACGGTTGCAGGAGCAGTTGCGGCAGGAGAGCGAGGAGAGAGCCAAAATCCGCAAGGATTCGGAACTCGCCTTTCGCGAAATCGCTTCGACGATAATCGACGAGCGGTCGAAGGCGTTCAAGGAGGCGAACGAATCGCGTCTGGCGGAGATACTGAATCCGTTCAAGGAGAATGTCGAAACGCTGCGCAAGACGATACACGACTGCTATACGGGCGAGGTCGGCGAGGTCAAGTCGCTGAAAGAGAGCCTGCGTCTGTTGACGGAACTCAATACCACCATCGGTCGCGAGGCGAAGGAACTGACGGGCGCGCTGCGCGGCAACAGCAAGGTTCAGGGCGACTGGGGCGAGATGGTGCTGCGCCAGATTCTCGAACGGTCGGGTCTCGAAGAGGGCGTAAACTATTCGTTGCAGGCTACGACCAATACCGACGGCACGAGAATCGTCGGCGAAGAGGGCAACCGGCTGCGCCCCGATGCGATATTCTATCTGCCCGAGGGCAAGAATATCGTCATCGACTCCAAGGTGTCGCTGACGGCGTATACCGATTACGTGAATGCCGCCGACGAAGCGTCGCGCGAACGTGCGCTCAAAGCGCATCTGTTGTCGGTGCGACGGCATATCGACGAACTTTCGGGCAAGCGTTACGACGATTTCGTCGCCGATGCGGCGGATTTCGTGATGATGTTCGTGCCGAACGAGAGTGCATATATGGCTACGATGCAGGCGGATGCGGACGTCTGGCAGTATGCCTACGACAAACGGGTGGTCATAGTCAGTCCGACGCACCTCATGTCGGTGCTGAAACTGATGTACCAACTCTGGTCGCGCGACAAGCAGAACCGGAATGCGTTGAAAATTGCCGAGGAGACTGGCAAACTGTACGACAAACTCGCAGGTTTCGTAGGCGATTTGGAGGATGTCGGCGCGGCATTGCAGAAGGCGTCGAAGAAGTACGACGATGCCTATTCCAAACTCTCGACTGGGCGCGGCAACGTGCTGTCGAAGGCTGAAAGTATCCGTAAACTCGGTATCAAGACCGCCAAAAGTCTGCCTGCGGCGGAGGAGTCCGAAGAGTGATGAACATAAAACGAATCATAATATGAAAAGATTTTCGATGGCTTTTGCCACGGCTGCCGTACTGCTCGCTTTCGCAGTCGGCTGCGACGACAAGAAGGAAGACCAGCCTGCAATAGGGCTGAAAATGTCGGTATATCCTGCCGAATTCGAGTTCAACGACCGTCACGAAACTGGCGATGTCAAGGTGTCGGTCGAGGAGACTGCCGAATGGTCGGTATCAGTGCCGGTCGGTGCCGACTGGATAAGTGTCGAGCAGACCGACGGCGGATTGCACATATCGGTCGTGCCTATCGAACCCGACAAGGAGGACAACATCAAGTCGCGTTCGGGGCGTGTGGACGTCAATGCGGTTCGCGGTATGTACAACAGAGTGATGTCGGTGGAAATCAAGCAGTATGCCGATGACGACATCCCGTCGGACGGACCTATTCACTTCTACGACACGACGTTCGAGAAGATGATGCTCGACCTCTACGACGAGGACGAAAACGGCAAGGTTTCGCCAGCCGAAGCGTCGAAGGCTAAAACGCTGGTTTGCAGCGGTAGCGGCATTGCATCGTTGAACGGCATAGAGTATTTCCGCAATCTGACGTCGATTGATTGCAGCGACAACGAAATCGCGCTTCTCGATTTGCGCAGGAATACCAAACTTACAAAACTCGATGTTCGCAAAAATCCGCTGACAGAGGTCGTTCTCGGGCAGAATCAGGAAATCGAAGACCTGCAAATCGACGATGCCTCGGTAATCGTCAGGAGGAATTAGGGCGATTGGTGGGCTTTAAGGCGATAGGGGCGTTAAAATCATTAGAGACCTTAAAGTCCTTAAAGTCGTTAGGGTCGTTAGGGTCATTAGAGAAAAACACCCGCACCACGATAAATGGTGCGGGTGTTTTGTATGAAGCCGTATGGCTACCGGTTATTCGCAGGTAACCTTGACCTGACCGATAATGGAGAATCCGGTTGCCGTGAAAGTTACGCTTACTGCGGCAGAACCCGTCCATACCGATGTCGCGCCTGCGCTCTGGTTGTTGTCGAGGCTGCCTTCGTCGGCGCGCGCCTTGAAATACTTTCCGTTTGCTGCGGTAATCTCGATTTTGGTAATCGTCTTGCCGTTTGCGGGCTTGAATGTGATGGAATTTCCGCTACTCATTTTGAGACCGAGACCTTCGGAGTGCCATTCGGCATTGGAACTCGAAAGCGTGAAATTCTTGCCTTCTATGGTACCTATTCTGCCCGATGTCGCACCGTCGATAGGGAATACCAATGTCTCTTCCTTGTCATCGCCGGGAACTTCGCCTGCCGCCGAACGAACGTATATTGTCGGGGAGTATGCGCCGCTGCCGAGGTAACTCGAACTGCAAAATCCGCCAATCTCCATAGTCTCGAATACGAAATAGTTTCCTGCCGACGTTTTGAGCGAACCGTTGGTAATCGTCCACGAATGTGCGGTCGATGCGCTGTTCGTGAGTTCCAGCGAATATCCGTCGGCATTGATGTATTTGTCTTCCGTTTTCAGCAGGAACTGACCAGCCGCAGCACCTTCGCAGAGCGTTGCAATCAGCACGTTGTCAGCAGGCGAGGTTATTTTGCCGTCGACGATTGAAACCGATACCGATTTAGGTCCGTCGTAGCCGAACTCTTTGCCCGCTGCACACACGCCCTGCCAGTCGTATACGAATATCAATTCGTCGCCGACTTTGAGCGTCGATGCGTCGGTGAGTTCTACGAAATCGCTGCTCGGCTCGACAACCGGTTCTTTCTCGGTCGTAACGCTTGCCGTTGCGGCTGCCGAAACCTTATGTATGGAAGTGTCGGCAGGGTTGGCTACCACGGAGATTTCGTAGGATTTATCGTATTCCAAAGTGAACTCCGCAGTCGTTTCGGCTGTCGTTTTGCTTTCGCCGCCGCATGTTACGGTGTAGTCCGCAACACCCTCGACAGCACCCCAAGTTACGGTTACGACATTGCCTGCCGCCGTCGCCGCGAGGTTCGCCGGAGTGGCGAGCGCGGTTTTAGGCGTACCTATCGCGCAGTGGTAAATGGCGGTAAGGTTTTGACCGGAGTAGAGGTTTACGCACTGGAAGAACTCGTCGCCCGAATCTTCGTTGTATTTTATATAAGGTGTACCGGTTTCGTCGTTTATCGACTTGACGGTGATAAGACCGTATTGGCTTATCGATATCTGCCAAGAGTGGGCATTGTCGATGGATTGCGCTATCTCGAACTTGGCGCGGGCGGCATTGAGGTATGTGCCGTCCTTCAATTCGAACTTGAACGTACCCTCTTTTTCGCCGTCGTGCAAAGTGATGACCTGCGCCTTTTCCGGCAAAACGGTAATCTGCGAGTTGGTAATCGTTACAGTTTGTACGGTGATGCAGTCGTAAGAATCCATCACGGTGCTGAACGTATAGTTGGCAGCCGTTTGCTCGTTGAAGTATACGAACAGAATCTCGTCCTCGGCATTGAGCAGCGACACATCGGTGAGTTTGGTGTATGTCTTCGCCTGCGCCTTCTCGGAACGCTTCATTTCGGTTACGCCGAATGCCGTGATGTCAGCCGATTCGAGTGCGAACGGTTTGTCGGCGGTGAATACGGCGGTCTTTTCGTAAGTCGCCTTGTCGGTATCGACGGTTACGGTCAGCGTGTCGTCCGCGCCGAGCGTGCAAGGCAGCGCAGTGAACCAGATTGCATCTTCGCCCGTAGCGACGAAATCATTGATTGTCAGCGTCAGTCCTTTGCCGTCGGCAACCGCTGCGTCGGTCAGTTTGCCGGTCGAGAGGTCGGCGACCAGAACGCCTGCCAGAGGCTGCGAGGCGGCAAGTTCTATCTTCTCTATCTTCTCGCCTGCCGCGATGCCTTTGAGCGTCATTTTAGCCAAAGCGGCTACGCGGTGGAACTGGAACGTGAGTTCCGACGGACGCTCCGCGAGGTCTATCGGCTTCGCCAACAGCAGGTCGGCATTAGGGTCGAAACTGCTCTCGGCAGGAGTCTGTGCCGACGGAACCTGAATCTTGAACGCCTTGCGGTTCGAATTGCTGAACTCGATGTAGTTGGCGGCAGGATAGATTGCCGAGTACATGAATCCTTCGCTCGATGCCGAGCCGTAGACGGATACCGAGAATTTGGCGGAACGACCGTCGAGTTCGTAACCCGAAGTGGTGTATGCCTTGAAATCCCACTCCGATTTGTTGTACTCCAACACTTTCAGTTTCTCGCCCGAGGCGTTCCAGTTCATCTGTTTCTGCGCCTCGTCGTAGTAGGTTCTGGTAGCGTCCGCTTCGGCGGTAACCGCTATCTTGAACTCGGCAGGAGTGCCGATATTGGAGACATCCTCTTTGGTGCATGCTGTGATGGCGGCGGCAATCGTTGCGACAGCCATAATGGAATTGAACAGTCTTTTCATGGTCGTCTGGTTTTTAGAGGTCGCCGTAATCATTCGTATCGGGGTCTTCGCCCGGCAAACCGGCATTTCCGAAACTGCCTGCGAATCCGTGCTCGGCATGAATACCGATTTGTTTGAGCGTCGGAGTGGAATATTCGCCGATTCCCCCCCCCGATTGAAATGCTCTGAGGAGTTTTGTTTTCATATGAAATATGTATTAAAAAAGATATGTTTCGCTCATTATCATTTGCAAATATACGGAAAAATGCGTACATTATACGATATTTTTCAATTTTTTTAGTTTTGTCGGCGTTTTTTCATCTTCATGACATTAAACGGATTATCCGATTTCGACCTCACACGTGCGTCTGTGCGGGATTATCGATTTATGCGCATAAAAATTCGATTTTTCGGATTCTTTCAATGGTAATCACGAAAAAAGCGTATCTTTACCGCGGTTTATAAAGTTGCGTCAGTTTAAGAATCGGTGTCGCGAACGCCTGTTTCAGAATGATTCGATGTTTAGAAATCCACATTTACTTACATATTATTAGTTTATTTATGAAATTCAATCGTTTGGTTTATGCACTCGTCGTGGCATCGCTGGTGTTCGTTGCGTCGTGCGAAAAGAATGGTCCCGAGCCTGCTCCGGAATCGCGGGTATCGCTGTCCGCGGTCAAGGAGGACGGCGGAAAATGGGTCGACGGAGAGAAGGTTTTTGTCAACGGCATCGAATATGCGCTTGCCGTCGAGTCGAATGCAAGCATTGCACGTATAGACGGCGTGGTCAAATCCGATAGATATTGCGGAGCATACGGTGTTCCGACCGGTGCTTCGGTGGGCGAGACCGTACTGGCATTCGCCGTTCCGACGGTCCGCACCGCATCTGCCGCGGACTTCGGTCCTATGGTTGCTTCGGGCAGCAGCGAAACGCTGATGTTCTACAATACGTTCGGACGTCTGCGTCTTTTGCTGACGGGCGACAAGACCGTAACCAAGATAGAGATGATGGCGGGCAACGGCGAAAAGATTTCGGGCAACGCCTCGATAGACCTCGTGTTCCCGGAGGAGCCTGAGGTCGTCATGGGTGCCGACGCTTCGCCTGCGCTTTCAGTCGATTTGGGCGACGGAATCGCTCTCGGCGCAGCCGCATCGTCGGTGGACGTGTGTCTGCCTGCCGGCGATTACGGCAGTCTTACGATGATAATCCACGATACGGAGGACGGAATAATGACTGCCGCGCTCGATAATGTCGTAATCGTCCGCGGCTCGTCCACGACGCGCAATATCGAGTATGTCGCCGACGCGGAGGCTCCCGTGCAAATCGCATGTTCGTTCGAGACTTCCGCCGGAGGCACTCTGCCTACGTGGAACGCAGGTTCGATAATCAGCGTGAACGGTGCGCCGGCACTGCTCATGTCGGGCGAAAATACGGCTGTCGGCATGTTCGGTCCCGTCGCTGCCGCCGATGCGTACTATGCCGTGTCGCCGGCTTCGACCTTCGCCGGTCTGAACGGCAGTCTGGTAAAGGTCGAGATTCCGGCTTCATATTCGAGTGAAGCGACGCTCGCTTCGGTCAATCCCGCAGTCGCATACTCGACGTCGAAGGAACTGACGTTCAAACATATCGCCGGTGCGGGCAAAATCCGTGTCGCCGGTGCGCATTCGCTGCGTTCGCTGATACTCCAAAGCAACGGCGACCAGCGCATTGCGGGTCGTGCGGACGTTGCGATGAACGGAAACGATTTCACGGTGTCGATGGCTCCGGATGCGTCGAAAACCGCGACGCTGGATTGCGGCGGCGGAGTCTCGATTGTCGGCGGCAGGGATTTCGTATTCGTTCTGCCGGTCGCGAACTATGACAAGGGATTCACCCTCATACTTACCAATATCAAGGGACAGCGCGTGTCGTACCAGATTCCTGCGGCGAACATCGCACGCAACGAAACCGTTTCGCTCGGCAATATCGAATGGCAGTCGGGCGGCGATGCGGAGGGCAACCTGAGCATCATGGGCTGGGCGAACTGCTATATGGTTCACGGCGACGGCAAGTATTCGTTCGAAACCACGCTGACCGACGGTACGGCTGTCGGGAACATCGCTTCCGCCGACTGGCTGTGGGTATCGAAGGTGGGCGAGTCGAACGAGAATCTGCTCGTGTCGGACGTCAGGTATGCCGACGGCGTGATTTCGTTCACCGCTACGGCGAACAAGGGTAACGCCCTTATCGCGGCGTTCGATGCCGCGGGCAATATCGTTTGGAGTTGGCATATATGGATGACCGACGAACCTGCGATGATGGACTACGAGAACTCCATATACAAGAATCAGGAGGGATATTTCTGCATGGACCGCAACCTCGGCGCGACGAGCGCGGCGATTAACGGCGGTGTCGAAACTTACGGTCTGCTGTACCAGTGGGGACGCAAGGACCCGTTCATCTGCGGATTCGAGTGCGAAACCAAGGAGACCCGATTCGCCAACGGCAGCAGTTACACCGTTTGCAACACCAAGTACGCACAGGCGAAATGGCGGTCGGAGTGCGGTACGAAGGAGAACGGTACAGTCGCTTTCGCAACGGCTAATCCGATGTATTTCCTCGCTGCGAACAGAACGTCGAACGGCGTAATATGGCTTGCCGAGGGCGAGTTCCCGAGTCCTGTGAATTCCGAGGACGAGTGGAGCCTGTGGAAGCCGTTCCGCAAGACCAACTACGACCCGTGCCCTCCGGGCTACCGTGTGCCGCGCAACAACTTCTTCGGAGTATTGACCAACTCCAATACGATAGTCCGCGAGCCGTATCCGGGTCTGATATTCTCCAATTCCAAGGGTGAGCAGCACTGGTATCCGTTGCAGGGCTATCGCAGCGCGCATCCGCAGGAGACGGGAGCGTTGATATATGGCGGAAACAGTCTCGATTTGCAAAACCGCAACAATTCGCAGGGATTCGTATGGACAAGCGAGATACAGGCTACCAGAGCGTCTTACTGTCTGCATATCGTACCTCCGTATGTCTACAATACGACCGATGCCGACGGCTGGGGTTCGGGTCTGGCGGTACGTTGCGTGGACGAATCTGCCGAATAACATCGGGAACTTATTGATAATTTTATGTTCGGGTGCCGGTGCCGCATTTGTGCGGATGCCGGCATCCGGAACGGATAAAAACGGATAGATAGAATGAAACACAATATTTTATATAGGATTTTCGTATGCTGCGCGGTGTTCGGATTGGTATTTCCGTTCATCGGATGCGACAAGGAGAGCAATGAGGGGCAGCCGACCGAAATCATGTTGAGCGTCGCTCCGCTGACGCTCGAATTCGAAGCGGAGACAGAGTCCAAGACGGTGAAAATCGCTACCGACGGCGACCGCTGGATATTTCTCGACGGCTATCCGTCGTGGATAGACGTAGTGGAGGACGGGAATGTTCTTACGGTTACCGTCGAGAAGAACGGGACCGGCGCAACCCGTTCGGGACTTATCGACATCAAGGCGATTCGCGGCAGCGACAGCCGCACAAAGTCGATTGTCGTCCGCCAGTATGCCGAGGGCGATGCGCCGGACGACGGATACGTCCATTTCGGCGACGACGCGTTCGAGGAGTTGATTCTCGGCTATTACGATGCGAACGGCGACGGGCGTCTGTCGCTCGACGAGGCGAAGCGAATCACGCAACTCGACGTCGCCGACTCGGGCATCAAGTCGCTGCGCGGAGTGGAGCGGTTCTCCGAACTCGTTCAACTCGAATGCGAGTACAATGCGCTTACATCGCTCGATGTCGGCGGACTCGCGAAGTTGCAGTATCTGATTTGCGACCACAATGCAATCGCGTCGCTCAATATCGAAGGCTGTACGTCGCTCACGTCGATAATCTGTTCCGACAACAAGATAACGTCGCTCAATGTCAAGGATGTTTGCAAGGGTCTGGAATTCCTGAACTGCGGTCGCAACAAACTGACCAGAATGGACGTTTCGGGAATGAAGAGCCTGCAACATTTCTATTGCGAGATGAACGAAATCGCGACTGTCGATGTCGGCGGATGTACGGCAATGACGACTTTGGTGTGCCACCGCAACTCCATTTCGTCGCTCGACATCAAGGGGCTGGCGAAAGTGAACTACCTACGCTGCGAGCAGAACCGACTGACGACGCTCGACGTCAGCGACCAGCCTATGTTGGAACAGATGGAGTGCTATGAAAATATGCTCAACGAACTCGATTTGTCGAACAATCCGTTGATGACGATACTCGTCTGCCACAGCAACGACATATCGAAACTGGTTATCGACAAATGTACCGCTTTGGAGACCCTCGACTGCTCGACCAACCGTCTTGTGTCGCTCGACGTGTCGATGATGCCGGAGATGAAAAGCCTTAACTGCCGCGCCAACAATCTCGCGTCGCTCGATTTGGGCGGCTGTACGAAGATGGAGTATCTGACGTGCGACAATACCGGCATAGCCGCTGTCGAGGTGAGCCACATGCCGTCGCTCAAAGAGTTAGTATGCAACGACAACCGTCTGACGACGCTCGATGTCAGTGCCAACCGTGCGCTTGCGAAACTGCATTGTCAGGGCAACTCGCTTGCCGATTTGTGGCTGGCGGCGGGTCAGACTATCGCCGACCTCAAAGTGGATGACCGCTCCGTGATAAAGTACAAGTAGCGGGGAGGAATGCCTGTCGTCGAATCCCCGAGCCGGACATTGTCCGGCTCGGGGATTTCTCGTTAAGGGCTTTAAGGTCGTTAGGGACGAATATGCCTCGCTATGCAGACACCACCGTGTCTACCGCGATGTCGTGCGGCTCGGCGGGAATGTATTCCACAATCTGTTCGGCGAAGCATACGCCGATTTTCGTCGCGCGGAATCCCCGGCGCGACATGTAGCGGTCGTAGTACCCGCGTCCGCGTCCGAGCCTTGTCCCGTCGGCGGTATATGCCGTGGCGGGAACGATTATCACGTCTATTTCGTCGGGCGATACCGCTCTGTCGCCCGAGGGCTCTTCGATGCCGAATGCCCCGACAGCCATGCAGTCCGGCGAATATTCGTAGAAATCCATGTCGTCGCCAGCGACGCGCGGCAGTACGACCGTGCGTGTGCGGCTCAAAACTTCTATCAGACTGCGTGTCTGCGGCTCGTCGGCGAGCGATGCGTAAAGTGCCACGACCGACGCGCCGTGTATCGCATCGCAATCCGACAACATCTTCTCTATCGACGCCGATTTCGCGGTACGCTGCTCCTCAGTCAGTCCGGCGATGCGCCTGCGCACCGTGCGGCGGATTTCGGTCTTATCTCCAAATGACATAAAAAGTGTAAAAAGTATTGATATTTATTGTTATTCCGCGAACAATAACTATCTTTGTAAGCGCAAAAAAACAACGAAATCTTTTTACAAAATAAATATAACTAAAATTCATTTCAAAACATTATGGGTTGTTTTTTATCTAATTCATCTCTTGGAAGAAAACTCGTGATGAGCGTTTCGGGATGCTTTCTCGTACTCTTCATCCTCTTCCACATGTCCATGAACGTGGTTGCCATCGCCAATGCGTGGGGCAGCACTCCGTTCGGTCTCAACTACGATGCTATCTGCGCGTTCCTCGGAACGAACTGGTATGCACTCGCAGGTACGCTGGTTCTCGCTCTGGGCGTAGTGGTACACATCGTTTATGCCTTCATCCTTACGGTTCAGAACCGCAAGGCGCGCGGCAACGTCCGCTACTCGGTTACCGTAACCGAAAAGGGTGTGGACTGGGCTTCGAAGAACATGCTCGTCCTCGGTATCATCGTCGCTCTCGGTCTGGTGCTGCACCTCTGCAACTTCTGGGCGAAGATGCAGTTGGTCGAGTTGCTCGGCGAGGAGTCGGCGAACGGCGTCGCCCTGATTGCCGAAACTTTCTCGCAGTGGTACTACGTGGTACTCTACCTCATCTGGTTCGTCGCTCTGTGGTTCCACCTCACCCACGGCGTATGGTCGATGTTCCAGACCGTAGGCTGGGCTAACGACACCTGGTATCCGCGTCTGAAATGCCTCTCGAACATCGTTGCTACGCTCATCTTCCTCGGTTTCGCAGCCGTGGTTCTGACGTTCTTCGTGTTGAGTCTTTAATTCCGGAATTTTTTGAACGAATAAAATATTAAAACAATATGGCTCTGAAATTAGATTCTAAAATCCCTGCCGGCGAGTTGGCTCAGAAATGGAGCAACCACAAGGCGGCTATCAAGGTTGTCAGCCCTGCTAACAAGCGCAAACTCGACATCATCGTCGTAGGTACGGGTCTCGGCGGCGCATCCGCTGCTGCTTCGCTCGGCGAACTCGGCTACAACGTAAAGGTATTCTGCATTCAGGACTCTCCGCGCCGTGCGCACTCGATTGCCGCACAGGGCGGTATCAATGCAGCCAAAAACTATCAGAACGACAACGACTCGGTCTACCGTCTGTTCTACGATACCATCAAGGGCGGCGACTACCGTGCTCGCGAGGCTAACGTATATCGTCTTGCCGAGGTTTCGAACCTCATCATCGACCAGTGCGTCGCTCAGGGTGTTCCGTTTGCCCGCGAATACGGCGGTCTGCTCGCCAACCGTTCGTTCGGCGGTGCGCAGGTTTCGCGTACTTTCTACGCCCGCGGTCAGACTGGTCAGCAGTTGCTCCTCGGTGCGTATGCCGCTCTCAACAAGGAGATTCACAACGGCAGCGTGAAGTCGTACCCTCGCCACGAGATGCTCGACATCGTAATCGAGAACGGCGAGGCGCGCGGTATCATCGCACGTAACCTCGTTACGGGTGAAATCGAACGCCACGGCGCACACGCAGTGGTTCTCGCCACCGGCGGTTACGGAAACGTGTTCTTCCTTTCGACCAACGCAATGGCGTCGAACGGTTCCGCAGCATTCCAGTGCTACCGCAAGGGTGCGGGCTTCGCAAACCCTTGCTTCACGCAGATTCACCCGACCTGTATTCCGGTTCACGGAACGCAGCAGTCGAAACTGACGCTGATGTCGGAGTCGCTGCGCAACGACGGTCGTATCTGGGTTCCGAAGAAACTCGAAGACGTGAAGGCTATCCGTTCGGGTGCGAAGAAGCCGTCGGATATCGCAGAGGCAGACCGCGACTACTATTTGGAGCGTCGTTACCCTGCGTTCGGCAACCTCGTTCCGCGCGACGTCGCTTCGCGTGCCGCCAAGGAGCGTTGCGATGCCGGATTCGGTGTGAACGAAACCGGTTTGGCCGTGTTCCTCGACTTCAAGACCGCTATCGAGCGTCTGGGCAAGGATGTCATCAAGCAGCGTTACGGTAACCTCTTCGACATGTACAAGGAGATTACCGATACCGACCCTTACGAGCAGCCGATGCAGATTTTCCCTGCCGTTCACTACACGATGGGCGGTATCTGGGTAGACTATAACCTGATGACCACTATTCCGGGTCTGTACGCTATCGGCGAGGCTAACTTCTCCGACCACGGTGCGAACCGCCTCGGTGCTTCGGCACTGATGCAGGGTCTGGCGGACGGATATTTCGTTCTGCCTTACACCATCGGCGACTACCTCTCGCACAAGATTCAGGCTCCTAAGGTCGCTACCGATACTCCGGCATTCGACGAGGCTGAGAAGGCTGTCAAGGCGAAAATCGAGAAACTGCTCTCGATTAACGGTAAGCAGTCGGTGGACGATATTCACAAGCGTCTGGGACACATCATGTGGGAGAACGTCGGCATGGCTCGTACCAAGGAGTCGCTCGAAAAGGCCATCACCGAGATTCAGGCTCTGCGCAAGGAGTTCTGGAAGGACGTGAAGGTCGTAGGCACCGCCGATTCGTTCAACGTGGAGTTGGAGAAGGCTATCCGTCTTGCCGACTTCCTCGAACTGGGCGAACTGATGGCGCGCGACGCACTCAACCGCGAGGAGTCGTGCGGCGGACACTTCCGTTCGGAGCATCAGACCGAAGAGGGCGAAGCGAAACGCGACGACGAGAACTTCGTATATGCAGCCGTTTGGGAGTACAAGGGTATGGACGAAGCGCCGGAACTCACCAAGGAGCCGCTGAACTTCGAGTTCGTACACCCTGCACAGCGTAACTATAAAGACTAATTTTTGACGTTGAACTTTTTTAGAATTTAGGAATATGAATTTTACATTAAAGATATGGCGTCAGAAAGACGCTAAATCGAAGGGCGCGTTCAAGGAGTATCAGGTTAAGGATATTTCCGCCGATACCTCGTTCCTCGAAATGCTGGACATCCTGAACAACGACCTCGTACACAAAGGTGAAGAGCCGGTTGCGTTCGACCACGACTGTCGCGAGGGTATCTGCGGTATGTGTTCGCTCCATATCAACGGACATGCGCACGGACCGGAGCAGGGCGTAACGACCTGCCAGATTTACATGCGTCAGTTCAAGGACGGTCAGACCATCGTAGTCGAGCCTTGGCGTTCCGCCGCTTTCCCTGTAATCAAGGACCTCGTGGTGAACCGTTCGGCATACGACCAGATTCTCCAAGCCGGCGGCTATGTGTCGGTTCGCACCAATTCGGTTCCGGACGGCAATGCGATTCCGATTGCCAAAGCCGACGCCGACGAGTCGATGGACGCAGCGGCATGCGTAGGCTGCGGTGCCTGCGCCGCGACGTGCAAGAACGGTTCGGCGATGCTCTTCGTCGCTGCCCGCGTATCGTCGCTCGCCAAGTTGCCGCAGGGTCGCGTCGAGGGAGCACGCCGTGCAAAGGCTATGGTTGCCAAGATGGACGAACTCGGCTTCGGTAACTGCACCAATACCGGCGCATGCCAGGCAGAGTGCCCTAAATCGATAAGCATCGCGCATATCGCACGCCTGAACCGCGAGTTCCTGAGTGCGAAACTCGATGACTAATCGGTTTCGGCAATAACATACGATTTTACACTGACGGTATTTAGAATCCCTACCAAATTCCCCCGCACAGGCGGGGGATTTAGGGGGTGGGTAACATCTGTGTACGCGGCTTTGCCGCGAGAACCACGACAGTCGGTTATCCGATTACCTGCAATAACTTGATTCGGTGTAAAGTTGTAGTTACTTCTATTTATTTTAGATGCGGCGATTTGACCGTCGCCGCATCTGCAAATGTCGCTACGGACGGCGGACGACTGCCGGTAAGTTGCGACGCTTAATCATAATTCTCAAACACCATGGAACCGCTGCGCCGCATAATCATGTCGATTCTGTTCGCGGTATGTGCTGTTGTCGCATCGGCGCAACAGACGGTTTCCGTTTCGGGACGTCTTTTCGACAACGAAAATAACGAAGGGGTGATAGGTGCGGTCATAGAGGTCGTTCCCGTTGCCGCTCCCGACAAGGTGCGTTACTATACCTCGGAGTACGGCGGCTATTTCAAGATTCCCGCTCTGCGCGAGGGGGCGTACAAGTGTACCGCTACGTTCATCGGTTACGAGGATTGCGAATTTTCGTTCGATGTCGCGTCGCTGCCGCTGAATCTCGGCACTCTCAACATGAAGACATCGTCGATAGGCATCGAAGCGGTTGTCAAGGAGGCTGTTTCGACCCGTACGACGATGGTCGGCGATACGCTGCGCTACAATGCCGATGCGTTCAAGGTCGCGACGGACGCCGAGGTCGAGGCTCTGCTGCGGAAGATGCCGGGAATCACGATTTCGGAGGGCAGGATAGAGGCTCAGGGCGAAGTCGTCAAGCAGATATATGTGGACGGCACGGAGTTTTTCGGCGGCAACATCCAACAGGTGCTGCAAAGCATTCCCGCGCAGGCAGTCGAGCATATCGAGGTATACAACCGGTTGAGCGAGGCGGCGCAGATAACGGGCGTGGACGACGGCGAGGGCGGCAAGGTGATAAATATCGTTACCCGCCAGAGCCTTTCCCACAGCAGTTTCGGCAAGGTGCATGCCGGTTACGGATACGAACCAGATGCCGCGCGCAACATCGCGTCGAAGCACAAATATACGGCGGGCGGTTCGGTGAACATATTCCGCGGCGACGCGCGCGTTACCGTGATGGCTCTCGTGAACAACCTCAACAAACAGAACCTGACCGACGAGGACATGACGGTCAGCGACCGTGCGAACAGTTCCAATGCGTCGCGCCAGTTTACCGTCAATTCCCAGCAGGGCGTTGCGTCGGCGGAGATTTTCGCGCTCAACTACTCCGACAAATGGGGTATGCGCAAGCGGGCGAAGTTCGAGGGCAATCTGTTCTACAATCATCTGAACGCCAAGAACGATTTCACGATAGACCGCTGGTACAACGCTCCCGCCAAGATAGATACGGCGCATTACGACCAGTTCGCCAATCCGAACAACCACACGCTGAAATTCCGCGGCAGACTGGAATGGAAGGTCGCCAAGCGGCAGAAACTCGTCATCATCCCGAATGCGACCTACACGAACAATTCGTCGGTAAACCGTGTCGATTCGACGAGCCTTCGTTGGGGCGAGTCGGGCTATCGGTGGATGCCGAGCGGCAACGACGGGTGGAGCAAGTATTATATGGTATCGGCATACGCCCAGTACTCCTACAAGTTCCTGCGTCAGGGGCGGGCATTCCTCGTCGTGGCGAGCGTGTCGCACTCCGACAGCGATGCCGACCGCAGTTATTACTCCAACGGCGCGGGCAAGACGAGCAGGAAAAGTCCCGAACTCGCGACGATAGGGTATACCTATTCGCGCAAGTTCACCGACACCGAGACGACCAATATCCGTATTCAGCCTACATACCGCGACCGCATCGGGCGTTATTCGACAATCAACCTTTCGTACCGCCTGCAATGCCAGTTGCGCAGCCGCGATTTGCTGTCGTATGCCACGGGCGAGGATTACGCGATAGGCGACGACGCGAAGATAAACACCAAAACTTCGTCGTCGTTCGACGGAAAGTTCCTATATCATCAGGCGGGCGGCGGATTCCGCTATTCGCGCAACCGCAACTGGTTCTCGCTGAGCGCGTCGTATCAGAATTCGCGGCTGTCGAACCACAACCGCTGGACGGGCGACCGCACGCTGCGTTCGTATCATCATCCCGTCTACAACGCCACCCTCCAATGGTCGTTCAACCGCAGCAATTCGCTGCGCGTGAGTTGCAATTCGGAGGTCAAGGCTCCGTCGCTGTGGACGATGCTCGATATTTACGACGTCACCAATTCGCAATATCTCTCCCACGGAAATCCCGATTTGAAGCCTTTCGCCGAACACAACTTCTTCGCCCGATATACCAATATTTCGGCGTCGAAGGGAACGACGTTCATGCTGATGGCGAAGGCGCAGCACATTCAGGACTACATAGGCGTCGATATCGTCTACTCGCCCGAGACTATCGAAATCGACGGCAAGAAATACAATCCTGTCCAACTGACGATGCCGGTGAATCTCAACGGATACTGGTCTTACGAGGGCCGGGCGAGCATAGGATTTCCGGTGAAGTTCCTCGGTTCGAATCTGAACGTCTCGCTCGGCGCGAACTATTCGACGGTTCCCGTCGTCGTGAACAAGTCGCCCGACATGATGGACAACCTGACGGGTTACGCCCAACTGACGCTGGGCAGCAACATTTCGGAAAATGTCGATTTCACGATAGACTGGCGCGGGTCGTACAGCACCAACAAAAGCGCGCTCGCCGTGCTGAACAACGACTATTTCACCCACACCGCCTCGGCGAACGTGAAGGTCGTGCTGCCGCTCGGATTCACGCTGACGACCAATGCGACGTTCACGCAGTACGTCGGCTTCACCAACCATTATAACGATTGTTTCACGATGTGGAATATCGCTGTCGGCAAGAAGGTACTGCGTCGGCTGGGCGAGGTGCAGTTGTGCGTGAACGACGTGCTGAATCAGAATACGTCGTTCGGACGCTATGTTTGGACGGGGTATTCGCAGGTGCGCTACAACTCCACCATGGGTCGCTATTTCCTCGTGAAGTTCACCTATAACCTGCGCAATTTCGCCGGCGGCTCGCGCAGAATGCGGCTGGAAAGCCAGCGTACTGCTCCTACCGACCGTTTCGAGCAAATCGAACGCAAGTTGAGGGCGTTGAAGTTTTAGCGGAGGACGTAAGCGGTAGCGACCTTAACGACCTTACCACATTAAAGTCATTAAAGTCTTTAAGGTCATTAAGGACTTTAAAGAAAACGGGCTGTCCGAATTCGTCGGACAGCCCGTTGGCATATCGAGCAATATAGTGCCTACAAAACCTCGTCCGGCATCGGAACGACCTTGCCCGTAGCCTTGACGAACGGCATCGGAGCCTCCCAGCCGCGGAGTTTGTCGCCCAGTTCGGTTGCCAACTCCTTTACGATGTCCGGATGCTCGGCTGCAACGTCGTTGCGCTCGCTGATGTCCTCTTTGAGATTGTAGAGTTCGAGTTTCGCATCGTGCATTCTGTAAACCAGTTTCCAGTCGCCCTTGCGCACCGCACTGAGAAAATCGACATCGTACTGGTCTTCGATGCGCCACTGGTGAGGCATGTGCGAAACTACCGCGCGATACGGGTCGATGCCCGAAACCGACTCCGGAATGACGAATGCGTTCTCCTCCTTCTGGGTGGTGAGTTCGCCACGCTTCTTGGCATCGGCAACCATCTGCGAACCCTTGGTGATGAGGTCTACGAAACTTTTGCCGTCGAGTTCCTGCACGGTTTCGTAATTCTCGATGCCTGCGAGTTCGAGAATCGTAGGGTAGAAATCCTCCGGCACGACAGGAGTGTTGATTCGCGCTCCCGCTGCGGTCTTGCCCGGGATGTAGCACATCATCGGCACGCGGACGCCGCCTTCGTAAACCGAACCCTTGCCCTCGCGCAACGGTGCGTTGAACGTGTGCGCTTCGCTGCTCTTCGAAGTGTTGAGACTGTGTCCGCCGTTGTCGGAGTAGAAGATGATTATCGTGTTGTCGGCGATGCCCTTCTCTTCGAGGAAGTCGAGCAGCACGCCGAGACTGTTGTCCACGCTCTCGACCATCGATGCATATTTCGCGGTGAGGTCTTCGAGCCCCTCGTCGATGTATTTCTGATAGTAGTCGGGATGCGCGTGTATCGGGGTGTGTACTCCGTAGTGCGCCATGTAGAGGTAGAACGGCATGTTGTTGGCAATCGGATATTCGAGCGTCTGCAACGCCTTTGCCGTCAGAGCCTCGGTGAGGTTGGTGCCTGTGTCGTAGAACTCTTCGAGATTGTTTATCGCCGAGTAGGTCCACTTGCCCGGAATGTTTCCGAAGTGGTCTTCGCTGAAATAACTGCGCGGCATGCCCGCCATGTTGCCTGCGACGTTCACGCAGAAGCCCATATTATAAGGCGTAACACCCGGAGTTCCGATGGATGCCCAGTGTCCCTTGCCTACGTGTATCGTGTAGTAGCCCGCATCTTTGAGATGCTTTACCATCGGCGTGGCATACTGTGTGTGTTCTACGCCCGGTTCGGGGCTGATGCCGTTGATGTTCCACTCGGGACGGGTGAAAATATCGTCGTTCTCCTTGGTGGATGCGTCGGTGAAGAAGCCGCGCGTACCTCCCGTAAAGTCGGTCGGAGTGTTTTTCTCGGGAGCGGTGAACATCGTGATTTTCTCGTGCGCCGCGTGCATTCCCGTCATAAGGCTCGTTCGCGTAGGCGTCGAGAGCGGGCAGGCGTAGGCGTTGGTCATGATTACGCCCATCTCCGACAGACGCTTCATGTTCGGGGTGTGGATGCGGAGGTTGTTCGGATAGACCTCCTCTCCGTAGGCTACCGAACTGTCGAGCCAGCCGTAGTCGTCCACGAGGAAGAAGATGATGTTCGGTTTGTCGGCTTTCTGGTTCTGGCATGCCGCCATCGGCGCAAGCATCGAAAGCCCCACTAACGATTTGGGTATGGATTTCATGCGTTTGTTGGTTTTAGGTAAATTCTACGCGAATATACGAAAAAATATTAAAAGTCCTTAAAGCCATCGGAGACTTTAAGGACCTTTGTACATAAAAACGGGAGAGGATGTTTAACCCGGTGCGCTTCTATTTATTATTACGTTTGGTCTTTCTCGGCTGCGGCTGCATCGACTTCATGTATTTAGCCTTGCCGAGGTTGAAACCGAGTCCGAAATAGAAATTAGCCGATTTCATCGTCTTCGGAATCGGAGCGTTGTCCAGTTTCGCGTAACTGCAACCGATATAGTCCGCACCGAGGAAAAGATTGAAGCCTGCCGGATGCATGTTGAGCGCGAAGCCGAAGATGCCGAGTTTGTTGCGGTTCAGGAACGTGTGGCTGAGCGTCGTCGTGAACCAGCGACCCAGACGGAAATTGACGGACGCCGTCAGTTCGGTGTAGGAGAAACGTCTGGCAGAATTTGCTGTGGGAGAGCAGTCCGAATGCGATGTGGTTGTTCAGGATATTGTACTCGACACCGAGATTGAGCGCGCAGTTCAGACGCGACGTGTATTTTCCGGTCGAGGGAGCCATAATCGCATTGAAATCGTTGTCGGATATTGTTTCGCCCTTGTCGAAATCGACGCCTTCGTAGTTGAAGAATCCGTTGGCATCGACATTAGCCGTCGAAATGCCGTTCCAGCAGATGAATCCGAGGTCGGTTATCGCACCAGAGACCTTCAATCTGTCGTTGAGCAGCCGTACTTCCACTCCGAGGTCTACGGCGGCACCGCCGCTCTTTATGTTTTTCATAATATCCTTGAAGTCCTTGTATATCAAGTCCTTCGGTTTGAACTCGCTTCCGACTTCGTAATCGCCTTTCAGAGCAGGGCTGTTACCGCGCAGATTTCCCGCCAGTTCGGCGCGCACCGTCTCGTCGGTTACGTCGGCATACATGCTCGTGATGTCGCCCTTGGCGTTCGCCGCTCCGATAAGTCCCTTGACGCGGAATCCGATTGTGATGTACTCCTTTACCGGAATCGCGAAGCCGATGTACGCTTCCAGATAGGACTGCGCCGCAACGTTCGTTCCCGTCAGGTCGTAGCGTCCGCTGCCGAGCGTTTTGAGCAGGCGGAACACATCCTTCTTCATCGCGAGTTCGGCATTCGCGCGGACGTTGATTCCCGCATTCCAGAACATCTTCTTCGTGTGTCCGCCGAATCCGAGTACGTTCACCTGCGCATCGACGTTGAGTTTGCCGGTGTTCGGCAGTCTTTTCAGAAAATCATCGGTCGGGATTCCGTTGTTGAGGAACGTTACGACCTTGCCGTCGCGCTTGTAGAGGAAGTTCTCCACCGACAGGAAATTGTTGTTCATCGACACTCCGATGCCGCCCAGCCCAGGCATCTGGATGTAGCCGCGCGTCGGTGCGAGTGCGGGGTTCATGTCCGTGCGGAAGTAGGAACCCTCCATGAAATATGCGGTCTTTATCTGTGCCGCGGCACCGCCGCAAACCCCGACTGCCGCAAGTAATGCAATGATATATCGTTTCATTTGTTTCTCCGCTTATCAGTCCTTAAAATTCGTTGAAATCGGCTGTGATGCCGCCCTTGATGTTGAGTTTGAGTTTCGCCGACAGCGTCTGATTCTTGTTGAGACGTATGCCGCTTTTCGGGCTCAACGCATTGAGTGTGAATCTCGCTCCGTCCACCTCTTCGAGGCTCTTTATGCTGTTGTCGTCGCCGAGGCTGAGCGCGATGCGTATTTCGCTCGTGCGCACCTTGCCGTCCTCCGAGCCGTATGCCGTGTCATTGTTTATGTCCACGACCGCTTTCGCGCCGGTCGGATTGCCGTCGATGTCCACCAGTTCAGCCGAAACTTTGAGGTCGAGCGGAGTGGAGTTCTCGACGGACGCGATAATCGTAACGTCGCCGACCGATATGTTCTTGTCCGTGATGTCGGAGAATGTGTCGGACAGTCCCGTCGCCGTGTCCGAATAGGAGATGTCGAACTTGTTGCCGAAATCGAGCGGAATAGCGACCGAATATTCGTAATCGACCGAGTAGTTGTCGGCGGCATAGAGCGTGTGTTCGGCGGATGTGTCGGATGCTATGTCGAGTTCGACCCTGATTTGCTGCGGAATCGAGCCCTTGAAAAGACGGGTGATGTCAGCCTCCCTGAACTCCGTTCCCGCTCCGCCGAAATCGCCTTTGCGGTCGCCTTTGGCAATTACGATGTGCGTCTTGCCTGCGGTCGTCGTCCCGTTGTTGCGGGTTGCAGCCGCTATCCGCACTCCGTCCACCGTAACCGAGTTGGCGGCGATGTCCGCTCCGTCGTATGTCGGTATCAGACGCACCGCAGCCGTGAGCGGCACTCCGAGCGGATTCACGACGTCGAAGGTTATTGCCGGCGAAACGTCGAAATCGGATACCTCTATGTCGTAGTCGGCAATCTCGCCGAGTTCGATTACGGATGTTTCGGTCCGGCGGTAATCGACCGTGCCGACGATACCGTCGATGGTTACGGTCGTGTTCTCTATCGCCATCTCTATCGTCGCCACGCCGTCATGTACGAGTTCCGAAGCGTTGAATACCATGTCCTGCGGAATCGAACCTATCTTCACCAGCAGCGAGAAGTCCGCTTCCAACTTGCCGTTCGACGGTTTGCTGTCCGCAGCATCGATGCGCAGTGCCTGCAAACGGACAGGCAGCCCTTCGCGCAGACGTGCGAGCGAGGCTGTCAGAGTGCGTGTCTGCGGGTTGTAGCCCTCCGGATTCTCGGCGAGAACGAAAATCTCCGGCAGCACGATGTCGATATAGGTCGCTTCGGCGATTCGCCGGCTTATCCAGTCGAGTCCGCCGATGTGCAGCGGCAGGCAGGTGTCCTTGAACGATACTTCCGATACGTTCTTGATTTCGTCGATGATGTTCTCGACCGTCAGCCGCTCGTCGAGCGAGTGCGTACCCTCGTCGAGCGCGATTTCGTTCACGGTTACGTTGGCGTCGCCGTATTTCAGGTCGGAGTGTATGGAGAGCGTAGGCGCGTTCTTTGGGTCGAACATGATGCCGCTTTTAGCCGTGAAAGCGTAACTTATGGAGTACTGCATCTTGTCCTCGATGTTGAGCGTTCCGCCTGCAATCTTGGAACGGCTCGTGTCGATGCTGCGCACGTACATGCCGAAAGTCTGGCTTTTGGCACCGTTCGCAAGCGGTTTCGTCGCGGTGTAGACGTTGCCCGATACGGCA
Source organism: uncultured Alistipes sp. (assembly GCA_905213895.1). Lineage (GTDB taxonomy): Bacteria > Bacteroidota > Bacteroidia > Bacteroidales > Rikenellaceae > Alistipes. Next base: position 56,795 of record CAJMKE010000006.1, read on the forward strand.
TTGCCGTTCTCGTCGAGCAGTTCGTATCCGTCGGGAACCGTAACCGAGACTTTCGCCGTGCCGCCGCCGTTTATCGGTGCGAGTCCGTTCAGCGACATGGTGATGTCGAAGCGCGAACCCTTGTCGCCGTCGAGCATGATTTCGTTCACCGCCTTGATTTGCTTCGGGATGGAGAGTTCGATGTTGCAGTCGAATTCGCCCGAGTCGGCTACGGTCGCCGAAATCTGCGCCGGCAGTCGGGTTATCGACTGCAACGCCGCAGGGACGTCGAGTGAGAACCGCTTGTCGATAGTACTCGTCAGGTCGTCTATCCGCATGTCGGGATAGTCGATTGTCGTCGATGCTGCCGAACGTTCGAGGGCGAACTGCGTCTTTATGCCGTCGATGTCGAAACGGTCGCCGCCCGAATAGGAGATTGAGTAGTTGCCGTCGGCGTCTATGGTCAGTTCATCGATGTCTTCGCCGATGATTTCGCCCAATGTTTTTGTTTTCAGGAATCCGAGCGGGATTGTTACGTCGCCCTGTCCGACAGTAATCTCTCCCGAGATGTCGTCGAGCCGGAACTCCTCGTCTACGCACGAAACCGACAGCGATGCGGCGGTCATGGCAATGACGGTCGCCGCTGCGATTCGCGATAAGGGTTTGCGGAATTTCTTCATTTTTTTACTGTATGTTTGGATGTTATTGTCTTTGTGTCAGAATCATTTATGATACTTATTGTTTGATAACCGGCTAACTGTCAGTGGACAAATGAATATTTGTTTCCGGTGCAAATATAAGTCAATTATTCCGAAATACGACGTTTTACGGGAAAAATATATACATTTGTATCGTTATGGACGATAAACGGATTTCGACGCTGAAAGAGCAGGTCGCGATGCTGCCTTTTTCGCCGGGGTGCTACATGTTCGAGAACTCGCGCGGTGAGGTGATTTACGTGGGCAAGGCGAAAAGCCTGCGCAAACGCGTCTCGTCGTATTTTCTCCAAAACAAGGACCATACGCCGAAAGTCCGCGTCATGGTCAGCCGCATCGCGTCGCTGCGCTACATAGTCGTGGACAGCGAAACCGACGCCCTGCTGCTCGAAAATTCGTTGATAAAGACCCTCCAACCGCGGTACAACATACTGTTGAAGGACGACAAGACCTATCCGTGGATAGTGCTGCGCAACGAGCATTTCCCGCGCGTGCAGTCCACCCGCCAACTCGTCCGCGACGGCTCGCAGTATTTCGGTCCATACGGTTCGGTCGCGGCGCAGCACGCCATTCTCGAATTCGTCCGCGAGGTCGTGCCGCTGCGCACATGCAAACTCAACCTCGCTCCGGACATTATCGCCAAGGGCAAATATACGCCGTGTCTGCAATACCATATTGGCAACTGCAAAGCCCCCTGCATCGGCGCGGTCGGCGAGCAGGAGTATTCGGTTTTCGTAGACCTCGTTACTTCGGTGCTTAAAGGCGACCTGCGACCCGTTAAGTCGTACCTCGAAGGTGAGATGCAGCGCGCCGCCGACGAACTGCGCTTCGAGGCGGCACAGCGTTTCAAGGCGCGGCTCGATGCGCTGGAAAAGTACCGCAGCCGCTCGGTGATAGTGAGTGCCAACATAGTCGATACCGACGTCTTTTCGCTACTCGCAGACGGCGACGAGGCGTTCTGCAACTTCATCCGCGTCCGCGGCGGTTCGATAGTCGCGATACATACGGTGCGTATCTCGGCGGGTATCGAGGAGGACGAACGGTCGATGCTTACGCTCGGCATGCAGCACGTGGCGGACAATATTGCCGGCGAACTTTCGGGTGAAGTCATAGTGCCTTTCCTGCCGCACGAGGAGTTTTTCCCGAACGTGCGGTTCGTCGTTCCGAAGCGCGGCGAACGCCATTCGCTGCTCGAATTCTCGGAGCGCAGCGCGAGGATTTTCCGTGCCGAGCAACTCAAAAATCTCGAAATCAAGAATCCCGAACGCCATGCCGAACGGCTTATGGAGTCGATGCGCCGCGAGTTGAGGCTCGACCGCCAGCCGCGCCATATCGAGTGTTTCGACAACTCCAATCTGCAAGGCACGTCGCCCGTCGCGTCGTGCGTCGTGTTCCGCGACGGCAAACCCTCGCGCAAGGAGTACCGCCATTTCAATATCAAGACGGTGGAGGGGGCTGACGACTATGCGTCGATGCGCGAAATCGTCTATCGCCGCTACCGCCGCCTTCTCGACGAGGGTGCCGAACTGCCCGACCTCATCATAGCCGACGGCGGCAAAGGGCAGATGGGGGCGATTCACGAGGTGTTGGAACGCCTGCAACTGAACATTCCGATTGCCGGACTGGCGAAGGACAATCACCACCGCACGTCGGAACTGCTGTGCGGCTATCCGCCGGTGTCGATAGGTCTGCGCCCGACATCATCGCTGTTCCATCTGTTCACGCATATTCAGGAGGAGGTTCACCGCTTCGCCATCACATTCCACCGTCAGAAGCGCAGCAACGCCTTTCTGCACAGCGAACTCGAAAAGGTCGATGGCATCGGGGCGAAGAGCATAGAGGCACTGTTCAAGCACTTCCGCACCATGTCGAAAATAAAATCGGCGAGCCTCGAAGAACTCGCCGCAGTCGTCGGTCGCTCCAAAGCCGAAAAAATCTTTTCGGCTTTGGAGGGGCAAAAGTAAACTTTTGCTTCGTGTTACCCACTCCCTTAATCCCCCGCCTGTGCGGGGGAATTCGGTCGCTTCGCTCCGAGACCGAGAAGATTTTTTCGGCTTTGTCCGAGAGCAACTAAAATAATAAAGTCTTTAATGTCCTTAATGACTTTAAAGACCCTAACTCCTTTCCCTACATCACCGCTATCGCGTCGATTTCGACCTTTGCGCCCATGGGGAGTGCCGCGACCTGAAAGCAGACGCGGGCAGGCTGGTCCTCGGTGAAGTATTTGGCGTAGACACCGTTCATCGCCGCGAAATCGTTGATGTCGGCGAGCAGCACCGTCGTCTTCACGACATTGGCGAACGAGCAGCCGTCCGCTTCGAGAATCGCTCCGATATTGTCGAGCGACTGCGCCGTCTGAGCCTCGATGGTCTCGGGCATCCGTCCCGTCTTGGGATTCACCGGCAGTTGCCCCGAAATGTAGGTCGTCCATGTCGCGTTGCACGTTTGCGCCTGCGAATAGGGTCCCACCGCCTTCGGCGCGTTCTCGGTCGAAACCGGTGCGCTGCTCGAAAAGAATCGCTTGATTTTCCTGATAATGTTCATGGCGTTATTTGTTTAGATATTCTCCTATTATGCGTGCCGCGTCGCCGACATACTCGACGCACGGGCGTTTGCGGTAGTATTCTGCCGTGCGCGGCGACGGCGTCGGTTCGTCCTTGTCGCGGTCGAGACCGAGCAGTTGGCGGCAGACGATATAGCCGTTTCGGGCGCGGAATGCTTCGGCGAACTCCTGCACGAGGGCGTAGTTGCGCTTCTTGGCTTCGGGGTTGTCGTTGGTCGGCGACGGAGCGAGAAATCCTGCGACGAGCGACATGCCGCTGACAGTGCCGCATACCTCGCGCAAACGTCCCATACCGCCTCCGAACGATGCCGCGACGGTTGCGGCGAGATGTTCGTCGAGTCCGATTACGTCGGCATACGCGAGTACCACCGACTGACAGCAGTTGTAGCCGCTGCGGAACAGTCCTTTTGCGCGTTCGACGCGCTCTTCGATATTTACAGACATGGTTTTCAGAATTTGTTTAATGCAAAGATACGAATAAGCGAGGGCAAAGCAAAATTTATTTTGACTTTGCCGAGCGGGAGTATCTAAAACGAAGTTAAAGATACGAAAAGTCGAGAGCAGAAGCAAATTTAATTTGATTATGCCGAGACGGAGTATCTAAAACGAAGTTAAATATAACGATTTTGCGCGTCGGATTCCGCAAAACCGAATAAAAAAGGTAAATTTGTGTCGATAAAACGCTACGCCGATGGATATCTGGAACAATGAAAAGGGGTTGGACTACTCGTCGCTGATGAGCCGGCGAATCCGCAAAATACTGCTAATCTGCAACAGTTACGACAGTTACTCGCTCGAAGAGGACGGTCGTATCGAGGCGCAGATTACCCACGAATATTCGGAACTCAACCTGAGCAACCCGCCGTCGATAACGCAGGTCGAATCGACGAAGGATGCCCTTGCGCTCGCAGACGAACTGCAATGCTTCGACCTTATAATCACGATGTACAACGTCGGCGAAATCGACGTGTTCGCATTCTCGAAACTGATGAAGGAGCGTTGCCCGCAGACGCCTGTCGTACTGCTCACCAACTTTTCGAAGGAGATATACCGCAAGATAGAGGAGAGCGACAAGTCGTCAATCGACTACGTCTTCTGCTGGAACAACTCGACCGACCTGATAATCGCCATCATCAAACTGTTGGAGGACAGCATGAACGCCGACCACGACATTCTCGAAGTCGGCGTGCAGACGATTCTGCTCGTCGAGGACTCGGTGCGCTACTATTCGACCTACCTGCCCGCGATATACAAACTCGTGCTGCAACAGAATCTCGAATCCGTCCGCGACGCGCTGAACGAGCAGCAGCAGATAATGCGCAAGCGCGCCCGCCCGAAGATTCTCATGGCAACGAACTATACCGATGCCGTCGCGATGTACGAACGCTACAAGGGCAATATGCTCGGCGTGATTTCGGACGTCGGATTCGTCGTCCACAAGAACGACAACCCGAAGGACGAGAAACTCGACGCCGGAATCGACCTCTGCAACCTTATCAAACGCGACAACCCGACGATGCCGTTCCTGATGCAGTCGTCGCAGGAGAGCATGCGTTCGGTGGCGAAGCAGTTGGGCGTGGGATTCATCGTCAAGAACTCCAAGACGCTTATCCACGAACTCGGCGAGTATATCGGTCGCGAGTTCGCGTTCGGCGATTTCGTGCTTGCCGACCCCGATACGGGCGACGAGATTGCGCGCGCCGAAGACCTGCACGGACTGGAACGGCTGCTGCATACGATTCCCGACAAGTTGCTGTATGCTGTGGCACAGAACAACTATCTGTCGAAGTGGCTGCTCTCGCGCGGTATCTTCTCGCTCGGCAACTCGTTCCGCTCAATCTCGGTCGAGGCGTTCCGCAGCGTCGCCGACATGCGCCAGTTCGTTACCGACAGCATACGCGACTACCGGATAAAGCAGGGACTGGGCGTGGTGGCGAAATTCAGCCCCGAAACCTACAACGACGCGATATGGTTCGCCCGTCTGGGCAACGGTTCGCTCGGCGGCAAGGCGAGAGGACTGGCGTTCATGAACCATATCCTCCAAAAATACAACCTCTACAACGAGTGGGAGGGCGTGCGCGTACTCGTGCCGCGGACGCTCGTGATTACGACCGAGTATTTCGACCGCTTCATCATCGAAAACGGCTTGCAGTATGTCATCAATTCGGATATTTCCGATGCCGAGATATTGTCGGAGTTCGTCGCGTCGCGCTTGCCGCAGGAGTTGGACGATGCGCTGCGAATCTTCATCCGCCATGTCCGCAAGCCGCTTGCCATACGTTCATCATCGAAGTTGGAGGATTCCTACTACCAGCCGTTCGCCGGAATATATTCGACGTACATGATTCCGCACACCGAGAACGAAGACCAAGAGTTGCGACTGCTCTCGAAGGCGATAAAGAGCGTCTATGCGTCGGTCTATTTCGCATCGTCGCGAGCCTACATCACGGCGACGGCGAACGTGATTTCGGAGGAGAAGATGGCTATCGTCATCGAGGAGATTTGCGGCTCGGAGGATTCGGGCTACTATTTCCCGACGCTTTCGGGCGTCGCGCGGTCGCTCAATTTTTATCCGATAGGCTACGAACAGGCGGAGGACGGCATCGCGAAAGTCGCGTTCGGTCTGGGAAAAGCCGTCGTGGACGGCGAACAGGTGCTTCGTTTCTCGCCCAAGTATCCGAACCATGTGTTGCAGACCTCCACACCGGCTCTCGCCATGCGCGATACGCAGCAGGTGATGTACGCGCTGAACCTCAAACCCGAGAAGTTCAAGACATCGATAGACGATGCTGTCAATCTCGAACGGCTCAACATCGCCGACTGCACCAAGTTCCGCAACATGAAGAACGTCGCTTCGACATGGGACATGCAGAGCATGCGTATGGTCGATTCGCCGCTGGCGGAGGGAATCAAGGTGATAACGTTCGCCCACATTCTGAAATACAATACGTTCCCGCTCGCCGAGATACTCACGCGCCTGCTCGAAATCGGGCAGCGCGAGATGAAATGCTGCGTCGAAATCGAATTCGCCGCCAACCTCGACCGCGGAAACAAACTCAAAATATTCAACGTCTTGCAGATTCGTCCTATCGCCGACGGCGGAGGTAGGGTGGCGGTGGACTGGTCGAAAATCGACACGTCGGGTTCGATAATCTGTTCCGATAGCGCGCTCGGCACGGGAGCCGTCGAGGGCGTGCGCGACATCATCTACCTGCGTCCCGAGACGTTCGACCCTGCCGCGACGGAGAAGATGGCGGCTGAGATTACTCGCATGAACGACGTTATGCGCCGTGAGGGTCGCCCGTATGTCCTCGTCGGATTCGGTCGGTGGGGTTCGAGCAATCCGTGGCTGGGCGTGCCGGTCAAGTGGAGCGACATTTCGGATGCGAAAGTCATCGTCGAATGCGGTCTGGACAATTTCCGCATCGAACCGAGCCAGGGAACACATTTTTTCCAGAACATGACGTCGTTCGGCGTGGGGTATATGACCGTGAATCCGTATGCGGGCGACGGAACGCTCGATTTCGCGCGCCTCGACGCGATGCCGGCGGTGAGCGAGTCGGAGTATATCCGCCATGTGCGCTTCGACGAACCGCTGGAAATATGTATCGACGGTATCGGCAACCGCGCGATGGTGAAGTAGAAACCGTATAGCAAGGCGGTTTCTGCGTTACGCTCATCCTCGAAATCCTCATTTACGCGCAGTAAACTGCGGTTTCTCGGACTTCGCAAGCCTTGAAACCGCTCTTGTTATACGATTTCCGGAAAAGTGTCCTTAAAGTCCTTAACGACCTTAAAGACTTTAAGGACCTTAACGCCGTTGTCCCGCCCTCTGTCCCGCCCAATTCCTAAAATTTTTTAATTTTTCGCCCTGCGGCAATGCTTTATCTCCCAGTTTGTTGCCGCAAAGTCTGTTTTTCCACCCGATAATTTAACATAATATTATATTGTATATCCGCGTTATCTCTGCGAAATTTAACTGGGAGGTATGAATATGCAGATTAAAATATCAAAAGCCTTGGAGGGCGTTATCGCCCGCACGACGTTCGACACCGCGAAAGCGAAACTCGACCACTCGCTCAAAGACTCTCTGATGTTGCAGATTCTGCGGGAGGACGGGTCGATGGCGTACCGCATGCTTGCGGCGCATCTCAAAGACTGGGAACTGTACCAGATTTCGCTGCGCATCGAGCGCGACATCGCCGCCGCTCAGAGCGAGGGTGCGAATCCGGAGGAGTTTTTCGTGCAGTACGTCGCGACGCTCAAACAGCGTTTTCCGGATGCCAAGCGCATTTCGACCGCACATGCGATGATGGATATTCTCGACGACGGCTCCACCGCGACATCGAAGGTGATGAAATCGTATGGCATCGACTCGTCGCTGGTTGCCGCCGAGATGGACTCGTTCGTTGCCGACAGCCGTCCTACGCTCGAATCGGACATGCGGCTGCTCGACTACGGCGATTCGCTGCAACCCGACAGCAAACCGTCCGATATGGTTTCGCGTTTCGGCGTCGATTTGACGCAGTTGGCGCGCGAGGGCAGACTCGACCCTGTCGTCGGTCGCGAGCAGGAGATAAGGCGCGTGATACAGATACTCTCGCGCCGCAAGAAGAACAATCCGATTCTGGTCGGCGAAGCGGGTGTGGGCAAAAGCGCGATAGTCGAGGGACTTGCGCTGATGATTGCTTCGGGCGACGTTCCGTATACGATTGCCGACAAGTCGATAGTTTCGCTCGACGTTTCGTCGCTCGTTGCGGGAACCAAGTTCCGCGGCGAATTCGAGGAGCGCATGCAGCAACTTATCGACGAACTGAAACGTGCCAAGAATACCATAATATTTATCGACGAGATACATACAATCGTCGGTGCAGGTTCCACGCAGGGCAGTCTCGACACGGCGAATATCCTCAAACCGGCACTCGCCCGCGGCGAGTTGCAGACCATAGGCGCGACGACGCTCGACGAGTTCCGCGAGAATATAGAGAAGGATGCGGCTCTCGAACGCCGCTTCCAGAAAGTGGTCGTCGAGCCTTCGACGGCGGAGCAGACGTTGCAGATTCTGCACAATATCGCACCGAACTACGAGCGGCATCATCGCGTGTGCTACTCGGAGGAGGCGTTGCAGGCGTGCGTCGATTTGACGGGACGCTACATCACCGACCGCTATTTTCCGGACAAGGCGATAGACGTCATGGACGAGGTCGGTTCGCGGGCGCATCTGGCGACGAGCGAGAAACCCGAATCCGTCCGTGAACTCGAACGGATGATAGCCGACACCCGCCAAGCACGCAAGCAGGCGATAGAGGCACTCGTCTACGACCGTGCCGCATCCGCCCGTCTGCGCGAAATCGCGCTGCGCTCGCGGCTCGACGAGAGCAAATCGGCATGGCGACGCTCGTTGGAGATGAATCCCGTTGAGGTTACAGCCGAGGATGTTGCGCGCGTCATCACCTCGATAACGGGCATTCCTGCCGAGCGTCTGAACGACGGCGAAACCGAGCGTCTGCGCGGTCTCGAAGGGCATCTGGCGTCGCGTGTCATCGGACAGGGCGAAGCCGTCGCACGGGTGTCGCGCTCGATACGGCGTTCGCGTGCGGGGCTGAAAGACGAGAACCGTCCGATGGGCGTGTTCATGTTCGTCGGACCTACGGGCGTAGGAAAGACACTGCTCGCCAAGGAGTTGTCGAAATGGATGTTCGACGACCGCCAGGGGCTGATACGCATCGACATGTCGGAATACGGCGAGCGGCACAATGTCGCGCGACTGATAGGTTCGCCACCGGGTTATGTCGGCTACGGCGAGGGCGGGCAACTGACGGAAGCCGTCCGTCGCCATCCGTACTCGGTGGTGTTGTTCGACGAAATCGAGAAGGCGCATCCCGAAGTGTTCAACACGATGTTGCAGATTTTCGACGAAGGGCGTCTAACCGACGGTTCGGGACGGGTCGTGGATTTCCGCAATACGGTGATAATCATGACATCCAATGTCGGTTCGCGCAACGTCGCCGCCAAGAGCGTGCATGTTGGCTACTCGACCTCGTCGAAGAGCGAAATCGTCGAAGCCGCACCGCGGGACGAGTACCGCAGGGCGTTGGAGAGTACGTTCGCTCCGGAGTTCTTGAACCGTATCGACGACATCATCCAGTTCCGCTCGCTCGAAGAGGCGGATGTGGAACGCATCGTAGACCTCGAACTTGGCGGAATGTTCGAGCGCATAGGTCGGCTCGGCTACAATATCCGCATCACGACCGGCGCACGCCGTTCGCTGGCGTCGATGGGCTACGAGCAGCGTTACGGCGCGCGGTCGCTCAAACGAGTGATTGCCGAGCATGTCGAAGAGCCGCTGTCGAACATGATAATCGACGGAGGACTGTGCGAGGGCGACACGATAGTGGTCGAAAAGTCGAAAAAAGGGGTGGCACTGAAAGTGGCATAACCCTGCTTATCCGAATGGAGAGTTCCCCTGCGGCGCATCGTGCGTCGCAGGATTTTTCGGGAGATTTCTTCCTTAAAGTCTTTAAGGTCCTTAACGACTTTAAGGACTTTAAGGTCGCAATGCCCTTATCTGCATTTTTTTCGCAATAACCACAAATGGCTATTGCTAATTTATTAAAATAATAGGTATCTTTGCAAATGGAAACCTCCTGAATCGATGAGCAGGTATATTCGCCATATTTTCGTTGTAGTCGTTTTTCTGTCGATTGTATGCGATGCCTCTGCGGCATTCCGCTCCTTCTCGGTCGGCGGTCGCATCGTCTCGTCCGAGGACGGCAAGCCGCTTTCGGCGGTAGTCGTCATGGTGGACGGTGCCGACAACTGGGCTGTCAGCGACCGCGACGGCGAATATCGGCTCAACGGCGTTCAGGCGGGTTCGCACCGGCTTATCGTGAGACTGCTCGGTTTTGTCGATGCGACGGTCGATATAGATGTCGTGGCGGATATGGACGGCGTCGATGTCGTCATGCGTCCCGACAACCTCAAAATCGACGAGGTGGTCGTTACCGCCAAGGCGAAGAGCGACGAGATGTCCACCGCCCATATCATCGGCAAAAAGGCTCTCGAACATCTCCAAATGAACAGCGTCTCCGACGTGGCTTCGCTGCTGCCGGGCGCATCCACATCAAATCCCGATTTGACGAGCAACAACATCATCGCGCTGCGCGACGGCGGCGTGTCGGCGGGCAACGCCTCGTTCGGTACGGCTGTCGAGGTGGACGGAGTGCGAATCTCGTCCAATGCTTCGTTCGGCGAAATGTCGGGTGTCGGTACGCGCAACGTCGCCACCGCCAATGTCGAGTCGGTCGAGGTTATCACGGGCGTTCCGTCGGCGGAGTACGGCGATATAGGTTCGGGCATCGTCAAGGTGCATACGAGCAAGGGTCGCACTCCGTGGAACATAGTGCTTTCGACCAATCCGCGCACCAAGTCGGCTTCGCTCGCCAAGGGATTCGACCTCGGAGCGGGTCGCGGCGCGATAAATACGAGCCTCGAATACGCCTACGCGACGAAAGACCTGATGTCGCCTTACGAATCCTACACCCGCCGCGGCATCACGTTCGCCTACAACAACACTTTCCGCAAGGTATGGCGTTTCAGCGTCGGCGTGTCGGGAAACATCGGCGGCATGAATACCAAGAGCGACCCCGATGCCAATACCGGTCGCCGCGAAAAGGACCGCGACAACTCGGTGCGTTTCCGCACGTCGCTCGAATGGCTGCTCAACCGCAGTTGGATTACGAATGTGGTTCTCGAAGGCTCGGCAAGTTACGCCGACAACAAGAATACTCTGGTAGACCCGGTGTCGAATTCCTCGCAGCAGCCGGCGGCGCACGCTCCCGAACAGGGATACTTCTTCGCCGACATGCTGCCTGCGAATTTTACGCGCGTGGGCTATGTCGATTCCAAGGAGATAGACTGCAACGTCAAACTGCGCGCCGCATGGAACCGCAAGTGGGGCGGCGTGCGCAGCAACATGAAAGTCGGTCTGGCATGGTCTGCCAACGGCAATGTCGGTCGCGGCGAGTATTACGACGTGCCGGAGTACGCTCCGCACGGCTATCGTCCTCGCCCGTACAGCGACTATCCGTTCATGCACAACCTCGCGCTCTTCGTCGAGGAGCGGCTCACTCTGCCGCTCGGTCGCGACGGCTTCTCCGTACAGATTATGGCTGGTGTGCGCGGCGAAAAGACGATAATCCGCGACGCTTCCTACAAACATACGGCTACACTGTCGCCGCGACTGAACGCCAAAGTGCAGTTGGGCGACCACGTTACGCTGCGCGGCGGCTGGGGCTTCGCCGAGAAACTGCCGTCGTTCTACATCCTCTATCCGCAGCAGCAGTACCGCGACATTCAGGTGTTCGCCGCATCCTACGCGGGGGGGGGAAGCGTGTACGCCTACTATACCGAGCCGTACAAGCAGTCCTATAATCCGTCGCTGCGCTGGCAGCGCAACCGTAACTCCGAAGTGGGTGTCGATTTGAAATGGGGCGAATTTTCGGTGGCATTGACGGGCTATTTCAACAAGACGCGGCTGCCGTACAAACTGAAAACCGAGTACGCGCCTTTCTCGTATCGCGTCAGCCAGATTCCCGAGAATTTCACGATGCCGTCGAAACCCGAATTCCGCATCGACCCGCAGACCGGCGCAGTTTCGGTTCGCGACGGGGCTGATTCGACCGGCGGCTGGACGGAAATGGATACGAAAGTCATCAACGAAACGTTCGTCGGCACGACCAGGCAGGACAACGGATCGGATATCGAGCGCAGCGGTGTCGAAATGGTCGTCGATTTCCCGCAGATAAATCCTATCCGGACGCAGTTCCGCATCGACGGCTCGTACAACTTCACGAAATACGTCAATACCGACCTTTCGTGGTACTACCCGTCGGGACTGTCGCATACGTCCAATACCAACAAGTCGTACCAGTACGCCGGCATCTATGTGAACACGCCTTCGACCTCGGCGACGTACAACGGTCGCAAGACGCATACGTTCAGCATGAACGTTACGAGCATAACCCATATTCCGTCAATCCGTATGGTCGTTACGCTGCGTCTGGAAGCGATGCTCGTGCGGCGGATGCAGAATATTTCGCTCTACAACGGCGGCGAATATGCGTTCAACGTTTCGGAGGACAGCAAACGCCCGATAGGCGGCAGCGTAGCCGACGGTAACAACTATACGGCGATATATCCGCTCTATTATATGGGTACGGACGGCGTCATGCACCCGTTCACGTCGGCGGAGGCGAACGACCCGGCATTCCAGAATCTGATTCTGCGTTCGGGCAACGCCTACCAGTACAACGCCGATGGCTACGACCCGTATTTCTCGGCTAACCTGAGTATTACCAAGGAGTTCGGCGACCATGTCTCGCTGTCGTTCTATGCCAACAACTTTACCAATTCGCGCAGGGCTGTCGCGTCGTATGCTACGGGCGTGGCGGCGATATTCACGCCGGATTTCTATTACGGACTGTCGCTGCGACTGAAATTTTAGAGTATGAGAACATTTTTACGACATATATTCCTATCGGTTTCTGCGGCGGTCGCGGCTGCGGTCATTTTCGCGGGATGCTCGCCGCTCGATGCGGATAAGCAGTACGAGGCTACGCTCCGCACCCTGTCCGTCAGGGCTGTGTATCCTGCGGGCTATGACGATTATGCGCGGGCGGGAATCGATATTACCGTCGTGAACAACGCCGACGGCAGTACGTATACGGAGAAGACCGACGAGAATGCGTCGGCACGGTTCGTCGTTTCGGAGGGTTTCTACAACATCAGTCTCTCCGATATTCAGGGACGCCACATCTTCAACGGCGCGTCCGACCAGGTGCGCGTTACGGGCGGCGACATGTCGATGGACTTGCAACTCATCGAATCGACGACATCCGCCATAATAATCAAGGAGATATACTGCGGCGGCTGCACCAAATATCCCGAAGTCGGCATGTATGCTTCCGACAAATACGTCATTCTCCACAACAACTCCGACGAGACATACTACCTCGACGGTCTGTGCTTCGGCGTTCTCGACCCTTACAACTCGTCGGGAACCAATGTGTGGGTCGGCAAGAACCCTGCGACGGGCGAATCGGTGTTCCCCGATTTCATGCCGGTGGGCGAGTGCGTATGGCAGTTCGGCGGCGGGGGCGGGGATTTTCCTCTCGCGGCGGGCGAAGACGCGGTGATTGCGGTAAACGGTGCCATAGACCATACGTTGCAGTACTACAATTCGGTGAATCTCAACGACGAACGCTATTTCGTCTGCTACGACCCCGTGCTGTACCAGCATCCGATGTATCATCCCGTGCCGGGCGATAAAATCAAGCCGTCGCACTATCTGAAAGTCGTTACCAAGGTCGGTCCGTCGTCGGGCTATCCGTTCTCGCAGACGTCTCCTGCCGTGGTGATATTCCGTGCGCAGGATTGCGACATCGACGAGTATGTCCGCCGCGACGGGGTGGTCATGCAGAAACCGGGTTCGACCGTCATCAGCGTAGTGAAGATTCCGATTCCGTGGATTGTCGATGCCGTCGAGGTTTACGACGGTACGTCGAGCAACAACCGCAAGCGTTTCCCGCCGTCGCTCGATGCGGGATACGTCTACCAGTCGGATACCTATCTCGGTCGTTCGCTCCACCGCCGCCTCGACGAAAAGGAGAGTGCCGCGACCGGACTCGAAATATATTGCGATACCAACAACTCGACGAACGATTTCTATGAACGCGAACGTCCGTCGCTAAAAGACAACGAGTGATGCGCCGACTGACATACATATCGATTCTGACATTTCTGTGCGTCGCCGCCGCGTCGGCGCAGGAGCGTTACGAGCGTGTCGTGCGCCACAACATGTGGAACATGGGCGGCGGTACGGCGGGTCTGCGGCTCGATTCGCTCTCGACGTCGTATGCCGAAATATATGCCGTGAAGGAGAACGGAAAGTTCGTCCCTACATACGGTTCGGCGGACAGTTGGAATTTCGGAGCGCAGATGAAGTCGGTTTACCACCTGAAAAAGATTTCGTTCGCCGGCGGATTCGGCTACGACTATTTTCTGGGCAACCGCATGTGCGGCTCGATGTTCACGCGTCCGGGATACTATCCGGTCGATATTCTCGAATTTACGCCGGGTCGCAAAATCCGCGAGACATACTCTTTCGAGGGCGGCATGTCGGTCGAGTTGGGTCGCGGTCTGATGTTCGGTCTGCTTGCCGACGTTTCGGCTCAGAGTTACTCCAAGCGCAAGGACCTGCGCCACAAGAACAATGCTCTCGACCTGCGCGTAATGCCGTCGCTGACATGGCGTTTCGCCGACGGGGCGGTCGGGGCGACATATATCTTCGACAAGAACAGCGAATCCGTTTCGGCGGGCGAATACGGAGTGTCGTCCGAGAACTACTACGCCTTTTTCGACAAGGGCATCTGCTACGGCAACTCGGAGTTGTGGACGGGCAGCGGCATTCACCTCGACGAGGCGGGAGTATCGGGCTTTCCGGTGCGCGAGTTCACCAACGGCGCGATGTTGCAGGCGCAGTGGCGGGGCGTGTACATAGATGCGTCGTACCGTCGCGGCAGCGGTCGCACTGGCGAGAAACAGACTGTCTGGCATGAATTCGGCTCCGATGCCGTCGATGCGCATATCGGTGTCGCATTGCGCGGACGGTGGTTCATCCGTGCCGGATTCGGATATTTCGACCAGACCAACAACGAGAACGTGATGAACACCGTTACGGAAAACGGAGTTACGATAATGCGCAAGTTCGGTTCCAATGCGATTTTTTCCCGCCGCAGTTATTCGGCGTCGCTCGAAGCGGAGTATGCCGCCGACCGCTGGGAGATTGTCTTCGGTGCGAATTACCGGACGCTCGACCGGCTTTCGACGCTCGTCTATCCGCAGTACCGCACGCACTCGATGGATGCGGCGCGCTTTTTCGTCGATGCACGCATGGTGTTCGGCGCATTCGAGGTCTCGCTGTCGGCATCGGGCGCATTCGGCGGTTCGGACGAGGGCGGAGGCGTCGTGGTCGAGGGGATAAATTCGGGCGACTATCCGGTTTGCCTGAATGATTGGCTCGCTGCCGAAACCGAATGGTTCACCGCCTCGCGCGTCGGCTGCGGATTGGGATTGAGATACAACATAAGGAAATTCTACATCGACCTGCGCGGCGACTATACCCGTGCGTTCGGTGTGCGGATGCTCGGCAGCAACCGCGTAAATGCGAGACTGTCGGCGGGATACAGATTTTGACGAAACATTTATATATTAACTTAAAAACAGAAGATTATGAAAAAATTTACATTCTTCGCTCTCGCTGCGGCTCTCTTGTGCGTCGGTTGCGATAAAAACGAAAACGGCGGTAAAGAGCCGGAAGACCCGACGAAACTCGTCTATGGCGGCGTAACCTACAATATCGTAACGCTCGCCGACGGCAATACGTGGATGGCGGAGAACCTCCGTTATGTTCCGGAAGGCAAGAAAGTTTCGAGCGACTATGTCGCCGATGCAGGCGTATGGTATCCGGCAGGTGCCGACAAGGTCGCCGACCCGTCGCTCGTCGAGAGCAAGGGTCTGCTCTACGACTGCGCCACCGCTTTCGGTGTGGATGCGATTACGGAGGAGAACGCCTATTCGTTCGAGGGCAAGCAGGGTATCTGCCCCGACGGCTGGCATATCCCTACCAATGCCGAACTCACAGGTCTCGTAGGTCATAATTCCAATGGCGCGTTAATCGACACGAACGCTCCTTATTACGATGCGGAAGCCAAAGGTGCGCCTATCGATGTACTCGATGAAGCGGGCTTCAACTGGACTTTTGTCGGTATCCGCAACAAGGCGACCCTTACCGCGACAGGTGCTTATGTATGCACGGTTTATGAAGAGACGGTAGGAGCAATGTCGTATGTTCTCGGCTCGACCTGCTATCAGGTGAAGAAAAACAGCGAAAACGTTATAACCAACTATCAGTACTATTCGCTGATGTCCACCGTGAACAAGACGAACAACAAGGTTTCCGTGGCATACGGCAACGCCATGGCGGGTATGTCGGTTCGCTGCGTGAAGAACAAATAGGATATAATAGATGAAGAGAACAGTATTATCGGTTCTGATGATGCTCACAACCCTCGCGGCTGTTGCCGACGAGGGTATGTGGCTTGTAAAGGGCATTGATGCGCAGATGTACAACCGTATGCGCAGGATGGGTCTCAAATTGAAGCCCGAAGCCCTCTATAACGAGCAGTCGCCTGCATTGTGCGATGCCGTAGTCGCAATCAACGGCGGCATGGGTAGCGGCAGCATGATTTCCGACGAGGGATTGATGATTACCAATCACCATGTCGCTTACAGTGCGATTTGCGCAATAACCACTCCCGAACACAACTACCTCGAAGACGGATTCTGGGCTGCTTCGCGCGAGAACGAGATTCCGCTCGAAGGCTTCACCGTACAGTTCCTGCGCGGCATTATCGATGTTACCGACGAAGCCGCGGCACTGCGCGACTCGATGATTGCCGAGAAGAAGTGGAACGCCATGGGTACCCGCCGTCTCGGCAAGGCGATGCAGGAGCGTTACGCCAAGACCACGGAGTTCACGCCGTCGTTCGAATCGATGTGGGGCGGCAAGAAGTACTATATCTATCTCTACGAGATTTTCCGCGACGTCCGTCTGGTCGCCGCTCCGCCGGCACGTCTGGGTGCGTTCGGCGGCGATACCGACAACTGGGGCTGGCCCCAGCACAAGGCTGATTTCACCGTCTGCCGCGTCTATGCCGGCAAGGACGGCAAGCCTGCCGACTATTCCGTGGACAACGTGCCTCTGCATCCGGACCGCGTATTGAAAGTGGCTCCGAAAAGCGTTGCCGAGGGCGATTTCACGATGGTCGTCGGTTACCCGGGAACCACGCGCCGCTACATGTCGTCGTTCGCGGTCGAGGAGAAGCAGCAGGTGCGCAATCCTATCGTCGTCGATGCCCGTCATCGCCGCATGGACATCATGCGCAAGGGCATGGAGCGCAACGACACCGTGCGCATGAACTACTCTGACCGCTATTTCGGTCTCTCCAACTATGCCGACTACGCCAAGTGGGAGAACATCTGTTTCGCGCGCTTCGATGTCAAGGGCATCCGCGAAGCCGAGGAGAAGGACCTGAAAGCGTGGATTGAAGCCGACTCCGCACGCAATGCGCAGTACGGCGTACTGTTCGACCGCATGGAGAAGGGTTACGCCGCGCGCCGCGATGCGATGCGCGTGCGCACCGACTATGCCGAACGCTGGTTCGGAATCAGCGAGGCGATGATTATGGCGAACCGCCTCGCATCGACGGTAGGTCGTCTCAAACAGCGCGGCGAATACATGTTCGACATCAACGACCCGAAACTCGCGAAGTTCGTCGAGTCGGTTAAACGGTTGGAGAAAGCCGACCTTGCGACAGACCGCGAACTGTTCGTCGAAATCGGCGGCAGTTTCTTCGACAACCTTCCGCAGGAGTATATCGGAACGGCAGTCAAGACCCGTCTCGACGAATTCGGCGGCGATGCCCGCAAGATGCTCGAATGGATTTACGACAACTCGTGTTGCAGCACGCCGGAGCGTCTGTACGGATTCTTCTCCGAGCCGCGCCGAATCAAGGCGGTGATGTCCGACCCGCTCGTATCGCTCGTAACGTCGCTGCCTTTCCAGCCGTTCATGCGCAAGGTCATTCTGGCTGAACGCGCGGCTGGTGCGTCGGTTACGGCAGACGAACGCGAATATGCGTCGCTGCTCTACGATTTCCGTCAGTCCGAAGGCAGGGTGCAGTATCCGAACGCCAACTCGACGATGCGTCTGAGTTATGGCAAGGTCTGCCCGCTCGACCCTCGCGACGGCGTACATTACGACTGGCGTTCGACCACGGACGGTTATGTCGAGAAAATCGACGAGACGAACCACGATTTCCGCTCCGATGCCAGGATGCTCGACATGATTGCTTCGGCATCCGCTCCGGTGCAGGTCAATTTCCTTACCGACAACGATATTACGGGCGGCAACTCCGGTTCGCCGGTTGTGAATGGTCGCGGCGAAATCGTCGGACTTGCATTCGACGGTAACCGCGAATCGATGGCGGGCGACGTCTGGTTCAACCCGAAATATTCGCGCACCGTGTGTGTCGATATGGGCTACATAATGTGGATTCTGCGCAACTACGCGCCGCAGTCGCTTACGGAGGAGATTCACCGATAACCGACCGACCCTGATGAAAAGCAGCCGCCTCGTTTTCGAGGCGGCTGCTTTATTGGGTCTTTAATCCCGCTACGCGGTCTTTTCCTCCTTCGCGCCTCGGCAGTCCGAACAAGTTCGACTGCTCTCGGCTTGGCGTCGGTTAAGGACTTTTCCAGTTACAGCACCATGAAGAGTATCGGTATCGCGATGCCGATAAGCAACTCTATGCCGCCGCGACCCCAAAGCCCGTGTTTGCCCTTGACCATGACGAGTCCTGTCAGGACTATCACGACGAGCGAAAGCAGGAATATGTCCGAAAACCATGTCCAATAATGGCTCGGATTGTAGTGCAGTCGGTTTATCGCGCTGATTACCGGACGTTTCTTGATGGATTCGTATATCGCTTCGCCCGTATTGCGGTTCACCAGCAGCGACGAGCCTCCGCGAATGAATACCTTGAACGATTCGGCGTCGAAATCGTATACGGCGGTGAAATTGTCGGCTTCGCCCCACTGTTCGAGCAGCGAGCGCGCATACGCATCATCGACCGTTTCGGGCAGTTCCGCGATTGTGTAACGATGCTGCTCGATTTTGTAGTTGGAGTTGAAATCGTTCTTGTGATTGAGCATGAAGCCCGACATCGCATAGACGAGCAGCACGCCCGAAAATACGTACGACAAATCGCGGTGAAGCGTGCGGCTCCACTTGCGCACCGAAGTCATAATATCCTTCATAGCGAAAGACGAGGCGTTGAATTACAGAATCTTGTAACTTTTGGCAACTACATAGAACACCGACAGATAGTTCTTGCCCTCGGCTGCATTGCGCTCGGCTATGCGCTTGCGGAAGTTGTCGATTTTCTGCTGCTCGGTGTTGCCTTGGTCGCCGCGTGCAGCCGATTCGGTTTCGCAGCCGCCGTGTTCGCCCACACCTTTGCCGTTCTTGATGCGCTCCTCCCAGTTTTTGAGGTAGGTTTCGTCGATGCGGGTCTCCATCAGAGTGCCTACGACCTGTACAGGCTCGTTCACCACGTCGTCCTTGAATGCGCCCGTCTCCTTGCTGCTCTCGACGCGCAACAGACCTTTCGCGCCGCGCAGGAACATCTTGCGTCCGCCGTGGCTGCAAATGTGGGTGCAGAGTCCCTCGACCGTAATGTCCTTGCCTACATACTGTTCGCCGTCGGCGAGTACCTGGTCGATTTTCATCGATTGAGCCGATACGCTTGCGGTGGCGAATATCGCAATCGCGATTGCTGCCGCCATTCCTAAAATTCGTTTCATAGTCTTATGTTTTTTAGATATATTCCTTGTCAAAGATACGTACTTTTTGTCGAAAAATTATCTTTTCCGCATCATATTTTTTAGGGACTTTGACGACTTCAAGGTCCTTAAAGTCGTCAGAACGCGTTGAAGCCATTGAAATTTTTCGTAACTTTGCCTTCGTGATGAAGCGCAGTCGTGTAATATACGGGACGATAATGCTGGCGGCATATCTTTGCTGGATGCTGTCGGCGACATGTTTCGTCCATACCCACAACTACTCGTGGGGCAAGGTTACGCACTCGCATCCCTATTCCGATTCCCGTCATACGCACTCGCAGAGTGCCTGCCAACTCATCGGCTATCTCGACTGGGCGGTTGCCGAAAAGGCTGCCGACACCGTTGCGGTCGCCGTCGATTTCGTCGTGCTCGGCAAAGTCGACCGTCCGGACATTCGGGTCGTCGATGCTTCGGTCTGCGCACGTTCGCTTCGCGCGCCTCCCGTTTTTCCGATTTCATAACATTGCCCCGACCGGTCGGAAGCACCGGCTCGGAGCATCAGTCCATTGAGAAACCGGAAAAAATCGGAAAAATATATGAACAGAAAAGTCATGATTGCGACACCTTCCCGCATTGTCGGTCAGGGGCTCGCAGGAATTATAGACCGTCTGCCCGACATGTCGTTCGCCGGAACGGTCGAGGGAATGCAGTCGTGTATCGAGCGCATGGACGCGATGGCTCCCGACGTACTGATAGTGGATTCGTCGTTTTTCGTTCCTCTCTCGCGGGTACGGATATATTCGGCATATCCCGAATTGCAGGGCAAAACGGTGGTATGCCTCGTCAGCAACGCTTCCGCCGACTGGCTGGTGCGCCAGTTCGACGGCTCGATAAGCATCTATGACGACGAGGAGCGCATAGGGCGCAAGTTGCGCGAGGCGATAGAGAACTGCGACACTGCTCCGCATCGCGAAAACAACGAGATATCCGACCGCGAACGCGAAGTACTCGTGCTTATCGCCGGAGGGATGATAAACAAGGAGATTGCCGACCGGCTGAACATATCGGTGCATACGGTTATCGCCCATCGCAAGAATATCTCGCGCAAGACGGGCATAAAGTCCGTCGCAGGACTTACGGTCTATGCGATGATGAACAATATGCTCGACTACCGGTAGGGAAGGTCGCCTTATGCGGGAGCGGTAGTCCGCACCCGCGACCTTAATGACCTTAAAGTCTTTAACCTCCTTAACGTCTTTAAGGTCATTTGGGATTGTTCCCGTTTGTCCGATTCGGCGAAAAACGCTATCTTTGCCGCCCGATGACGTTTTTTGCCAAATATCGCGAACAGTACGTCGCCAATCTCCGGCTGGCGATTCCCGTCGCATTGTCGCAACTCGGCTATATCGCGACGACTTTCGCCGACAATGCGATGGTCGGAGCCTACGGAGGTGCCGACACCACTCCGCTCTCCGCAGTGTCGTTCGGCGGAATCATCGGCTACATCATCTATTTCTTCGGTCTCGGCATAACGCTCGGTATCACGCCTTTGGTCGGCGAGATATTCGTGCGCGGCGACCGGCTCGGCTCCGCCCGCTATCTCCAAAGCGCGATACTACTGTATTCGCTGCTCGGCATCGTGCTTGCAGCGTTGCAATGGTCGCTCTCGCCGCTGCTCTATCATCTCGGGCAGCCGACCGATGTCGTCGATATGGCTGTCCCGTATTATCACCTAATGGCTCTTACGCTGCCGCCGACGATGCTGTTCGGTGCATTCAAGCAGTTTCTCGAAGGCGTGGGCAACACGAAAGTCGCCATGGCGATTCTCGTTTCGACCAACCTGCTCAACATCCTGCTCAACTGGGTGTTCATCTTCGGTCATTGGGGGTTCGCTCCTATGGGCGTGTTCGGCGCGGGACTTGCGACACTTATCGCCCGTATACTCAATCCGATACTTATCATTGTCTATTTCGTCTGCGTGCGTAGATTCCGCGACTATCTTTCGCTCTTTTCGCGTGCCGCCAACATGCTGCGCCACAGCGTTACGCTGCTGAAAATCGGTTTCCCGATAGCCGGACAAATGGTTCTCGAAGCCTCGGCATGGGTCGTAACGAGCGTGATGATGGGGTGGTTCGGCTCGGTCGCCATCAGCGCCAATCAGATTGGCGTAACCTATGGCAACTGCACTTTCATGCTCGTGTTGTCGCTCGGCTCGGCTGCTACAATCCGCGTGTCGCACTGTCTGGGGCTTCGCGATTTCGCGCAGATGCGCAAGACCATAAGTGCCACGCTCCAAATGGCTGTCGCATGGAATATCGTCGTTTCGACATGCTTTATCGTGTTCCGCCGCTATCTGCCGATGGCGTTCAGCGACAACGGCGATGTCGTCGCACTTGCCGCGCAGATGATAGTGCTGTTCGCGCTCTATCAGATTCCCGATGCGATACAGTGCATGCTCGTCGGCGTTTTGCGCGGATTGAAGGACGTGTGTCCGATAGCCTATATCTCGTTCGCTGCCTATATCGCGATAAATATTCCGGTCGGTTACCTCTTCGCATTCACTTTCGGACTGGGAGCGCGAGGGCTTATCTACGGCTATGTGTTCGGACTCTCGACCGCCGCGGTACTCTATTCGCTGCGTGTCCGCAGCACGCTGCGCAAAATCTCCGCGCAACGTCCTTGAAGACTTTAACCGCCTTAAAGTTCTTAATGATATAAATATTTTTCCCCGAACGCGATTTTTTTGCTACCTTTACGCAAAATTGTCGAATTTATGGACTATACCAAATATAACAAACCCGAAATGGGTCGCGGATGCGTGTTCACGACCGACGAATCGGGTGAGCGACACGCAGTTGCGGCTGAGGGTTGCTTCAAGTTGCATGAGACGCCGTGGATGGAGGGCTATCCCGTCAATCTGCCGACCGATATTTTCGAGGTGCGGTTCAAGAACACACGCCGCTCCTATTATCAGAACGTCAATAACCTGCCGCTTTCGATAGGCGACATTGTGGCTGTCGAGGCAAGCCCGGGGCATGACATAGGCATCGTCTCGCTCACGGGCGACATGGTCGCCAAGCAGATGAAGCGCGTCGGGTTCAATCCGTTCAACGGCGAATACAAGAAGATATACCGCAAGGCGAAGCCTTACGACATCGAGCGTTGGCAGGAGGCTATCGCGCTCGAACACGAGACGATGATTCGCGCCCGTCAGATTGCAGCCGAAATGGGACTGGACATGAAAATCGGCGACGTCGAGTATCAGGGCGACAAGATTAAGGCGATATTCTACTACATCGCCGACGGTCGCGTCGATTTCCGCGAACTGATTAAGGTTTTCGCCGAGCAGTTCCACATCCGCATCGAGATGAAGCAAATCGGCGCACGTCAGGAGGCGGGGCGTATCGGCGGTATCGGCGCGTGCGGCAGGGAGTTGTGCTGTGCGTCGTGGGTGTCGAGTTTTTCGAGCGTTACGACCAATGCCGCCCGCGTGCAGGAACTGTCGCTCAATCCGCAGAAACTCGCCGGACAGTGTTCCAAACTCAAATGCTGCCTGATGTACGAATACGACGTCTATGCCGATGCGCGCCGCTCGATTCCGCGCGTCAAGGAACCGTTGCAGGCTATGGACGGCGAATATTACCTCGTCAAGACCGATATTCTCGCCCACACGATGTCGTTCAGCAGCAGCAAGGATGCTATGGTGAATGTGGTAACGATTCCGGTATCGCGCGTCCGCGAGATATTGTCGCTCAACCGTGCAGGCAAGAAGGCGGACAGCATCGTCGATGCCGCCGAAGCGAACAATGCCGTCGAGGAGCCTACATACCGTACCGAGGAGGACAGCATCACCCGTTTCGACAAGGCGAAGAAGCGTCGTAAGAACCGCAATAACAACAACCGCAACCGCGACAACGGCGGCAATGCTCCCCGCAACGGCGAAAACCGTGCAGCGAAGACCGAAAGTTCCGATGCCGGCGGCGGCAATGCCGAGAAACGCGGTGAAAATCAGGAGAACCGCAACGGCGAGAACCGTTCCGGCAACGGTAACCGCAATCGCAATAACCGCAACAACAATCGCCGTCGCAACAACAACCGTCCGAACGGCGGTAACGGAAATAACGGCAACGGAGGAAACGGAGGCGGAAATAACGGTGGCGCAGCCGGCAACGGCAATGTTAATGGCAACGGCGGCGGCTCGACCTCCTCTGACAAATAGTACGGCAAAGGGTCTTTAAGGTCGTTAAAGTCCTTAAAGACCTTAAAGACCTTGAACCTGCGGAGCGAATCCGCAGACGCGACCCCGAAGAATTAAACTTTATCGGCTATGTCCCATTTCGCGAAATACTTTGCTTTTGCCGCGGCTGCCATGATTGCCGCGGCGGGGTGCATTGCGCCGCAGCCTGTCGTCATGTCCGACATCGACCCGCACGGATGGAGCGAACCCGTAACGCTGACTGTCCGCAACGACGATACCCTGTCGCTGCGCACTCTGTCGGTCGTGCTGCGGTATAACGGCGATTTCCGTTGCGACTCGCTGCCGCTCGACATCGCGGTTTCGCTGCCCGATGCGGGACAGTTCGCCGAACATGTCGTTCTCCGCCCCGAATATCCCTATTCGCCGGCGGCTGTCTCGGCGACCGAAAATATAGTCTGGCGACGCCGTTCGACGCTCAATCAGAGCGGCTGGTATCTGTTCACGATACGACCCGTACAGCCGGTTCGCGGTGTGGAGGCGGTCGGAATAAATATAGAAAAAGAGTAATGGGAAAAGATAAACTCAAACGTTTTGCGGAGAATCTGACTTTCGCCTGCTTCGTGCAGCCGGAGTTCGAACAGATGTTCCGTTGCGACCACCCGTTGAAGGGGAACTGGCATCGCGATTTTTTTCATAACGACAAACCGATAGTTCTCGAACTCGGCTGCGGCAAGGGCGAGTACACCGTCGCTCTGGCGGAACGCAATCCCGACAAGAACTTCATCGGCATCGACATCAAGGGCGCGCGCATGTGGCGCGGAGCCAAGACCGCTACCGAACGCGGAATGGACAACGTCGGCTTCCTGCGCGCGCGTATCGAGTTCATAACGTCGATGTTCGCCGAAGGAGAGGTGTCGGAGTTGTGGATTACGTTCCCCGACCCCCAACTCAAAACACGCCGTGCCAAGAAACGTCTTACGTCGCCGATATTTCTCGAATACTATTCGCATATTCTGGCTTCGGACGGCTTCATCAATCTGAAAACCGATTCGCAGCATCTGTTCAACTATACGTCGGAGGTTATCCGCCGTTTCGACCTGCCGTGCGAGGTCGCCAACAACGATATCTATGGTTCGGGCTATGCCGACGAGGTATTGTCCGTCAAGACGGCATACGAACAGGTCTATCTGAGCCGCGGTCTGCCGATTACCTATACCCGCTTTTCGCTGGGTGCGCGCCGCGAATTCCCGATGTTCGACTGGGAGGGCGACGACATCCTCGAAAAGGATGCCGAGCAGGAACGCAGGTAGCAGGCGGCTCCGAGGTCGGATAAGGTCTTACGACCCTAAGGACCTTAACGACCCTAATATTTTTTGGCATTCACTTCGCTAATTCGTATCTTTGCTATTATGAATAAAGACAGACTTATTTTCGTAACCAACGACGACGGATATTCG
Organism: uncultured Alistipes sp.; assembly: GCA_905213895.1. Lineage (GTDB taxonomy): Bacteria > Bacteroidota > Bacteroidia > Bacteroidales > Rikenellaceae > Alistipes. Next base: position 82,172 of record CAJMKE010000006.1, read on the forward strand.
TCGAAGGGTTTCGCTGCGGCAATCGAGGTCGCACGCCGGTTCGGACGCGTTATTGCGGTCGCTCCGGAGCGTATGCAGAGCGGCATGAGCCAGGCGATAACCATATATAATCCGCTTTATCTCCGAAAGGTGCGCGACGAGGAGGACGTAACGGTCTACGCCGTGTCGGGTACGCCGGTCGATTGCGTCAAAATCGCTTTCGACCATCTGCTTGCCGGCGAGAAGATAGATTTGGCGATTTCGGGCATCAACCACGGCTCCAATTCGGCTGTGAATGTGCTGTATTCGGGTACGATGGGCGCGGCGATAGAGGCTTCGTTCTACAATATCCCCGCGATTGGTCTGTCGGTTACCAACCATGCTGCGGATGCCGATTTCGCGGCAGCCGTCGAGTACGGCGTGCGTATTGCAGGTGCGGTACTCGAAAACAAGCCGCAGTTGCCGCTGTGCCTGAATGTGAATGTGCCGGCGATTCCGCGCGAGGAGATAAAGGGTATGAAGATATGCCGCCAGACGCGCGGATACTGGCGCGAGGACTTCTTCCGCCGCGAAGACCCTCACGGACGACAGTATTTCTGGATGACCGGAGCGTTCGACAACCACGAACCCGAAGCCGACGACAGCGACGAGTGGGCTTTGAACAACGGTTATGTCTCGGTGGTGCCGATTCAGGTCGATATGACGGCGTATTCGCAAATGGCGATGCTCGAAAGGATATTGTAAATTGTCATAAAGGGAGGACTGCCTATGGAGTCGAGTGTGTTTATGAAGGTGATGCTCGTCATCATCATTATCATTCAGATTGTTGCGACCGTATTCGCAATACGGCTTGTGCGACGCACGAAATACAATTCGATATGGTTTCTCTGAATCGACGGTTTCATCGCGCTGTCGGAGGAGCGCGTCTGCTTGCAGGTGTCCCCCGAATGGACGGCGACCGACCCAGCGGTATTCGTCGTACTCGATTTGGTCATCTCGCTGTGCATCTCGGCTGCCGTGCTTTTCGCGCACCGGCTGATAAATTACATCGACCGGCTCGACCGTCAGCGGCAGTTGTTCAACAAACGGATTCTGACGGCGGTGCTGCGTACTGAGGAGCGTTCGAGGTCCTATTTCGCCAAGGAACTCCACGACGGAATGGGTCCGCTGCTCTCGTCGGCGAAGATGTCGCTGTCGGCACTGTCGAAAAAGGGATTGTCGTTGGAGCAGCAGGAGATACTTGCCAACACCTCCTACGTAATCGACGAGGCGATACGCTCCGTCCGAGAAATCTCGAACAACATGTCGCCGCAGGTGCTCAACGATTTCGGACTGGCGCAGGGCATAAAGGGATTCATCTCGCGCAGCATCGCGTTGCACGGAATCAACATCCGCTTCACGACCAACCTCCGCAAGGAGCGTTTCGACAACGACGTCGAGGTGATAATGTACCGCGTGATATGCGAACTTATCAACAACTCGCTCAAACATTCGGGCTGCTCGGCGGTAAATCTGTCGCTGTCGTTCGACGGAGCGGAACTCAAACTCGACTATACCGACAACGGTCGCGGATTCAATCCGAAAGCCGTACTCGACTGCGGAATGGGTCTGTCCAACATAGCCTCCCGCGTAAATTCGCTTAATGGCACGTTCGACATCGAGAGCCGCAAGGGCGAAGGCATGAAAGCCGTCGTCCGCGTAAATACGACGGGGGGGGGAATTTCAACCGGAAAGGAGAATACCTATGGGCGCAGAAGGAGAAAGACGAATCGTTCTGGTCGATGACCATACGCTTTTTCGCAACGGTCTGAAAGGGCTTATCGACGGTCGCAACGGCTGCCGCGTGGTCGCCGAATTTTCGGACGGAGCGGATTTCGTCGCCGACCTGCCCTCGCTCGATGCCGATGTCGTGTTCATGGACATATCGATGCCGACGATGAACGGCGACGAGGCGACAGCCAAGGCTCTGGCATTGAAACCCGACTTGAAGGTGATTTGCCTGTCGATGTTCGGCGACGAGAACTACTATTCGCGGATGCTCGATGCCGGGGCGAAAGGATTTCTGCTCAAAGATTCCGAAATCGACGAGGTGTTCGACGCGATAGCGACGGTTGCCGACGGCGGCGACTATTTCTGCGGCGCGCTGCTCGATTCGATGTCGGGTATTCTGCACGGCAGTTCGCGGGAGTCGGAGTCGCTCTCCGAACGCGAAATAGATGTGCTGGTCGGGATATGCCGCGGTCTGTCGAATCAGGAGATTGCCGATTCGCTGTTCATCTCCAAACGCACGGTCGATGCGCATCGCGCCAAAATACTCGAAAAGACGGGATGCCGCAATACGGCGAGCCTCGTGGTCTACGCTATCAGAAATCGTCTGGTCGAAATTTAGTAAAAACTATATTTTGTAATCGTAATTGCAATAATGATTACGATTCGTCGTTAAAAATATCGGGAAAGATTACAATCATTAAGAATAATTGTTATATTTGTATTGCGAAACCTGATGTTGAATCGGATATATTCGTCATTCTGAGCGAAACGTAGTGTAGCGAAGAATCTTTTTCAGATGTTTCGCTTCGCTCAACATGACGAAGATGTAGAAATAAAAGTTTTTTAATTAAAAATATAACGGGATTATGAATGTTAATAATTTGATGACCGATCTCGAACGCAAGCACCCGGGCGAGAGCGAGTATCTGCAAGCGGTGCGTGAAGTCCTCGAATCGATAGAGGAGGTGTACAATATGCATCCCGAATTCGAGCAGGCGAAAATCGTGGAACGCATGGTCGAACCCGACCGCATAATCACGTTCCGTGTAACGTGGGTGGACGACCGCGGTACGATTCAGACCAATCTGGGTTATCGCGTGCAGTTCAACAGCGCGATAGGTCCTTACAAGGGCGGTATCCGCTTCCATAAGGCGGTGAATCCGTCGATGCTCAAATTCCTCGGATTCGAGCAGACCTTCAAGAACGCTCTTACGACACTGCCTATGGGCGGCGCGAAGGGCGGTTCGGATTTCGACCCTGTCGGCAAGTCCGATGCCGAAATCATGCGCTTCTGCCAGGCGTTCATGCTCGAACTGTGGAAGAACATAGGTCCCGATACCGATGTGCCTGCCGGCGATGTAGGTGTGGGCGGTCGCGAAATCGGTTTCCTCTACGGTATGTACAAGAAACTCGCCCGCGAATATAATACCGGCGTCCTCACGGGCAAGGGTATGACGTGGGGCGGTTCGCTCGTCCGTCCTGAGGCGACGGGCTTCGGTGCGCTCTATTTCGTTCAGCACATGCTGCATAAGGCGGGACGCGACATCAAGGGGGCTACCGTGGCTATCTCCGGTTTCGGAAACGTCGCTTGGGGTGCCGCCACAAAGGCTACCGAACTGGGTGCGAAAGTCATCGCCATTTCGGGTCCCGACGGCGTGATTTACAATCCTAACGGAATGACGAAAGAGAAGATAGATTACATGCTCGAACTCCGCGCGTCGAACCGCAACATCGTCGCTCCGTTTGCAGAGCGTTTCCCTGACGCCACGTTCACCCCGAACAAGAAGGCATGGAGCATCAAGTGCGACATCGCGCTGCCTTGTGCATTCCAGAACGAACTTACCGGCGAGGATGCCAAGGAGTTGCTCGCCAACGGAACGTGGTGCGCTGCCGAGGTATCCAACATGGGCTGTACTCCGGAGGCTATCGCTGAGTTCCAGCATGCGGGAATTCTCTTTGCCCCTGGCAAGGCTGTGAATGCCGGCGGCGTCGCTACATCGGGTCTGGAAATGACGCAGAATGCGATGCACATTTCGTGGTCGGCGGAAGAGGTCGATGCGAAACTGCACTATATAATGAAGAGTATCCACGAGGCGTGCGTGAAATACGGTACGCAGCCTGACGGATACGTCAATTATGTCAAGGGCGCGAATATCGCGGGATTCATGAAGGTCGCCCAGGCGATGCTCGAACAGGGCATTATCTAACGCGGCTGATACTTATGGTAAAACGGGCGACAATCATTGTCGCCCGTTTTCTTTAAGGTCCTTAAAGTCGTTAAAGACCTTAATGTCCTTAAAGAATAACGGCTGCACGAAATTCGTGCAGCCGTTATCGTTATAAAACTCTTGCTCCTCCCCGTTAGTAGATGACTACGATACGGTTGTGATTAGGCTTGCCGAACGGACATTCGGTCGTTCCGCAGTTGCGTACATCCAGACGGCTTGCGTCCACGCCCTTGCTTACCAGATAGTCGGCAGCAATCTTGGCACGCTTGCCTGCAAGACGGGCGTTCGCCTTCTTCGAGCCGGTCTGCGGGTCTGCGAATCCGTCTACGCGGAATACCGGTTTGTCGGAGTTCTTGATATGCTCGGCAATCAAATCCAGACGCTTCTTGTTGGTGTCGCTGAGTACCGAGTAACCATAGTTGTAGAACAGCATTTCGTTGTAGTTGTCGGTCTCGACAGCCTCCTTGGCGGATGCAGCCTGAGGCTTGGTTGCGTTCTTGCGAGCCTCTGCCAGAGCCTTCTCCTGCTCGGCGGCGAGTTTCTCGGCAGCGTCGAGAGCCTTCGCCTGCTGGTCTGCGAGAGCCTGCAACTTGGCGTTCTTGGCCTTTGCTGCGGCTGCTTCGTCCTGCGACTTCTTCAAGTTGGCGAGCATGGCTTTCGCCTCCTCCTCGGTTGCACCCGAGCGGTCGAACGTGCGCTTGTTGAAACGGTAGGTTGCACCTACGTATACGTTAAGACCGTGGAAGTGATTCGACTTTGCAACCTCAGTCGGACGGAATGCAGCATCTGCGAGCATGTATTCGAGCGTCAGGTCGAGGCTTACCGACTTGCAGACCTTGAAACGGTTCTGCCATCCGAGGTCGCCGATGAACTGGCAGGTACGCTTGCTCGGAGTGTTCAATGCTCCGCCGGCAACACCTGCACCGAGATAGAGAATCGACGACCATACGCGCTTCTCCTTGTATCCGCCTATCCAGTTGGTCATGTCTACCATGAAGTCGGGATGGAAGAAGATGTACGACCATCTTACGTCGTCGCCTTTCAGATTGAGATGTCTGAACTTGCCTCCCTCGCCGGCGAGTCTTACTCCGAATACCGGATGGAACCATTTGCCGACTGCGAGATAGCCGCTCGCGAGTACGGAGTTGGATGCTCCGCTGCCCGTGCCGAGATTGAACGACGGACCTACGCCGCCCTGAATCTCCCAGTTGTCCCAAAAGCCGTTGGAAACGAATCCTTTTACGTGAGGAGTTTTACCCCCCCCTGCTGATTTGCCGCAACGACATTGTCCGCAGCGAAAAGCACGAACGTCGAAACGGCGAGAATCGAAAGAAACTTTTTCATAACTAATTATTATTCTTTGTGGTTAATATAGTCGCTGAAAAATAATATTTCACGTTGCAAATATAAATATTTTTCAGGAAATACATTATGTATTACGATATTTCTTTGTAAAAAACATATTCTTCGGGTCATATAACCGATAGTTGTCGGCATATTCCGTGCCTTTGCACGCGGCGGCATGGGGAAAGCGTCGGCGATTAGGGTCATTAAGGACCTTAAAGTCTTTAAAGTCCTTAATGACCCTAAAAAACATGCTGTGCCGCAATAAGAAAGCCGCCGGAATATTCCGGCGGCTTTTCGTTGCATGTTTCTCGGTGGGCATTCGCCCGGTTATCCGCTATCCGCACTTGGAGTATCCGCAGGACATGCAGGTGAGACATCCGTTCTGGTATGCCATGTTCTCCTGTCCGCACTGTGGACACTTGCCCTTCGACTTCGTGCCGTCCTTGATATACTGTTTGAGTGCGCGCTGTACGCCGTTTTTCCACGTGTTGATGTTCTCGCTGTCGAGGTGCAGACCGTCGATGAGCGAAACGACCTTCTCGATAGGCATGTCGTAGCGCAGTACGCCCGAAATCAGTTTGGCGTAGTTCCAGAAACTCTCGTCGAACAGACGCGAGATGCCGCCGATGGTGTTGGTGTAGCCGTAACGGTCGGTGTACTGGAAGTCGTAACGTTTCGTGCCGTCCTCCTCACGTACTTTCAGGATGTTTCCATGTGTGATTTTCGGCGGGATGAACATCGCATCCTCCTCGATTTTACCCGTGAATATCTCGTAAGGGCGACCTTCGTACAGCCCGACGAATGCAATCCAGTTCTCCGAGCCGTTCTTGAACCGCACCACGTCGGCAGGAATCGATTTCGGACGCTTGTTCTGTCCCGTTGCCGCTTCGCACTTCGCGGCTGTCTTCTTCTTGCTCTTCTTGTCCACGAGTACGCCTTCGCGGCAGCCGTCGCGATAGACGGTTACGCCCTTGCAGCCGCACTCCCATGCCGTATGGTATACTTCGGCTACCAACTCTTCCGAAACGTCGTTCGGTAGATTCACGGTAACGGAAATGGAGTGGTCCACCCATTTCTGTATCGCACCCTGCATCTTCACTTTCGCCACCCAGTCGATGTCATTCGCCGTAGCCTTGTGATATGGCGAAGCGGCGACCCACTTTTCGAGTTCCTCGTCGCCGATTGTCTGCATCCGCGAGATGTCGTAGCCGTTGACGCGCAGCCAGTCCACGAACTTGTGGTGATAGACGTTGAACTCCTCCCAAGCCTGTCCCTGCTCGTCCACGAACGAAACCGTTACATCCTTGTCCGACGGATTGATTTTGCGGCGGCGGCGGTATACCGGACGGAATACCGGCTCGATGCCCGACGTGGTCTGCGACATCAGCGAAGTCGTGCCGGTCGGAGCGATGGTGAGCATCGCTATGTTGCGTCGTCCGAGTTTCACCATCTGCTCGTAGAGTGCCGGGTCAGCCTCCTTGATACGCAGAATCATAGGATTGTTCTTCTCCTTCTCGGCGTCGAAAATCTTGAACGCGCCGCGCTCGCCAGCCATTTCGACGGATGCGCGGTATGCCTCTATCGCCAGTGTCTTGTGAACCTTCGTGGCGAACTCCAATGCATCGTCCGAACCGTAGCGGATGCCGAGTGCAGCGAGCATGTCGCCCTCGGCGGTGATTCCGAGACCCGTGCGGCGACCTTTGAGCGCCATATCCTTGATTTTGCGCCACAGGTTCAACTCTACGGAACGTACATCCTGGTCTTCGGGGTCGGCGGCGATTTTCTCGATGATTAAATCGACCTTTTCGAGTTCGAGGTCGATGATGTCGTCCATCAGGTGCATCGCCTTGCGGACGTGCGAAGCGAACTTGTCGAAATCGAATTTCGCCTTTTTCGTGAACGGTTCGTTCACGTAACTGTACAGATTTATCGCCAGCAGTCGGCAACTGTCGTAAGGGCAGAGCGGAATCTCGCCGCAAGGATTGGTCGAAACGGTCGTGAATCCCTCGTCGGCATAGCAGTCGGGAATGCTTTCGCGGATAATCGTGTCCCAGAACAGCACTCCCGGTTCGGCGGATTTCCATGCGTTATGGATTATCTTGTCCCACAACTTCTTCGCGTCGATATGCTGCACGAACTTCGGGTTGTCGGATTTTATCGGGAACTGCTGCGTGTAGGTGCGTCCCTCCATCGCCGCGCGCATGAATTCGTCGTCCACCTTTATCGATACGTTCGCACCCGTAACCTTGTCGGTATCGAGTTTGGCATCGATGAACCGCTCGGCATCGGGGTGCTTTATCGAGAGCGACAGCATCAGCGCGCCTCGGCGACCGTCCTGCGCCACCTCCTTCGTCGAGTTGGAGTAACGCTCCATGAACGGAACGATGCCGGTCGATGTCAGAGCCGAGTTGAGAACCGGACTGCCGGTAGGGCGGATGTGCGAGAGGTCGTGTCCCACGCCGCCTCGACGCTTCATCAACTGCACCTGCTCCTCGTCCATGCGGAAGATGCCTCCGTAGGAGTCGGCTGGGTTCTTATGACCGATGACGAAGCAGTTCGACAGCGAGGCTACCTGAAAGTCGTTGCCGATTCCAGTCATCGGACCGCCTTGCGGGATTACGTATCTGAACTTGTCGAGCAGGTCGAAAATCTCCTGCTCCGACAGCGGGTTGGCGTAGTTGTTCTCGATGCGGGCGAGTTCGGCGGCGAGCCGGTGATGCATCTGCTCCGGCGACGATTCGTAGATGTTGCCGAACGAGTCTTTCAGCGCGTATTTGCTGACCCATACGGTTGCGGCGAGTTCGTCGCCCCCGAAATATTTCGTGGACTCTGCGACGGCATCCGCATAATTGACCTTGGTTCTGTCTTTCATATTATATACTTTAATTGTATACGTGCAAAAACGCCGCATGGCGGCGTGAATTTCATATTACAAATATATGCGCAAACGGCTCTCGTCGTACAGCCGCCGCACGGCGGTTTTCGACAAATTATCAACAACTGCGGACGAATGCTCCGCAATCGCGCCTGAATGTGTCTCCTGCGCCGATTCGCGCCGGAGGCTTGCTTCGTTTTTTTGCGGATTTCGCTTTTCGTGCCGCAGCCCCGATTCGGTCGGCAGTCGCAACCCGCCCTGCGGCATCTCTGCGGATTCTGCCGGAAAAGGTTTCGTATCAGCCGTTTCCGCACACGCTGTATCCGAATAAATAACGTAGGCAAATATAGTCAAATTCCCGAAAAGTTTTACTATTTTTGCGGTACTTTTCGGCAGAAACGGGTATGTCGGTGAAAACGACGGCGTTTCTCCCGTTCGGCGCGATAGTTGCCGTCGGGGCAGTAAGCCGAAACGTAAATTCAGTATGACTGCTTTATATACCGATATTATTTACGGACCGGTGCATTCGCGCCGTCTCGGCTTGTCGCTCGGGGTGAATCTGCTGCCGCTGCACTCCAAGATTTGCAGTTTCGACTGCGTCTACTGCGAGTGCGGATGGAACGGCGAGCATCGCGGCGAACATCGGTTCAATCCGCGCGTGGATGTCCGCGAAGCCCTCGCAGCCCAGTTGCGCAAAATGGCGGACGAAGGCGGACTGCCCGATGTCATAACGTTCGCTGGAAACGGCGAACCGACGATGCACCCCGATTTCGAGGGCATCATCGACGACACGATTGCCCTGCGCGACGAACTGTCGCCGGCAACGAAAGTGTCGGTGTTGAGCAACGCGACGCAACTCGGCAGAGCGGACGTGAGACGTGCGTTGGCGAAGGTGGACAACAATATTCTGAAACTCGATTCGGCTTTCGACGAAACGGTACGGATTATGAATAACCCGTGCGGGCATTACAGTGTGGCGGAGGTGGTCGCCGGCATGAAACTGTTCGGCGGCGACCTGATAGTGCAGACTATGTTCCTGCGCGGCGAGTACGACGGCTGCCGCATCGACAATACGACCGACCGCGAAGTCGGGGCGTGGCTCTCGCTCGTGCGCGAAATCGCGCCTAAACAGGTGATGGTCTATTCGATAGCCCGCGACACGCCGTGCCGGACGCTCGAAAAGGTGTCGCACGAGGAGTTGGCTGCCATTGCCGCAAGGGTCGAGGCTCTCGGCATAAAGTGTTCGGTCGCATAACGCCCCTTTCGGACATCTGCGGTGTCGCCTTGTGATTTGCGATGCGATGTAAATGGCTATATTTGCGCAAAATAAATAATAACTGGAAATATGCAACAGGTTGAAGCATGGATGATGATTCCCTTCGGGATAATGCTGCTCGTCATCGCGGTAGCCCCGCTGGTGATAGAGCACCGCTGGGAGAAGAATCTCAACAAACTGATTTTCGTATTGGCACTCTCGATACCGACCGCCGCCTATATGGCTTACATAGGGCTGGGCGACAAGGTGGTGCATCAGTTGTTTTACGACTATCTGCCGTTCATCGTGCTGTTGGGCGCATTGTTCGTCGTTACGGGCGGCATACATATTAAATATAATATGGCTGCCAAGCCGCTCGTCAATACGCTGATTCTTTTTATCGGATTCAATATCGCGTCTTTCATCGGCACTACGGGCGCGGCGATGCTGCTTATACGTCCGCTGCTCGAAATCAACAAGTGCCGCGAGTACAAGGCGCATACGATATGTTTCTTCATCGCGCTCGTCGCCAACTGCGGCGGCGTGCTCTCGCCGCTCGGCGACCCGCCGTTGTTCCTGCTCTACCTGCGCGGTGCGTCGTTCAACTGGTTCTCGCATCTGTTTCCGGAGTGGGCGTTCGTGGGGACGGTGCTGCTCGCCATCTATTTCATAACGGACAGTTATCTCTACCGCAAGGAGGGTAAGTCGATGTCCGTTTCGGCGACCGGCGATTGCGGCGACGAGGATGAGGACGAGCCTCTGCGCGTCTCCGTGTCGGGTGCAATCAACATCTTCTATATCGTCGGCATCGTTACGGCGGTTGCATTCGTGAACGAATCGCACATTCCCGCAATGGGCGGCGAGGATGCTCCGCTCTATATGAAGTTCCTGCGCGAAATCATTCTGGTCGGCATAATTTTGTTGTCGCTCTATACGACCAAGAAGCGCGTGCGCCGCGCGAACAACTTCTCGTGGGAGCCGATTACGGAGGTCGCCATTCTGTTCGTCGGAATCTTCGTTACGATGACGCCTGCGCTGTTGTTCCTCAATACCCATGCGGCGAGCCTCGGACTCTCGAATCCGTGGGAGTTCTACTACTCGACGGGTCTGCTCAGTTCGTTCCTCGACAATGCGCCGACTGCGGTCGCATTCCATACCGTGGCTGCGGGACTGCCGGTAACCGAAACAGCCGACCTGGTAGCCGGAGTGCCGGAGATGATTTTGAGGGCTATTTCGCTCGGAGCGGTATTCTTCGGCGCGCTGACGTATATCGGCAACGGACCGAACTTCATGGTCAAGGCGATAGCCGAGCGCGACGGCGTGAAGATGCCTTCCTTCTTCGGATACATGTTCAAATTTTCGCTGGTGATACTGCTGCCGGTTTACGTGATAACGCAGTTGATATTCTTGTAGCGGCGGAAAGCCTTTATTGAAAGCGCAGCCGGCAGAGAATATCTGCCGGCTGCACGCTTAATAGACCTTAACGACCTTAAAGTCTTTAAGGACTTTAAAGTCCTTAAATTTTTCCTCCCCACTACTGCACCACTATCCCCGCCACGAGAGCCATGCCCGATTTCTCGTTTATGGCGCGGACGAGGGCTTCGCGCTGCATCATCAACTCATTGCGGATGACGCTCGACTGCACGTGGACGTACAATGTACCCTTGACGAGCCGCACCTGCCGCGTCTGGGCGGCGATGACGGGTCCTACGACCTGCCGCCACGTGTCGGGCAGCGAGCCTTCGGCTATTTTGGCGGCTATGTTCGGGCTTTTGAAGAGTTCGTCGATGAAAGCCCCTATCGGCATCGGTTCGGTCCTTTTCATTGCAGTACTTTTCCGTAGGTTACGTCGAATATCCTGTGCCGGCAGCCGGCGTCGTCGAGCAGACGCTTCATCCGCTCCCTGTTGCAGTCGGTGATTATTATCTGCCCGAATCCGTCGCCCGCGACGATGCGTATCAGTTCGGCTACGCGACCTTCGTCGAGTTTGTCGAACACGTCGTCGAGAAGCAGTATCGGCGTTTCGCCGAAACGTTCGGTGATGATTCTGTACTGGGCGAGTTTCAGCGCTACTATGAACGATTTCTGCTGCCCCTGCGAACCGTATTTGCGCAGCGGCATGCCGCCGATGCGGAACGTCAGGTCGTCGCGGTGAATGCCCGACGTGGTGAAGCCGTTCACGATGTCGCGTTCGCGCGATGCGGCGAACAGTTCGTCGAACGACGCGTCGTTCAACTCCGACTTGTAGACCAGTTCGACCTGCTCGCGGTCGCCCGAAAGCAGTTTGTAGAATTCGACAACGGCAGGGTATAACGCCTCGGTGATTTCGCGGCGTTTGGCGTGTATCTTCTCGCCCGATGCGGCGAGTTGCATGTCGTATATCCGCAGCATCTGTTCGTCCGACTGCATTTTCAGATATTTGTTGCGCTCCGCCAGCGTCGAGTTGTAACGAATCATCGCCGCCAGATACTCCTTATCGAGTTGCGAGATGAATCCGTTGAGGTAGCGTCTGCGTTCCTCGGCGGCATCGTAAATCAGCATCGAGTCCGCCGGCGAGACTATCACTACGGGAATCAGTCCTACGTGGTCCGACAGCCGCTCGTATGCCTTGCCGTTGCGCTTCATCACCTTCGATGCGCCGCGCGTGAACGAGCATGAAATCTGCTCGCACCGCCCGTCGCGATTGGCATATTCGCCGTCGATGACGAAGAACTGTTCGCCGTGGCGGATGCACTGCCCGTCGCTCATCGAGAGTGCCGACTTGCACATCGACAGATAGTAGACGGCATCGACTATGTTGGTCTTGCATGTGCCGTTGTCGCCGACGAAACAGTTGATTCCGGCGTCGAGCGACAGATTCTCCTGAGCGAGATTCTTGAAATTTATGAGCGACAGTTTTTTGAGCAGCATCGTTTCGTTTTTACAATGTCAAAGGTACGAAAAATTTATTAAAAGTCCTTAAAGTCCCTAACGACCTTAAAGACTTTAAGGACCCTAACTCCCCGCAACGATAAAAAAATCTTCCCGATAGTCGGTTTATTACATAAAAAAATGTATTTTTGTGGATTGAATGCCTAAAACGCAAATTTGTAAATTAAAAATATTTTGTAATTATGTCAAAGAATGAAGTAAACACTCAGGAGGCTGCCGTTGCCGAAGCAGTGAGCCGCACTGAGTCTTTTTTCGAGAATAACGGCAAGAAAGTTGTTCTCGCATTGGTTGTGGTGGTTCTGCTCGTCGTATGCGGATACGCCTACAAGAAACTTATCGTAGACCGCAATGCCGAACGTGCTTCGGAACTCATCGTCGAGGCGCAGTACCGCTTCGAGGGCGAAACTCCGGATTACGCGCTCGCACTTAACGGCGACGAGAACGGAGCCGGTTTCCTCGACGTCATCGACCAGTACGGTTCGACGCCTGCCGGAAACCTCGCCAAGCACTATGCCGGAGTATGCTATCTCCGTCTGGGCGACAGCGAAAACGCAGCCAAGTATCTGTCGGCTTACAAGTCGGTGGACGGAATCCCGGGGGCAGTCGTAAATGCCCAGAATCTGGGTCTTCGCGGCGACATCGCGGTCGATAAGGGCGATTATGCCGAGGCGGTGAACCTCTTCAAGAAGGCTGTTGCCGCTTCCGACAACAACTTCACCGCTCCGCTCTACCTCTACAAGCAGGGACTTGCACTGGTCGCTATGGACAAGGCTGACGAGGCTGTGAAGTGCTTCGAGGAGATTTCGGCGAAGTACCCTTCGTCGTTGGAGGCTCGCGAGGCTGACAAACTCATTGGTTCGATAAAGAAATAATTTTTGCAGACGGTAAAGATGCTCTCGCCTTCGGAAATAAGATTGGGAATCATCGTGGTTCGGACGCGTCATCGCCATATTCTCGATGTTGCGGCGGATGTCTATACTCCGCTTTTGCGCGGAGGATGCCGCGAATCCAATATTCAGATGAAATCCGTGCCGAGCGATTTCGACATCGCTCTCGGCGTGCTGTTTTTCGCCGAATATACCGAGGTGGACGGCGTGGTGGTCGTCGGCGACGGCTACGATGCCACGGTCGCCAAGGCACTGCTCGACTTGCAGATTCAGTGGAACATGCCGGTCGAATACCGTTACGAGGGTGCGGAAATCGGCGACGGCTGCAATATCGTCGAGATGGTGCAGTTGCAGAGTGAAATGGCTGCCGATGTTCCGGAGGAGCAGCGTATGCCGGTTACCAACCGCCGCGAGAACGTCAATTGACAGTCTGCCGAGAAAAAAAGATACAGGCGCGGAATCCCGCGCCTGTATCTTTTTTCTTTAAGGTCCTTAAAGTCCCTAATGTCCTTAAAGACTTTAATCCGAGATTACCTCACCGCCTCTCCGTGCTTTTGCCGCACGGCCTCGAGCATGTCCTCCGTCATGCGGGACAGGTCCCACTCGGGCTTCCAGCCCCACTCCTCGCGGGCACACGAGTCGTCCAGCGAATTGGGCCAACTGCGGGCTATCTCCTCTTTCACAGGGTCTATTTCGTAAGACATCCTGAAATCGGGAATGTGCCTGCGTATCTCGGCGGCGATGATTTCGGGTGTGAAACTCATCGATGCGATGTTGAAACTGTTGCGGTGCTTCAATTTCGTCGGGTCGGCTTCCATCAGTTCGACTATCGCACGCAGCGCATCGGGCATGTACATCATGTCCATGTATACGTCGCGCGGTACGGCGCAGGTGTATTCGCCGCGGCGAATCGCTTCGTAGTAGATTTCGACGGCATAGTCGGTCGTTCCTCCGCCCGGCAGCGTCTTGTTGGATATGATGCCCGGGAAACGTACCGAACGCGTGTCGAGCCCGTATTTGTGGGCGTAATAGTTGCCGAGCATTTCGCCCGTAACCTTGCATATGCCGTATATCGTCGTCGGCTGCATTATCGTGTCCTGCGGAGTGCCGTCCTTCGGCGACGAGGGTCCGAATGCGCCTATCGAACTCGGCGTGAATACCGCACAATGGTGCTGGCGTGCCACTTCGAGCGAGTTCATCAACGCGCCCATGTTCACGCCCCACGCCATCTGGGGATTGCGCTCGCCGACAGCCGACAGCAACGCTACCAGATTGAAAATGGTGTCGATATGATGGCGTGCGACGACCGACGCCATGTTGGTGGCGTTCAGCGCGTCGAGTACCTCGAACGGTCCGTCGTCCGACAGCGATTTGCATTCGCGGACGTCCGTCGCAACGACATTCGACGACCCGTAGATGGAGCGCAGATACGGCACCAACTCCGAGCCTATCTGACCTCCTGCTCCGACGATGAGAATCTTCTTCATTGTTCAGTTTGTTTTTTGCGAAAACAAAAATAATTATTTTTTCGCAACTACCTACCGCCGCCGCCGATTTTTCTCGGCGGGCTGCCCTCAAAGTCGTTAATGTCGTTAATGTCCTTAACGACCTTAAAGACTTTAAAGTCTTTAATGATTTTTTTGCATTACCTCTCACTTCTTCGTATCTTTGGCTACGCCTTAGATACTCCGCCTCAACAAAATCGCAAACAAGTTTGCTTTTGTATTCGGCTTATTCGTATCTTTGAAAGATAAATTTTACTGCGATGATTACCGGCGAAATCAAAAACAAAATCGACTCCATTTGGGATGCCTTCTGGACGGGCGGCATCACCAATTCGATAACCGTACTCGAACAGATGACATATCTGTTCTTCATGAAAATGCTCGACGATGCCCAGCGTACCAAAGAGGCGAACGCTGCCGTCATGGGCGTACCCGTTCCCGACCCGATTTTCAGGTCGGGCGAATATTGGAAAAACCCCGAAACGGGTCGCGAGGTGCTTTATGATTCGCTGCGCTGGCACGTGTTCAAGAATACCGATGCGGCGACGATGTTCCACACCGTGCGCAACGATGTTTTCCCGTTCATCAAGAATCTGAACGGCGGCAAGGCGAGCGCGTACAGCCGTTTCATGGGCAGCGCGATTTTCCTGATTCCGACCGAGCGGACGCTTGCCAGAATCGTGGACGGCATCGACGACCTCGACATGAACAACCGCGACACGATGGGCGACGTCTACGAGTATGTTCTGGGCAAAATGGCGGCGAGCGGCAATAACGGACAGTTCCGCACCCCGCGCCACATCATCCGCATGATGGTCGAACTGATGCAGCCCACTCTGCGCGACACCGTCTGCGACCCCGCAATGGGTTCGGCGGGATTTATCGTCGAGAGCGCGAAATATATCGAGGAGAACTACCGCTCCGAACTGCTCCGCACCGACAATAACCGCCATTTCCGTCAGTCGATGTTCCACGGATTCGATACCGACCAGACCATGCTGCGCATCGGCGCGATGAACCTGATGCTCCACGGCGTGGACAATCCCGACATCGTCTACAAGGATTCGCTTTCGACCGACAATACCGATACCGAACGCTATACGCTGTGCCTTGCCAACCCGCCGTTTGCCGGCACTCTCGATAAGGATGCCGTCAGCAAGTCGCTGCTCGCGATTGCGCCGACGACCAAAACCGAACTGCTTTTCGTCGCTCTGTTCGTCCGCATGCTGCAACTCGGCGGACGCTGCGCCAGCATCGTACCCGACGGCGTGCTGTTCGGCAACTCCAAGGCTCACAAGGCTCTGCGCAAGGAACTTATCGACCGTCAGCGTTTGCAGGCGGTCATCTCCATGCCGAGCGGAGTTTTCCAGCCCTATTCGGGAGTCTCGACCGCGATTCTGATTTTCACCAAGACCGATACGGGCGGTACCGACGACGTTTGGTTCTACGACATGAAGGCGGACGGCTACTCGCTCGACCAGAAGCGCACCGAGGTTGCCGAGAACGATATTCCCGATGTCGTTGCGCGTTTCCGCAATATGGAGGGCGAACGGTCGCGCAGCCGCAGGGAGCAGTCGTTTCTCGTGCCGGTCGCCGAAATCCGCGAAAAGGATTACGACCTCTCGATGAACAAATATAAGGAGGTCGCGCGCGAAGCGGTGGTCTACGACAGCCCCGACGAAATCCTGTCGCGCATCGAATCCCTCGAAACCCGAATATCGGAAGCCCTTGAAGAATTCCGCACAAAGTTTATGTAATATGACACGTGAAGAAACCATAAAATTATTGGATTCATTGACAGTATATCTCAATGGCTGTCTTTTACATAATTATGGTCTTAATAGTATTAAGACGCACATCCTTCAATCGTTGAGAAAGATAACCGTTTCTACGGCAACATTACAATCTATTGAAAGTATTGAGATTGAAGAATATTCTCGTAATAGCATTATGTGCCAATTTTATGGGTCAAAAGAATGTGAGAGAATGGATAAAGAAGCCTACAAAAATGCTATCCAATCGATGATAAATATTTTAAGGAGCGAACGCGAAGCGCAGGTGTTGGCAATGCAGAGTGAAGTGCAAAAAGTGAATCTTATTCAGCAAAAACGCAGTAATAGGATTCAAATATGGGCTTTGGTATTTACGATAGCAACGCTTGTAGCCACATTAGTAATGTTGGTAAAGTCATTTATAAATTAACCCGTATGAAACAAGGCTGGGAAATAAAGAAACTGGGAGAGGTGGTAACATTCCAAAGAGGATTGACCTACTCGAAAAACGATGAGGTTGAATTGTCTTGTAATGGCGTACTTCGTTCGAATAATATAGATTTAGATACGATGTCGCTTGTTTTTGATGAATTAAAATATGTTCGTGAAGACCTTGTTATTGCCCCAGATAAAAAGTTAAGTAAAGGCAGTATTCTTATATGTATGTCTAATGGCAGTAAACAGCATTTAGGAAAGGTCGCTTTTATTGATAAGGATTATGACTATGCATTTGGCGGATTTATGGGTTTAATAAAACCTAATGATGACATTTGTGCCAAATATATATATTATACTTGTATATCATCATCGTATAAACATTTCCTTGCTGGTGTAGGTTGCGGTGCTAATATTACGAATTTAAAGTTTGCTGATTTAGCGCAATACATTATTCCGGTGCCGGAGAGGGCGGAGCAGGAGCGGATAGTGGGGGAGTTGGATTGTTTGAGCGGTATTATTGCGGCGAAGCGCGCGCAACTGCGCGAACTCGACACCCTCGCCCAATCAATCTTTTACACCATGTTCGGCGACCCTATCACCAACGACAAAGGCTGGCAAACAAAAACATTAGGCGATGTGTGTGATACAACATCGGGCGGAACTCCTTCAAAGAAACATGCAGAATATTATGAAAATGGAACTATTCCATGGTTGCGGAGTGGCGAAATAGATAAAACATTCATAAGTAGTACGGAACTTTGTATAACAGAGCAAGGCGTAAAAAACTCGTCGGCAAAATGGTTTCCGATAAATACGGTTGTGATTGCTATGTATGGGGCGACCGTAGGACAAGTAGGTATTTTGAAGGCTGCGATGACAACCAATCAAGCCATTTGCGGAATATTTCCAAATGATATATTTGCTCCTGTATATTTGTATTATTTTTTGCGAAGCATGAAGACGGAATTTATAAAATTATCGTCTGGTGGGGCGCAACCTAATATATCGCAGTCGATAATACGAGATACTATTGTTAGTTGCCCCCCGATTCTTATGCAACAGCAGTTTGCCGAAAAAATTGAACAAATTGAGACTCAAAAACAATTAATCAAGGCGTCAATCATCGAAACCGAAGATTTGTTCAATAGCAGAATGAGTTATTATTTTGATTAGTGATGAGTAGAAAAGAATATAGCAAACATATTGGAGAATTAAGAGCCGCAGGTAATGTAATATCCGAGATGGAGTTCTCTCGAATAATATTGGATGATAGTCCAGATATTATAGTGGAGTTGAAAGATGGTAGAAATGTCGGTATAGAAGTCGTATATTGTTCTGCTTCATCAATTGACAGTAAGAGTAATAATATGCGGGTGTCTAATAATATTAAAATCGCACTTGATACATATAAAAAACAATTGATTCAAAAGGGCGAACTTCCTATGACGGTATTTATATCTTGGTATGAACATGTATTGAGTATCGGTAATAATATTAATCAGAAAGAATTTGTAAGTAAGTTCATAGAAGAGATAGAACGACATCGCCGAAATGATGAAATTTATTATAATCGCTTTGCATGTCAATCTGATAAATCATTTTATAAAAGATATTTGGATATGGCACAGCGTGGAGAATTTAGATATCGTTATGTAGAATCTGTTAAATGTAGCCCATCATTTAATGGGACGCATGTTATAGATAGAAATAGTTTTATGTGTGGAGATATTAGGTTTAGTGATATAGAACCTATTATTATCAAGAAAAACGATAGATTGGATTATTATAAATTAAATAGTAAAAATCAATATATTGATGAGTATTGGTTGGTAATAAATGTTCCGTATGAGGAGCATATGTGGATTGACGATTATAAACAAGATGTAAAGGTCGTATCCGGTTACGAAAGAATATATCTTACTAAGTGGGAAGATTGTAAACGAATAAAATAAAATCGTCATTGCGAGGAGCGTAGCGACGCGGCAATCTACCATTGTTTGTTATTGCCGATATCCAACTATAATAAACAAAGGTAGATTCCCACGCTCCACTGACGTTTCGCTCGGAATGACGTGAAAGAGTACACGATATGCCGTAAAATGCAAAATAAAAAGTAAATTTGCTGTTGCAATGAATGAAAAAGGAATTCATCATTCCGAATTAAGAATTAAATAAGAATGAGAAACTTCGATTACCTGAAAGAGTTGGACAATCTTGTCGATTTGTACAACTACTGCAATGCGGCGGAGGTTACGCAGGTGAAGGACCCCGACAAGTCGGCTCTCAACAGCCGGCGGGCATTGGAGTGGCTGGTGCGCGCCATTTACGAAATGAAGGGCATCGAGGTCGATAAGGACAACCGCCGCGCTTCGCTGTTCGAACTGGTGGACGGCGAGCCGTTCGTGGAGTTCGTCGGCGACGACATGCTGATGAAGGCGGTTCACTACATCCGCAAGGCGGGCAACCGTGCGGCGCACTTGGGTGCGGCGACGAGGCGGGAGGCGTTTTTCTCGCTGCTCAACCTCTATAACTTCGTCGGTGCGGTGCTGGTGAAGTTGCAGGTAGTCGAAAATTTCCCCGAATTCGACCGCACGCTGATTCCGTCGTATGCGCCGATGCACGTCGTCGCGGCACCGCAGCCGCAGCCCGACAAGGCGTTCGTCGAGAGCGTGGACGTGTCGAAGATTGCGGATGCGCCGGTCGAAAGACGCGCGACGGGAATTTCGGAGGCGGAAACACGACGCTATTTTGTCGATATGATGCTGCGCGAGGCGGGCTGGGAGGTCTCGACGTGCAGCGGTGCAATCGCTCCGTCGAAAGCGTGCGTCGAGGTCGCCGTGGAGGGGATGCCGAACGGCTCGGGACGCGGATACGCCGACTACGTGCTGTTCGGTGCCGACTGCCGACCGCTGGCTGTCATCGAGGCGAAGAGTACGAGCCGTTCGGCGACGGAGGGGCGTCATCAGGCTGCGCTCTATGCCGACTGCCTCGAACGCCGCTACGGAGTGCGACCGGTGATTTACTGCACCAACGGCTATCGGACGGAGGTCGTGGACGGACTGGGCTATCCTGCGCGCACCGTGTACGGCTACCACACCGCCGGAGAACTCGAACTGCTGATACAGCGTCGCGGACGCTCGGCGATTACGAATCTGTCGGTGAACGACGCAATAACAAACCGCGAGTATCAGAAACGCGCCGTCCGCAAGGTGTGCGAGCGGTTCAACGGCAATTTCCGCCGCATGCTGCTGGCGATGGCGACCGGTACGGGCAAGACACGCGTCGCGATTTCGATTACCGACGTGCTGATACGCAACAACTGGGTGAAGAACGTGCTGTTCCTCGCCGACCGCACCGCGCTCGTGAAGCAGGCGGCGAACAGTTTCAATAAACTGCTGCAAACGACGACCTGCATCCTGTCGGAGGACGACAAGCCCGACATGACGGCGCGCGTGATGTTCAGCACCTATCAGACGATGATAAACTATATCGACGGCGATACGAAGGAGTTCTCGATAGGGCGGTTCGATTTGATAATCGTCGATGAGGCGCACCGCTCGGTGTTCGGCAAGTATACGTCGATACTCGACTATTTCGATGCGCTGCTGGTCGGTCTCACGGCTACTCCGCGCGACGATATGGACCGCAGCACGTTCGACCTGTTCGGTGTCGATGCGGCGCAGACATTCTTCTACGAATACGGCGAGGCGGTGAAGGACGGCTACCTCGTGCCGTACAAGCCGCTGAAATGCGGTACGCTGATATTGCAGTCGGGAATCGTCTACGACCGGCTGAGCGACGAGGAGAAGGAGCAGATGGAGTCGGTGTGGCGTTACGAAAAGGCGCGCAAGGCTCTGGACGAGAAGGAGGATTACAGCCGCGACATAGACAATGCCGAGATTTTCCGCTACATATTCAACAAGGATACCGTGGACAAGGTCTTGCAGCATACGATGCAGTTCGGCTTGCGGGTGCAGAGCGGCGAATGTATCGGCAAGACGATAATTTTCGCCTGCAACCACCGCCATGCCGAAATGATTGTCGAGCGGTTCAACGCCCTGTATCCCGAGTACGGAGCGGATTTCTGCGCGCTTGTCGACAACTACGTGAAGTGCGCGCAGGATTTGATAGACAAATTCGGTTTCCGCGACAAGTTGCCGCAGATAGCCGTTTCGGTCGATATGCTCGATACGGGCATCGACGTTCCGGACGTGCTGAATCTGGTGTTCTTCAAGCCGGTGCGCTCGAAGATAAAGTTCATGCAGATGATTGGTCGCGGAACCCGTCTGTCGGAGGATATTTTCGGCGTCGGGAAGCACAAGGAGCATTTCACGATTTTCGACTGGTGCGACAATTTCGGATATTTCGGCATCAACTCCGACGGTCGGGAGAGCGCACCCGCGCCGTCGCTTACGGAGCGTCTGTTCGGCGTGCGGCTCGACATCGCCGTCGCGTTGCAGCGACCCGAATTCGTGCAGGACGGGTTCGCCGTATCGCTCCGTGACCGCATCAAGACGGAGTTGCGCGGGCAGGTGGCGGAGTTGAACGATGCGCGTATCGATGTCAGGGCGAAACTGGCGACGGTGGACAAGTTCCGCCGGACGGAGAACTGGTCGTATGTCTCGCCGGTCGATGCCGTCGAACTGAAAGAGGCGGTCGCTCCGCTGCTGGCAAGACATGCGGGCGACGAGATGGCGAAGAAATTCGATTTGCAGATGCTGAATATCGAACTGTCGCAGGTCGCGGCGGGCATCGATTCGTCGCGCAGCAAGAAAAATGTCGTGCGGATTGCCCGCGAGTTGCGCGAGCGTACATCGCATCCGTCGATTGCCGCCAAGATAGCCGTTATCGACGAGGTGCTGTCGCCCGATTTCTGGCGCGACACGTCGCTCGGCGACCTCGAAAGGGTGCGTGCCGAGTTACGCGATATAGTCGGGCTGATTGCCGGCGGCGGCAACCGCACGTTCACCGTCGATATAGAGGACACGTTGGAGGAATCGACCGATGCCGAGCCGTTCGTGCCGAAGATGACATACCGACAGAGCGTCATGGAGTATCTGGCGCAGAACAGGGATTTGCCGGCGATTCGCAAAATCATGAACATCGAGCAACTCGACGGCGGGGACATTCTCGAACTCGAACGCATATTGTGGAAGGAACTCGGCTCGAAGGAGGACTACCGCCGCTACATCGCCGACGGTCGCATGATGTGCGGCGACAGCGTGGCGGTCTTCATCCGCTCGATAGTCGGCATCGACCGCAAGGTCGCCGTCCGCCGGTTCGCCGACTTCCTGTCGGGACACGTGCTTAATTCGGAGCAGGAGGAGTATCTGAAAACCATCATCGACTATGTCTGCCTGAACGGCGACATCACGCTTGACGACATCATCGGCAAATCGCCGTTCGACGCTTTCGATTGGAGCGAGACTTTCGGCGAGTACGTCGGGTGCGTGCGGGATTACGTGAACGTGCTGCACGGCTCGATAATTCCGCATGATGTGGCATAGAGTGCCGAAAGGAGAGCGGTCGGATGCCGAAGTCGGGCAATAAATTTTCCGTTTGCGATTTTTTTTTGTACTTTTGGACAACCGAAACGTATAAAGACATGAAAAAGATATTGATTCTGATAGTCGTCGCAACTGTGCATCAGAGCGCGTTCGCGTGGGGCAGACTGGGACACGAAACCGTGATAAAGATTGCCGAACGTCATCTGACGGAGAAGACGAAGGCGAACATCGCCAAATACATGCCTTACGACCTGAAAACCGACGCCGTGTGGATGGACAGGCACCGCTGGGACGATGAGTATGCCTACACGGGACGTTGGCACGGCTGCCATGTAGACCCCGTAACCTGCAAATACGACATGGACCGTAGTGCCGCCAACGACGACATCGTCCGCGGCATGGAGGTAGTGGAGCATAATCTGCGCAACTACAAGAATCTGACGGACTCGGCGGTGAACATGAATCTGAAACTGATTCTCCACATGGTCGGCGACATGCACTGCCCCGTCCACAACCACTACGGGCGCAAGGAGATGTGGGCTTGCACGCTCAACGGCGAACCCTACAAGAAATTCCATACCGTCTACGACCGTATGCCGCTGCTCGTTCACGGCGACATCGCACCCGAACTTCTCGCCGAGCAACTCGATACTTACAGCAAAAGCGAAATCCGCAAGACGCAGAAGGGCGGTTACGAGGATTGGATTTTCGACTGCGCTTCGCAGTGCAAGATACTCTACGAGTGGAATCCGTTCGATACCGAGGTGCTGAATCCGAAAACCGTCGAACTGTCGGCGGAACTCGTCGATACGCAGTTGCGCAACGCGGGCTATCGGCTGGCGTATCTGCTGAACCTCTATTTCGGTAAATAACCTATAAACCATTATAACACAAAACCGTTTATGAAAAAGTTTCTTCTGCTTGCCGCAACCGCAAGCGTAATGTTCGCCCAGAGCGCAATGGCTTGGGGCAGACTCGGACACGAGGTGGTAATCAAGGTAGCCGAGCGTCATCTGACCGAAAAGGCTAAGGCGAATATCGCCAAATACATGCCTTACGACCTGAAAACCGATGCCGTGTGGATGGACCAGCACCGCAAGGACAAGGAGATTGCCTATACGACGGCATGGCACGTGTACAACGTCGGTGCGGACCACAACTACGACCCGAATCCGCGCCTGATGAAAGGCGACGTCATGACGGGTGTGCGCACTGCCGATTACAATCTCCGCAACTACAAGAATCTGACCGATTCGGCGGTGGTGATGAACCTGCGCATGATTCTCCATTTCGTCGGCGACATGCACTGTCCGACGCACTCCTATTTCCCGGGTCCGCGCTGCTTCTGGAAATGCACGCTCAACGGCAAGCCTCAGAAGTCGTTCCACGGCGTATACGACAATATGCCTAAATTCCTTTACAAGAAGGCTTCCGCCGAAGATGTGGCAGCACAGATAGACGACCTCAAAAAAGGAGAAATCAAGAAGATTCAGAAGGGTACGTTCTACGACTGGATTAAGGACTGCGGCGACAACAACTACGTTATTTACGAGTGGAATCCGTTCAATACCGAGGAACTCAATCCGAATACCGTCGAACTTTCGCGCGATTTGGTGAATATCCAGATGCGCAATGCCGGTTATCGTCTGGCTCTGCTGCTCAACGAGTATTTCGACAAATAATCGCACGATAGGCGATATAGGAGCGGGGACGGCATTTCGTCGTCCCCGCTGCCGTGTAAAAAGCGGATAATAATGCCAAAAAGCGCGGGCGGATTTTTTCCGCCCGCGCCCTTAAAAGTCCTTAAAGTCTTTAAGGTCCTTAAAGACCTTAACTGTTTTTCTTATTTCGCTCTCTTCTCCTTCGCAAGACCGGCTGCCTTGAAATTCTTTAAGCCTCGCTTTGCAGGCTTTGCCGCAACACTGCGCTTGTCCGCCTTGCGTATCTTGGCGGCGTGCTTCTGAATCTTGTGCGCCGTCGAGAATGCCGACAGACCTCCGAAATCGCTCTCGTCCGTAGCGGCAGGCAGTTTGCCGCTCCACGAGCCGCTGAACAGATTCCAAGCCTCGTCCACGAACTCGAAACTTACGGTTGTGGTGTCGCCATCCTTTGCGAGTTTTGTCCAACCCTCGATTGCGGCGGCATAACCGTAGACATATCCCTCCTCATCCATCGTCGAGAGGTCGATATACCATGTTCCGAGCATTCCGAATGCGGCATTGTTCTCTCCCTTGACGAATCCTATGCCGTCATCGACGCTCATGTTGTACTGTCCGTCCGGCAGCGGAATTTCGGTCTTCGACGTCGCCTCGGTTATCAGTTCGATTTCGATGCCGTCGCCTTTCGAGTCGGCGATGTCGAGCATCCAGTTGGCAAGACCGTTACCATAGTAATTGCCGTAGTAGCCTACCGACACCTCGTCCGCTTTCGACAGGTCGAGCGTATAGTCGCCGGTCAGAGTTGTAGTAGATTCCGGTTGAGGAGACTGGTCGATGAAGTCGATTTCGCCGGTGAACGAACCTTTGACCGCAACTCCCTCGGCTGTCGTCAGGTCGAGTACGAACTTGTATCCGAGTCCCTCCTCCGACACGGTTACCGTTCCACCGGCAATCAGTCCGAGTTCCTCGGCTTTGCTGTCGGCATCGACTTTCGCGCAGTACGAACCGTAGATTTCGAAGAATATCTCGCCTGGTTCAACAGTTCCCGCCTTGTAGGAGTCGGATACGGTATAGGTTCCCGATTCGAGCCAGATGAATGAACTGCAAGGTGCGGCGTGCATCGTCAGCACGACATTGTAGCCGGCGGCAGTCATCATGCCTTCGTCGTCGAGCGGCACATCCGAGAAACCGACCATGAACGTGTCGGAGCCGCTGCCGTATTCGTCGCCGAGATATGCGCCCACGGCACTGACGAACGTCGCATTTACCGGATTTTTGAGTGCGGGAATCACGTCTTCGCCCGCGCCCGCGTCAGGGTCGCCGAATACGAGCGCGCCTTTGTAGGTGCAACTCAATGTCTTTCCGTCGGCGAGCGTGAATGTCGCTTCGAGCAACTTGCCCTCTGCGCAGTTCGATACCGAAAGCGAACCCTCGGTGAAATCTATGCTCTTCTGTGCGCCGTTGTCCCAGACTTGAAGACGCGTATAGTAGTTGTTCAGCGTACCTGCGGCGTCGGTGTCGGAAAGCGTGTACTTGCCGATAGGCAGTTCCGCCGTCTCGAACGAATCGGCTCCCTCGCTGCTGAAAAGGTCGAAGAATACGATGTGTCCTCCCTCCGGAGCGGCATCGTCGCCCTGCTCGTCCTCGATGAATTCGGCATCGCCGAGCCCGAAGAAGTAGTTGTAGACACCCTCGGTCTTGCGGTCGCCGTAGTAGAGTACTTTCGTGGTGCGGTCCATAGTGAGTTCGATGTCGGCTTTAACCGGCGGGACGTCCTTACCCCCCCCCTCTGTTTTCTCGCACGATGCGAGTGTTGCGGCAGAAAATAAGAGTGCCGCGAGGATTAGTTTTTTCATTGCGTTTCTTTTTTGCCTTTGGTAAGGCGCGTTGATAAATTGTGTAAAGAGATATTTCGAAAAACGGTAAAATCCGCGGATAACGCGGGTTTTGCCGAGTCTGCTCATTATAACCTGCGACAAATATACGAATTTATTAGAGCATTCCAATTAAATATACTGTCGTATCGTCGGAAATATCCGAAAAAGTCATAAATTCGCAGTGAGAAAAACGATTTCGGAAATATGATAGACAAGATTTTGGAATACAACCGGCGGTTCGTCGAGGAGAAGGGCTACGAACGGTTCATCACCGACAAGTACCCGAACAAGCGCATCGCAATAGTAACCTGCATGGATACGCGCCTCGTGGAACTGCTGCCCGCGGCACTCGGATTCCGCAACGGCGACGTGAAGATTATCAAGAATGCCGGTGCGACGATTACCAATCCGTTCGACAGTACGGTGCGCAGCCTGCTGGTGGCGATATACGAACTCGGCGTCGAGGAGGTGATGATAATAGGACATACCGAATGCGGCGTACAGGGAATGGACAGTGCCGAAATGCAGCATGCCATGCGCGAACGCGGCATTCCGGAACATCACATAACGCTGATGAAGCACTGCGGCATCGACCTCGACAGTTGGCTTCACGGCTTCGACGATACCGAATCGGCAATCCTCGAAACGGTGGACCTCGTCCGCAATCACCCGCTCGTGCCGGACGATATAGTCGTCAAGGGCTATATCATGGACTCGACGACCGGTGCCCTGCGACCGATAGAGTAGCGGTCATCACCCCAACGACCTTAAAGACCCTAATGTCATATAACACTAACCTATAAAAACCGACCTATGAAGACAAATCTGTTGAAACCGCTGCTCGGTCTGACCGCATCGCTGCCGCTGGTCGCATGCTCGGAGCAGACGCCGCAGCAACACCCCAACATCATCTTTTTTCTGGTAGACGACTACGGCTGGGCTGACAGTCAGGTGCCTTACGGCGACCGCGTGTGCGAGCGCAATGCCATTTTCAATACCCCTAACATGGTACGGCTCGCGCAGGCGGGAGTTACGCTCACCAATGCCTATGCGTCGCCGCTGTCCACGCCGACGCGCTCGTGCATCCTCACCGGTGTGCATCCTGCCCATTCGGGCATCACCAACTACACCTCTCCTATGCGCGACTGGCCGACCGACAAAATCGCCGGCAGACAGTATGCGGGTCTGGACCCTAACGACAGCGGCGAATATATCCATCCCGAGTGGACGCACAATTCGGTACGCCCGATGAAGAGGGAGAACGGCGAGTGGGTGCCGACGGGAGCGGGACAGAGAGTTCTCGACCATTCGCTCGAAGCCGTACCTCTGCCACAGATTCTCAAAGACAACGGCTATTATACCATTCACATCGGCAAGGGACACTGGGCTCCGATGGGTACACCGGGGGCTTCGCCGTATTGGATGGGCTTCGACGTGAATGTCGGCGGCGGTCCGAACGGCGCAGCCAAGACCTATCACAGCGACCGCTATTTCGGACACAAGATAGGTGAGGAGATTACCAACTATAACTCGGTGAACGACCTCCAAGCCTATTGGGGTACGGGCATCGACCTGACACAGGCTCTGACAATCGAGGCGTTGCGCGCACTCGAACTTCCGGTGGAGAAGAATATTCCGTTCTTCCTCTACATGTCCCACTACGGCGTCCACAATCCGTTGCAGGAAGACCCGCTCTACTATCAGAAATATCTGGACATGGGACTGCCGGAACCGGTCGCCAAGTACGCCAGCATGGTCGAGGCGGTCGATACCAGTCTGGGCGATATTCTGGATTGGTTAACCGAAAAGGGTATTGCGGACAACACGGTAATAGTGTTCTATGCCGACAACGGCGGTACCGAGAATAAGGGTGCCAACCACGGTCAGAATATGCCGTTGCGCCACGGCAAGGGTGCCTGCTACGAGGGAGGTTTCCGCGAACCTATGATTGTGCTTTGGGGCGACCGCACCACCGCCGGTGCGCGTGTCAATACGCCTGTCTGCGCGAAGGATGTCTTCCCGACACTGCTCGAATTCGCGGGCATCGAGAATCCCGACCTGATACAGCCTATCGACGGTCAGAGTATTGTGAAACTCGTTACCGACGGTGCCGCCTATGCTGCCCGCAACTGCGGCGTATGGGACTGGAAAGACCCGGCGAAACTCTACGAGACCACCCACTTTACCATTCCCGAATCCGTATCGGGTCTGAATCCTGAACGACCTATCATCGCTCACTATCCGCATCAGTGGGAGCCGCGCATAATCGAGGAAATCGACTATCACAGCAGTATCCGCGAGGGGGATTGGAAACTCGTTTACAGCATGCTCGACGCGCGTCTCGAACTCTATAATCTGACTGACGACATCGGCGAAAGCAACGACATCGCGGCGCAGCATCCCGACATAGTGGCACGTCTGGCGAAACATCTGGGCGACCAACTCCGCGAATGGAACTCCCCGATGCCGACCGTCCGCGCCACCGGCAAGAAAGTCCCTATGCCCGACGAATTGCTGTAATGCTGTAACCGGCGTAATCGTAGCAGTGGCAAGACCTGCCGGTTATGTCTTGGTATGCAGTGTCTTTGTCTTGCCATATCTTCGTTATAGCCGCCGACCAACCGGTCGGCGGCTTGTCGTTAAAGTCTTTAAGGTCCTTAAAGACCCTAATGACTTTAAGGTTGTTATTCCCCGCTGCGGGCGGGATTAACTTCGCTACGCTACACTGCGTTCCGCGCCGCTCGTTGATTCCCATTGGGGAATACCGATTTCGGTTTTGGTCGAAGCCTCTCTGTACTTATCTGAAACATAGGATATATTTATATTGTGTCAAAAGCATATCCGACAATATATTCGCTGTAATTGCTCCATGCGGATTTATATGCATCGACTGCACCATGCGGAACGTATATTTTATAATTCACGCTGTTTTGAGGATCGCCCAATGCCGTTTCACTTCCCAAAACCGGAGGTTCCTGCGATTTGCAATATACTTCGAGAAGCCGTTTGCATTTTCCGAATGCCTCCTTGCCAATGGTCTTAACGCCTTTGCCGAGAATGACTCGTCCGAGCCACTCGCAATTTTCAAATGCTTTTGCGCCTATCGATATTACCGAATCCGGAATGTCGATAGCGGAAAACCCTGTTCTGGAAAATGCTAAATCGCCTATTGTCTGTATATTATTGCCAATAGTTATATTCTTGAGACGATCACACAAATAAAAGGTTCCCTCTTCGATTGAAGTAAGAGAATCTGGTAATACAATATTTATTAACCCATTATTAGCGAAAGCATACGCTCCAATAGAAGTTACCGAATCGGGCACTGTAATGCTTGCGAGTCCGGTTACCTCGAAGGCATGTGCACCAATCGCAATAATCGAATTGGGTAATGTAATTTTAGACAAATAAGTACTCCGGAAAGCATAGTCCCCAATCGAAATAACCGAGTTGGGAATTGTAATACTGCTAATGGGCCGTATCCAGAATGCCTTATATCCAATATGCGTAACCGGTCTGTCGAATTTGATTGTGCCGGGTGAATTCATCATTCCTTCCTTACATGTATTGGATATTATGATTGCGCCGAAAGTTGTCGTATCATAATTATAACTATAAGGCTCTATTCGTGTACCGTTATAAGATGTGTACTCTATCACCGTATTCGGGTCGATGTCCTCGGTCGGAACAGGAGCTTCCGGTTTGCTGCATGATGTCAAAACGGTTGCAGCGGCTGCAAAAAACAGATATTTTCTCATATTCTTTATGTGTGTCGTTATTTATGGAATCGACGGATGATATACGTAGTCGCCAATGATATAAAGAGCGATATTTATATCATCCTCCATTGGCAGAGATACAATTGATATGTGCCGAGAATCTGTTTTACCTGATTTTTTAACTTTTCGTATATTATTTTCTCCTGTTTGTCTATTTTCGTGCGATTTATCGGCTTGGAATATAAATCGTTGGATTGCCCGCTTTTGTCTGCATAAGGTTGTGCGGATACTTTTCCGATTGCCAATAATGCGGCAATTAGTATGATGACTTTTGTTTTCATAACGAATAATATTAATAGTTGTATTGCAAAGATAACAAATAATTGTTATATTGCAAATATTTTCAATGTAAAGCATTATTTTTGTAAAATACAACGTATATAGATGCATATATTTCTTTATATTGTCGGTAATTTATAAAAATATGATTAATTTCAATGGCAAACATAGCCTCGCGAATAGATATAATCCGGTAGATTTATGTTTGCCGATACTTGGTCGGCGATAATCCTTAAAGTCCCTAATGACTTTAATGTCGTTATCCTTCGATGCGGGTGGGATTAACTTCGCTTTGCTCCACTGCGTTCCGCGCCGCTCGTTTCTTCCTTTGGGTACCGAGGGATTTGAACGGCGAAGCCGTCGCAGGGCGACCTTTGAAAATAAACATATTATCGCCCTGCAACACCGCTCACAAAGAATCACCGATGCCCAATTCGGGCGACAGCGGAACGGAGTGAAGCGGATTTTGGGCGAATGGTGCGGAAAACTCGTTTTCACGCAGCATGAAGCACAAAAAAAGCGACGGATTCTAATCCGTCGCTGTCGCTCGATAATCAGTGGGAGTTGAGGGATTCGAACCCCCGACCCTCTGCTTGTAAGGCAGATGCTCTGAACCAGCTGAGCTAAACTCCCGTTTGGGACTGCAAATATAGACATTATTTATATAAAATCAAATTTTTTCTTCGCCATTCGCAAAAATACCCATAAAAAATATCGATATGTAAAATATATTCATTATATTTGCATAAATATTTAGGTGAAATGGGCAAAAAAGACGAACGCATAGGGATTATCAAGCGTATAATCAGCGAAGAACTCGTGAGTTCGCAGGACGAACTCATCAAACATCTGAAAAATCACGGTATCAAGGCTACCCAGAGTACGTTGTCGCGCGACTTTAAGACGATAAACGTTCTGAAAACCCCGCATCCCGAGAAAGGCTATATCTATGTCCTCGGCGACAGCATCGTGAACGAAACCGTCGGCGGCGGAACGTCGAATCTCGACGCCGCCATAATAAATATCCGTTTTTCGGGCAATGTCGGCGTCATAACCACCAAGTCGGGCTATGCGAGTGCCGTTTCGGTTATCGTGGACAACCGTAAGACGAAAGACATATTGGGTACGGTTGCCGGCGACAATGCGATAATCATGATTCTGCGCGAGGGCGCGGAGCGTAAGGCTGTCGTCGAATCGCTCAAAAATGCCTTCCCGACGCTTAAATATGTGGATTAGAACTCTCTAATCCACATACTTTATCCTGCTTCTGTCGCGCGGCGAACTTTCTGTTCGTCGATTTAAGGTATCAAGTGTCGTTAAAGTCGTTAAAGTCTTTAAGGTCATTAAGGTTGTATATGTGTTATCTTATCGCATCGGCAACCACCTCCGAAAGGTCGCGCACACGACTGCCGCCGCAGCGCGACAACGCCTTCTTGCACAGCGGACAACTTGTAACGATGGTCTGCGCGCCCGTGGCGTCGAGTTCGGCTGTGAGCGACGCGGCGATTTTCAGTTGCTGGGCATCGGTTATGGCGGTGTTGGCGAGCGACGAACCGCAGCACAATGCGTCTTCGCGGTTGTGCGCCGCTTCGGTCAGCACTCCCACGGCTTCGATGACCTCACGCGGAGCGTCGTATATTCCGCCTCCGCGCCCGAGTTCGCACGGGTCGTGATAGGTGAATGTCGCATCGCCCGCCGAGAGCGAAAGACGTCCCGACTTTATCAGCCGCAGAATGTATTCGGAGTGGTGCAGTATCTCGATTCCGTCGAGCGCGTAATCCTCCTTGAACACTTTCAGACATATCGGACACGACGTAACGAGCGTGGTTATGCGGTGTTTGCGGAAGAGTTCGGTGTTGTAGTCCATCATCTTGCGGGCGGAATCGGTTTCGCCCGACAGTTTCAGCGGTCGTCCGCAGCATACTCCGCCGCTGCGGTCTGCCCACCAGACGTCCTCGCCCGCATGTTCGAATATGCGCTCCATCGCCGACAGCGTACGCGGCGTGAGCAGCGTCATGCAGCCTGCGAAATAGCCCACGCGACCTTCGCCATCCGAACGGTCGAGACCCTTGAAATAGCCGTAGCGACGCTCGTCGGGAATGTTGCGCATCGCGTCGCGTGAGTTGAGGCGCAGCGTATTGAGGTCGATGCCGACCGGACATTTCGCCTCGCAGCGTCCGCACATCAGACAGTTGCTTGCCGTCGCGAGCGAGAGCGAGTCATGCCGCCTGTCGCGCAGGAAATAGACCGACTGAACGTCGTTGATTCCCAGTTCGGACTGCAACTGGCACGGGTCGATACATACGCCGCAGCGCGAACATGCCTGTATCTGGAAGTTGTCGAACGACGACTCCTTTTGCGTCGGATGCAGTTTGTAGTTGCGCAGGAATATCAGCGGTATCTCGGTGAAGATGTGCATGTATCGCGAGAACGGCAGTGCCACGAAGAATCCGCCAAGCGCGCACGAGTAGAGCCACCACAACGGCTCGTACACGGCATCGAGGATGCTGCGGTCGAGCAGATACGCCAGCGCGTCGCCGATGGTTCCGGTGAGGAATCCGCCCCCGCCGTATATCGCCGCCGTAACGCTCTCGGCGAGCAGTCGCAACGGGAATATGAACCAGAGGAACGACAGCGCGATTTTGTCGCCGATGACGTGCTTCGTCGTGCGGCGCATGCCCAGCGCACGCGAACGCATTCGCTTGAACCACGCGAGGGCTACGCCCGAAAGTACGATGAGCAGCAGAAAATCCATTGCCTGCTCGAAGAACGCGATGTGGTTGACGATGTTGCCCGCAGCGAAGTATTTGAAGAACACGTGTCCCTGCAACGGCACATAGACGAAGCCGAGATAGGCTACGGTCTCTATCCAGCCCACCGCAATCAGCAGAAACCATCCGAAAGCGAGGCTCGCGTGCATGAATCCGAGCAGCGGATTGACCTTGAATATGCGCACATGCAGCAGCGATTCGCGGATGACCTCCCATACCGAACGCAGCGTTGCGACGGTCGGTATTCCGCGCAGAATCCGCCGTTTGTCCTCGCACGGAAGTTCGATGAGCCATGATATGTATTTCCAGAGCAGAACGGCGAACATGACGCCTGCCCCGATGATGAACGGCAGTGTAAACGGTGCGAAAAAAGTCATCGTCAGAAATCCCCCAGTTTACGTTTGATAATCATTACCACTCCGCGGGTGTTGATGCCGCGCGGACAGAGCAGGCGGCATTTCCCGCAGAGCATACACTTGTTCATCTCCTCGTATGCGCCCGCATATTCGCCGCGGCGCACCAGCGTATGCACCTTGCGGAAGTTGAAATCCGTAAGATTGCCCGCCGTGCAACTCGCCGTGCAGGTGCCGCAACCTATGCAGGTCTGCAACTCGGGCATTTCGAGCAGAATCTCGTCGCTTTTGCGGAGATTGTTGCGGTCGATGTCTATCAGCCGCGGTTTGTTGATTCCGTATCCGAAATTTATTGCAGCCATCGTCCGTCTATTTCGTTCGGTTAAGATATTCGGCTATGCGGTCTGCCGCTGCAATGCCCTCGTTGAGCGTCTCGCCGATGCTTTTCGGCGACGATACCGTGCCTGCGAGGAAAATCCCCTCACGCTCGCTCGCCACATTGTCGAGGAACATGTCGCGGCTGCGCATGAACCCGCTCGGCGCGAGCGTCAGACCCGCCGAAGCGGCTATCGGGGCATTGTCGTCGTTGGCGCGCATGCCGACGAGCAGCACGAGCATGTCCACCGACATCCGGAGCGGACGTCCCGTGAGCGTGTCTTCCGCCTTGATTTGCACTCTGCCGTCCATCATCGGACTCGCCTCCGAGATTCTGCCGCGGACGAAGTGTATGTTGTAACTCTGCTGCGCTTCGCGGTACAACTCCTCGTAACCGGGTCCGAACATGCGGATGTCCATGTAGAAGTTGAACACGTCGGCGGCAGGGAACATCTTCTTCAACTCTATCGCCTGCTTCACGCCCGTGATGCAGCACACCTTCGAACAGTGCCGCTGACAGACCTTCTCGTCGCGCGAGCCGACGCAGTGCAGGAACGCGATGCGTTTCGGCTTGCCGCCGTCAGCCATTGCGACCCTGCCTTCGGCGAACATGCGCTCTATGTCGGCTGACGTGTATACGTTGTCGTAGATTCCGTAGCCGTACTCCTCCTTTATCCGTGCGTCGAAGAGCGTGAATCCGCTGCACAACGCCACGGCGTCGCACTCGATTCGCTCGCCCGTCGCGAGGGTTACGCATTTCGGCTCCACTGCCGTCGCACATGCGCCCTGGCGGACTTCGATGCCTGCTGCGGCGACACGGCTTTTGAGTTCGCCGAGAACATCCGCGGCAGGAGTGAAAGTCGGGAAGAGGACGTACCAGTTGCGGATTTTGCCGCCCAGTTCCTCGTCGCGTTCTATTATTACGGGGTCGATGCCCGATTGTTTCAGCCGCAGGGCGGTCTGCATTCCGGCAATACCGCCGCCTATCACGGCAACTCTTTTATTCATATCCGAGTTCTTACAGTTTTATGTCGTATACCGTACTCTGCGAACTGCAATTCACGACCGCCGAGTCGGGTTTTCCAATGTATTTTCCGTTGCGTCCGAGATATTTCGCCGACGGGTCGTAGTCGATGCCCATCTTGTCGAGCAGCGGCTCGACATCCACTTGGTGCATCTGCATTCCGAGTTCCCACGGATCGTAGCCGAGTACCAGTCCCGCCATCTCCTCGTAGGTCAGCACCGGTATTCCGCCTCCGTTCGCTCCGTAGGTCGTACCCTCCATCTCGGCTATCGCGTACTGCCACTTGTCGAGGAACATCGAGCAACCCGGGCAGTTGGCGACGATGAAGTCGGGACGGTACGGAGCCATGCTCTCGAACTTCTTTTGCGAGTTGGCTATCGAGTATCCGCGGTTCGCCTGCACGAGATAGTTGCGGAATCCGAATCCGCAGCAGTGCCTGCGCTCTGGGTAGTCGACGACCTCCCCCCCCCACGATTCTATCATGCCGGCGAGTACGTACGGAAACTCCGAACCGCCGATTCCCTTGCGCGGGAAAATCTTGGCGTAGTGGCAGCCGATATGCTCCACCACGCGCAGCGGCTCGCCCGTCTTGGCATTCACGAGCGGACGCTTCATCCTGCCTGCGACCTCGTTGCGGAAGTGGAACATGATGTCGGACGTGTGGGCGAGATTCTTCGGCTTTACGAACTCGCGCCCCGTAGCCTTGTAGAGGTTCTCGCGCGTGCGCTCTTCGGTTTCGGGGAACTCCTCCCATGTGGCGAGAATCTCCGTATAAAGTCCGAACGAGGTTATGCACGACGACGCCAGATTCTCGTACCCCGCATCGTTCATCAGCGAGAACTGACGCGCCACGACAGCCATTATGGTGTCATAAGGCACGATGTCCGAGTGGTAGCCGATGCCGGTGCAGGACGTGTGCATCGGGTCGTCGAAAATATCCTTGCCCAGGTCGTTGCGCAGGATGTTCAGGAACGCCTTTTCGCTGCCCGGGAAAAAGTTCTGCCGTATGCAACTGCGTGCGTAATAGTATTTGTCGTCGGCTATCGCCTTCTGGTAGTCTTCCCAATTGCTTCGTTTCATACGCTATTCGTTTTCCGCCGAGTTGCGGGTGTAAGTATCCATCATGTATTCGTCGGTCGCGCCGTCGTAGCCCATTTCGCGCGCCTTGGCGTCGGAGAAACGCTCGATGTCGTCGAACAGAGCCTTGCCGCCGCTGACTTCGAATATGCGGTGTATCTCTTCGAGCGACTCGTCGTCGATTTTGCGCAATGCTCCCGCACCTTCGGTGCGGTATGCGGGGGTGAACTGCGAGTAGACCTCCTGGTCGTTGTCGTAAATCCACTTCCACACGGTGCCCTGCTCGCAGTGCATGTCGGGATTGACGAGTTTAGGCACGAGGCAGTAGCCCGTGCGCATTATGTTTCCGCCGACAAGCCGTTTGAGCGCGAGTTGCTGCCGACCCTTCTCGCTCTCGACGAAGAATCCGAGTTTCTGCGACAACGCGCGCAGACCCTGAATGACGTACCCCGGTGTATTCCCGCGCGGACAGCGCGGACGGCACGACATGCATTGCCCGCAGAACCAGATGGTTTCGCTGCGCAGCAACTCCTCTATCGCCTCGTCGTCGCGCGTCTGCACGGTGCAGACGATTTGGCGCGGGTCGTAGTTGTAAAATTCCGCCGCAGGACAGACGCCCGTACATACTCCGCAGTTCATGCAGGCTTTCAGCCCTTCGCGGATACGGACATCCTCCATCAGCATATCGAAATATTTGCCCATATAAACAACAATAACTTTGCGTTCGCAAAGTTATTGTAATCGTCGGAATATAATATAGGTATAAATACCTATTTTCGTTTTCGGACGTAGTCGACGAACGAGAACGGCGCGTCGAAATTCTCCCCGCGCTCGTAATCCTCGCGGGCGACCTCCGTCCACTCATCCCCGTCCACCTTCGGAAACGACGTGTCGCCGTCGTAGTCGCGGTGTACGAGCGTCAGATAGAGTTTGTCCGCGAGCGGCATCGCCTGCCCGTAAATCTGCGCTCCGCCGATGATGAAAATCTCCTCCTCGCGGGGAAACGACGCTATCGCCTCTTCGAGCGAATGCACGACCGTGCAGCCCTCTATCCCGATGTCCTGCCGCGAAATGACGACGTTCGTGCGGTTCGGCAGCGGACGACCGATGGATTCGAACGTCTTGCGCCCCATGATTACGGGATGTCCGGAGGTTATGCGTTTGAACCGCAGCATATCTTCGCGGATATGCCACAACAGCGAGTTCTTGTCTCCTATGATGCCGTTGTCCGCAACGGCGACGATAATGCTTAACATAGTAATTCCTTAAAGTCCTTAACGACCTTAAAGTCCTTAAAAACTTTAAGGTGAGTTGTTGTCGTCCGTGTCGTTCGTCGGAACTTTCCTCGAAGTCCCCTTTACAGAAAGGGGATTTAGGGGATAGGTAACACGGATTGTGCTTCGGCACCTATGTCGTTCGTCAGAACGACATAGGTGCCTTTATAGCGGGGTACGGATCGTAGCCTTCGAGCGTGAAGTCCTCGTAGCGGAAGTCGAATACCGATTTCACGTCGGGATTGAGCCGCATCGTCGGCAGTTTTCGCGGCGTGCGCGACAACTGCTCGTGTACCTGCTCGAAGTGGTTTAGGTAGATGTGCGTGTCGCCGAGCGTGTGGACGAATTCGCCCGCCCGCAGTCCGCACTCCTGTGCAATCATCATCGTCAGCAGCGCGTACGACGCGATGTTGAACGGCACTCCGAGGAACGTGTCGGCACTGCGCTGGTAGAGTTGGCACGACAGCCGTCCGTCAGCCACATAGAACTGGAACAGCACGTGGCACGGCGGCAACGCCATCTCTTCGATGTCGGCGACATTCCAAGCCGAAACTATGATGCGCCGCGAATCGGGGTTATGCTTTATGGTCTCTGTCGCCTGCCTGATTTGGTCGATGCTCCGTCCGTCGGGACAGCCCCACGAACGCCACTGGTAACCGTAAACATGGTTCAGGTCGCCGAATCTGTAACCCTCTATCGGCGAATCGGTCTCCTCCTGCGCAGCCCGCAGGAACGTGTCCATGTCTACCGGCAACACTCCGTGTCGGACACACAGTTCGTTGTAGTGGCGGTAGGCGTCGTTGTCCCAGATATGCACGCCGTTATCGACGAGGTATTTTATGTTGGTGTCGCCGCGCAGGAACCACAACAGTTCGTGTATGATGCCTTTGAGGAAGACTTTCTTCGTCGTCAGCAGCGGGAAGCCCTCTTCGAGGTCGAATCGCATCTGGTGTCCGAACACGCTTTTCGTGCCGGTTCCCGTGCGGTCGCCCTTTACGATGCCTTCGCTGTCGATGCGGCGGAGCAGGTCGAGATATTGTTTCATTATAGGTCGGGTGTTATTTGAGTAATCGTTCCGTCGTCGTCGAGCCGCAGACAGTTGGGCGCGGTTGCCCAGTCGCCCATGAAGAGTATGCGCCGCGATGACGTTATGTCCGCCATGATGTGCATGTGTCCGAAGATGAAACAGTCCACGTCTTCGTGCTTCGCCGCGTATCCGTCGGCATATTCGACGAGCGGCGCGAGGAACTTCTTGTCGCGCTCCTCTCCGTGCGCCTTCCGCGAATGTCCGCTCCACCAGTGTCCGAAACGGACGGCGATGTCGGGATGCACGAGCCATGAAAAGAGAAATTTAGCCACCCGCGAACGGAACATTGCGTTCATCAGCCGAAGCATCGGACGCCCCTTGATGTTCATGTTGTCGCCGTGGGCGACGAAGATTCGCCGTCCCGCGATTTCGAGCAGTTGCGGCTTGCGGAAAATCTCTATGCCGCACTCCTTCGTCAGATAGTCCGTAACCCACATGTCGTGATTGCCGGTGAACATGACTATCCTTATGCCGCGGTCGTGCATCCGTGCGAGTTTGCCGAGTACGCGGACAAACCCTTTCGGCACGACGCGACCGTATTCGAACCAGAAATCGAAGATGTCGCCTACCAGAAACAGAGCCTTCGCATCGCTCTCTATCCCGTCGAGCCACGCGACGAACTGCCGCTCGACCCTGCGTGCGGTTTCTGTGTCGCCCGCTCCGAGATGTATGTCCGATGCGAAGTAGTACATTTGGTGCGGTTTGCGTATCAGTCGAACAACTCTTCGAGTCTCTTTTCGAGCGAGGTGCTGTACAAATCCTTGCCCACTATCGTTCCGTTGCGGTCGATAAGGAAGTTGGACGGCAGTTTCCTGACATTATACGTTCCGAGCATCGGCGACGCCTCGCCGCGGAAGTCGCAGACCGAAATCCAAGGCAGACGCTGCTCCTGCACAGCCTTTATCCAAGCCGCCTTCGACGTATCGACCGATACCTGATAGACGCGGAATCCCTTGTCCTCGTACTTGCGGTAAATCTCCTTCAAGTCGGCGTTCAGCGCGTTGCTGTTGCCGACCTCCGCCGACCAGAAGTCGACGAGTATCACGTTGCCGTCGAGAGACGAGAGTTTCACGGAGTTGCCGTACATGTCGGGTGCTTCGAGTTCGGGGTACGAACGCTCCTGCACCGACGACAGCAGCGACGCCCTCGCCTCCATGCGGGCTACGTCGTTGCGCAGCGAAACCAGATACGGCGAGTCGGGATAGGTCTCCGACACCGCATCGGCGACCGTGCGGAAATATATCATGTCGCTGTCGGGATTGACGAGATACTGTTCGCCCGGCAGCCGCTGGTAGAGCGCGTAAATCGAGGCGATGCTCTTCTTGTTCTCGACGATGAACGAAATCTGGTTGCGCTTCACCGTGCGGTACTGCTCGTTGTACGAGCGTGCGAGTGCGCGCTTGTCGTCGCCGCCCGCCTGCGCATAGTCGGTCATTATCGAGTTGAGCCGCTGTATGCCTGCGATGTAGTCCTTGTTGAAGCGGCGCAGCAACTCCGATTCGGTCGAACCGCTGACGGTGTAGTTCGCCAGCACGCTGCCCAGAGAACCTACCGTAACGTTCTCGCCGCCCGAGATGAGCAGTGGGATGCGCTCGTTGTTGTAGACTATGTTGTACATCGACGGAGTTGCGGGTACGCCCGTAACGACGAAACGGTACGAGCCGTCGGGAGCGAGTGCGACCGAATCGACCACCGTCTGTCCCGACACCGTGGACATCTGTTCGAGATATACGGTTTCGGAGTTCAGACCGAGGAATTTGCCCGAAATTCTCACTTTCGACGAACGGCATCCGCACAGAACGGCAGCGACGGCGAGTGCCGCGAAAAACGATTTCTTCATATTCAATTGCAAATTACGAATACAAATATAGTAAAATATACCTATAAACGGTAATTTATTTCGCGGTATTGTGCCTCATGACGCCTTTCGGACGCCCTTTCTGCATCGGACGCTGCATGATTTTCCCGTTCTTGACGGGTTTCTTGCCGTTTTTGGACTGCTGCGAATACGAAGAATGGTGCTGTTTGTACTCGCTTCGTAGATTATTGAGTGCGACTTCGTCGAGTTCTATCGCAAAATCGGACATCCTCTTTATGTCTTTAATGATTACCTCGTTGTTCGGATGCTCCTGATTGTATTCGTAACTCTTGGTCCGCATGAAACGGGCGATGTTGTCCACCGCCGCCGACACGTTCGCCTGATTCTGTTCCCTGCCGAGACGTTTGAGCATGAAGCCTACGTACTTGCCGTAGTGCTTGTAGGGGATGTGCGACTGCGTGTAGTTCATCTTGCGCGGCTTGACCATCACGTCCTTGCGCGTGGGCAGCGGATAAGGGCTGTCTACATCCAACTGGAAATCAGACATGATGAACAGATGGTCCCAAAGTTTGTGGGTGAAATCCGCCGTGTCTCTGAGTAGCGGATTAAGGTTGCCCATTACGGCGATTACGGCTTTCGCCTGACGTGTGCGCTCGGTCTTGTCGGCTATCTCTTGCAGCGAATCGACCATCTCCTGAATATGGCGTCCGTACTCCGGCAAATACAATTTGCGCCTGGTGTAATTATAGTTTTTTTTCATATTGTAAGTTTCTCTGCCGCTTCCGTGCGGGTCTGCATATACTGCGGAGCGTCGTTTCGATACTCCGGACAGCCTGCGCCGATACCCGTTACGGAACGGTTCCGAGTGTGGATTCAACTCCCGCCCCGAACTGCATCAGATTAGCATCTGCGGGAGTAAAACGTTAACTTTGATGCAAAAGTATACAATTTTTTCACAATAGCAACTATGGCAAAGGTTTTAATTTTGGAACAATCAAAAAGTGTGCGAAATAATCTGCGCGAGAGATTGGAGTTCGAGGGCTATTCGACCGAGGGGGCGGAGAATCTCGCGAATGCGGGCGAGATGTGCCGGCGGATTCCGTTCGACGTAATTCTGTCCGACAGCGCGGCGGGGATTCCCGATACGGATGTTCCGTTCATCGTCATGTCAGCCGACAATACCATAGAGTCGGCAGTCGATGCCCTGCGCCACGGAGCGGAGGATTTCATCACCAAGCCTATCGACATGAACCGTCTGCTGGCGGCCATCAAACGCAGTGTGTCGGACGATGGTTCGGGGGATGCGCAGCCTGCACGTCGCAGCCGCGCGCAGCATTCCAGACGCAATGTTGCCGCATCGGGCGACATCGAACCGATAGTGGGCGGGTCGGAGAGCATTATGCGCGTACAGCGTCTTATAGATAAGGTTGCCGGTTCGGAGGCGCGCGTGCTGATTACGGGCGAGAACGGTACCGGCAAGGAACTCGTCGCGCGATGGCTTCACCGCAAGAGTGCGCGCGCCGCCGCGCCGTTCGTCGAGGTGAACTGTGCGGCGATTCCGTCGGAACTTATCGAGAGCGAACTTTTCGGACACGAACGCGGAGCCTTCACCTCGGCTGTCAAGCAGCGCAAGGGCAAGTTCGAGCAGGCGGACGGCGGAACGCTGTTCATGGACGAGATAGGCGACATGTCGCTGTCGGCGCAGGCTAAGGTGTTGAGGGCGTTGCAGGAGAACAAGATTTCGCGCGTCGGCAGCGACCGCGACATAGAGGTCGATGTGCGCGTGATAGCCGCGACCAACAAGGATTTGCGCGAGGAGATACGCAAGGGCAATTTCCGCGAGGACCTCTACCACCGC
>CAJMKE010000007.1 GCA_905213895.1 uncultured Alistipes sp.
ACTTTACCCACCTAAACGTCCTTTGGGCCTGCCCCCGACAATGCCGGCGGCATGGGACCGGGCAGTGCCGACGAACGCGCCGCCCCCAATCCGGCGGCGGCGGTAAGGTGTCGGCGGGAGCGATGTCCTGCCGTTAGATGGAGATGTCGAGAATCTCGAACTTGATTATGCCTGCCGGAACGGTAACTTCGACGATGTCGCCTTTCTTCTTGCCGAGCAACGCCTTCGCAATCGGAGTGCCGATGGCGAGTTTGCCCTCGCGCAGGTTGGCTTCGTGTTCGGCTACTATCGTGTAGACCATCTGACGGTTGTTGTTGTGGTTGAGCAGGGTTACCTTGCTCAAAATCTGAACCTTGCTCTTGTCGATTTTGCTCTCGTCGATGACACGGGCATTAGCCAGCGTATCCTCCATCTTGGCGATGCGCATTTCGAGCAGACCCTGT
The DNA here is from genome assembly GCA_905213895.1 of uncultured Alistipes sp. Lineage (GTDB taxonomy): Bacteria > Bacteroidota > Bacteroidia > Bacteroidales > Rikenellaceae > Alistipes. The sequence goes on from CAJMKE010000007.1 coordinate 444, forward strand.
GCCTCGCGGGCTGCATCGTATTCGGCGTTCTCCGACAGGTCGCCCTTGTCGCGGGCTTCGGCGATTGCAGCCGAGATAGCCGGACGCTCGACCGAACGCATGTGGTCGAGTTCTTCTTTCAGTTTTTTGTATCCTTCCGCAGTCAGATAGATAATCTCTTTTGCCATAATAAAAACATAAAAAATAAAGAATTCCAACCCTTCGATCGGAACCCTGCATTTCATATTTGTCAGAACAAAGGTACGCAATTAAAATCGGAAAACCAAATATTTCTTCCGGAAAAGGCGGCGAAGCCATTAACGACCTTAAAGTCCTTAAAGTATTTAAGGTCGTTAAAGTCCCTAACGGCTTGCCGCTGCGGGGAAGTCTATCAGGTAGACCAGATGTTCGAGCGCGCGCAGATAGTTGCGTTTGCCGTATTTCGGCGAGTAGACGTAGCAGTCGAGCGTCAGTACCCTGCCCGTCTGCTCGTTTACGGTCGTGTAACTTACGAACGGACCGCCCATGAAGTCGTTCTCGACATCCCACAGCCCGCGCATCTCAATCCATGCGCGGTCGCCTATCTTGACGGTGCGGTACTCCGGACTGAACGGCACATAATCCTTGGCTTCGGCGTCGGGCAACTTGTCCACGGTCGTCATGTACGAGCCTGCCGATGGACCGGGGATGCGGGCGGCGAAGAGATTGCGCATGCGCACGAGGTCGTCCGCCGTCAAAGAGCCTTTGCCCTGATATGGGTAGGAGTAGATGAAAAATCCCTGGCTCGACGTCGGAAATTCGTAGGATGCCCAAACGAAGTCATCGCTCTGCGAGCGCAGTTCGTAGCCCTGCGGCACTTTCATGCGTATGCCGAACACGTTGCCGATTACCTCGCTCAAAGCCTTGGCTTCGTGGCGTTCGGCGAAACGTATCGTGCGGTCGCGCTCCGCCATTTCGAGTACGTAGAGCAGGTTCTTGCCGTTGGCGTCGAGATAATCGACGAGCGACTGCTGCGAAGGTCCTTGCAGCGTCAGAACAATCTGCGGAGCGGCTTCGACGTCGTACTGAACGGCTACGGATGCCGTTTCGACCTTGGACGAGACGAGGACTTTGAGGATGTTGCGGTGTGCCGGCAGCATATTCTTGAAGTCGTTGGGCGTGATTCGCAGCACGTTGAACATAGGCTCGTTCTGGTTTATCATCTCGACGGGCTGTTCGAGCAGCGAACGCAGCGATTCGCCGACCGCGCCCTCCCATTCGGGTGCCTGACACACGACGAGAACTTCGTAGGGTGCGCCCTGCGCGGTCTTCTTGCCGCCGTTGGAGAGGGTATTGAAATTCTTGCAGCCGACGACGGATACGGCGGCGAGCAGGACGATTGCAATATTGGACAGACGTTTCATAGATTCGGTTTTTGCTGATTGCATTAACAAAAGTATACATATTTTATGCAATTCGCAAAATTTGCATAATTTTGTAGGATATAATATTGAAGTAAATGCGATTCAGACCTCCGAAGTTTCTGCGCCGCCTTATGCCCGACCTTATCTGGGAAATCGAGGACGACAACGGCGTTTTCCTGACGTTCGACGACGGTCCGACCCCGGGCATCACGGAGTGGATTCTCGCGACGCTCGCCAAGTACAATGCCAAGGCGACGTTCTTCGTACTCGGCAAGAATGTGGAGTTGTACCCCGATTTGTACCAGAAGATTCTGGACGCCGGACACAAGGTCGGCAACCATACCTACTCGCACCAGAAGGGGTGGGGAATGCCGCTCGAACGCTATCTCGAAGATGTCGATTTCGCGGGCGACATAATCCATTCCGAACTCTTCCGTCCGCCGTATGCGCGCGTTACGCCGTCGCAGATGAGGGCTGTCGCGAAGCGTTACAAGATAGTGATGTGGGACATCGTTTCGCGCGACTACAACCGTTCGCTTTCGCGCGAGGGATGCCTGCGCAACGTTACCAAATATCTTACCGCCGGTTCTATTGTGGTGTTCCACGACAGCGAGAAGTCGTTCAAGAACATGAGTTACGCCCTGCCGCGGACGCTCGAACGTATAAAGGAACTGGGGCTGAAATGTAAAATCATAGAGTTGTAGCCTGATGAATATCGTAGTTGCCGTAACCGCCGCCAGCGGTTCGATATATGCCCGCCTGCTCGTCGAGTCGCTCGCCGCGAGCGGGGATGTCGGGCGGATTGCGCTCGTTTACAGCGATAATGCGCGGGCGGTCGCCGAACACGAGGGCGTCGCGATGCCGGCGGATGCGAAAATCGTCGAGTATTCCAACTCCGATTTGTTCGCTTCGCCCGCGAGCGGTTCCGCAGCGTGGGATGCGATGGTCGTCGTGCCGTCGTCGGTCGGAACGGTCGGCAGGATTGCGGGCGGGGTGTCGCAGACGCTTATCGAGCGTGCGGCGGATGTGATGCTGAAAGAGCGTCGCCGGCTGGTGTTCGTCGTGCGCGAAACGCCTTACTCGCTTGTGCATCTGCGCAATATGGTCGCTCTTACCGAAGCCGGAGCCGTGATAGTTCCCGCTTCGCCGTCGTTCTACTCCAAACCCGCTACCGTCGAGGAGTTGTGCCGCACCGTCGTCGAACGGGTGGTTGCGCTTTTGGGTGTGAAGGCGGAGCATTACGAGTGGGGGAAGGAGAGGTAGGGCGTATTAGGGTCCTTAACGACTTTAAGGTCTTTAAGGCAGCCGTTATTGCGGTGTTCCGCTCCTTTATTATATAAGGTATCGTCTTTTTTAGGGGCGATGCCTTAATTTTTTTGCTCTGTACGCAAAATTTATAGTACTATGTATTGCATAATACTAAAACTCGTATTATATTTGCATCGCAAAAGAACTAATGCGGACAGAGAACGGCGGAATCGGGAGAAGCAAAAATCCTCGAAGACCCTGACGACTTTAACGACCTTAAAGTCTTTAAGGACTTTAAAGACTTTAAAGGAAAAAGGCAGAAAAGGCGATTTCGCAGGCGGGGCGACGAAAAAAAACTGAAAAATTTTTAACCGACATAAACCATTGATTATATGCGTGTTCGGCTGAAAATTTTCGGGGGGGGGTAAAGCACCGCACATCGGTTTTGAGGCTTGGAAATTTTTACTTTATTTTGCGATAGCAAACAATGAGAAACAGGTTAAACGGAAAGGTTATGAGCAGATTTTTAATGTGTATCGCCGCCCTTGTGTGCGGCATCTCGGCTGACGCGCAGACTACGGTGCGCGGAACCGTCAAGGATGCCGCCAAGGGCGAGGCGGTAGGGTATGCGACCGTTGCGGCGATGCGCGATTCGCTCGTCGTTGCGGCGGTCGCTTCGACGGCGGACGGCGTGTTCGACCTCCGTATCAAGGAAAGCGGAGAGTGCAGGGTGGAGATTACGGCGGTCGGATACTCACCGTTCGTTACGTCGATAGTCGCCGACGGCAAGGTGCATGATTTGGGCGAGGTGGCGTTGAAAGAGGGCGTCGAGGTCGATGCCGTGGTGCTGACGGTGCAGAAACCTATCGTTACGGCGGATGCCGAAAAACTCACCTACTCGGTCGAGGACGACCCCGAGGCGCAGTCGAGTACGTTGGAGGAGATTATCCGCAAGGTGCCGCAACTGACCATCGATGCCGAGGGCAAGGTGCTGATGAACGGGCAGAGCGACTACAAGATTCTCGTGAACGGGCATCAGTCGAGTTCGATGTCGCGCAACTTCGCCGACATAATCAAGAGTATGCCGGCTTCGTCCATCAAACGTATCGAGGTGATAACCAATCCGTCGATGAAGTACGATGCCGAGGGTGTCGGCGGCGTGCTGAACATCATCACGACCAAAGCGCGCTTCGACGGTTACAGCGGAAGCGTGAATGTCGCGGCGAGAAACATGTTCAACCGCAACTGGGATACGAACAACTCGGCGAACTTCACGTTGCAGACCGGCAAATTCGCACTCTCGGCTGGTTTGTACTATTCGCAGGCATGGGCAGACCGCGACGATATGGGACGCTACGATGCGCATGTCGAGAACCTGACGCCGGACGGCGGCTACAAGTTCCTGAAAGGCAAGGGCGGCTACGGCTATAACTATCACAGCGTCTACGGAAACATTCAGGCGAGTTACCAAATCGACTCTCTCAATCTCGTTACCGCTGAGGTGTCGGCATGGGAGGGCAGTAACCGCAACCGTCAGCATACGAATTTCGGATATTTCGACAGCGCGGATTCGTGGCTTTACGGATACGACCAGTCGGAAGATTCCCGTTATGCGTGGATGGGCGTCGATGCGGCATTGAACTACGAGCATACGTTCAGGCGCGAGGGACATACGCTGACGGTTTCTGACAACGTTTCGATTGCGCCGCCGGTCGTCAGTTCGGGTGTCAAAACGGTTTTCCCGACCGAGGGCATTACCGATGTCGCACGGCAGGACATCGGCTGGTCGGAGCGCGAAAGCAGTGTCGATAACGTCTTGCAGATAGACTATCGCAACCCGATAACCAAACGCCATACGATTGAAGCGGGTGCGAAGCACTCCTACGACTACAACCGTCTGCGCAAGAAGAATACGTTCGAATATGCCGACGATGCGACGCCTTACGGGACGAGCGGCATCTCGCGGCTGACACGCAACATACTCGGCGTCTATTTCGGCTACGCCTACTCTGTCGATAAGTTCTCCGCCCGCGCCGGAGGTCGTCTGGAAGGCGCATGGTACGGACTGAACTCCGAGGAGGGCGACAAACCCGAAAAATACAAAAGTTCGCTGATAAACTTCGTGCCTTACGTTTCTCTGACATATCTGCCTAAGCAGGGACATACGCTCGCGTTATCCTACACGGAGCGTCTGTCTCGCCCGGGAGTCTACGCCATGTCGCCTTTCGTTACGGAGGATTTGCTGTCGCGCGACTACGGCAACCCGAATCTGAAAACGGGCGTAACGCACAACATGTCGTTGAAATACTCCTTCTCCGACAACAAGTGGAGTGCGACGGTCGGTGCGCTCATGATGCTGTCGAACAATCTGGTATCCAACTATACGTTCATCGACGGCGACGGCATTTTCAACTCGACTTACGGGAATCACGGACGGATGCGCATGTACGGCGGCGAGAGTTCGATGTCGTTCCGTCCGTCGGGCAAGTTCAATCTGTCGCTCAGCGTCAAGGCGGGTTGGGGTCGCTATACGCTGCCGTCGCAGGGCATCGAGACTGCAGGCTGGGGCGTGTCGCAGAATCTCAACATGACTGTCGCTCTGTGGAAGGGTGCGAAGGTTTCGCTCTCGGAGTATGCGATTCTGCCCGAACCGCGCATGGGGCAGCGCGGCGACAGATGGCTCGTAGGTACGTCGGTGCGTCTGGGGCAGAAACTGCTGAAAGAGAAGATGGAGATTTCGGTCGTCGTGAACAATCCGCACGAGAAGTACAGCCGATACGTGCAGTTGCAGCAGACGCCTACGTTTATCCAGCGGAACACGTTCGACAACTGGTCGCGCAGCATCCGTCTGTCGATAAGTTACCGCTTCGGCAAGCAGGGACTGTATGTGAAATCGACCAATAAGAAGGTCGATGACGCCAGCGACGAAGTCTCGGGCGGCAGCAAGGGCAATGCTGGCGGAATGTAAATGACGGGAGTATGAAAAAGATTCTGAAAATAACGGGTATGGCATTGCTGTCGCTGGTTCTTCTGGCGGTAGCGGCGATAGTGCTGGCGAGATATTGTTTCCGCGACGAGGCGGTTGCGTGGCTATGTAGGTTGGAGAGCAGAGAGCGGTTGGAGTTGCTGCGGGCGTCGGGGGCGTATACGGAGGATGCGGACGCAGGTTTCCGGTTCGTCTATCGGCAGGACAGTGTGCGGGCGAAGGAGATTCGCGACTATTTCAGGCTCGACACGCTATACGACGCTTCGGCAACGACGTGGGAGAATACGAAAAACATCGCCCGATTCGTCGCGTCGAACATCCCGCACGCCAATCAGACCGTCCAGCCCGAGACCCGCAATGCCATAGAGTTGTGGAGATATACCCGCTCGGTCGAACCTGCGTTCAACTGCCGGCTTCACTCAATCATGCTTCACGAACTGCTGCTCTCGTGCGGCATAGTCAATAGGTTCGTAACGTGTCTGCCCGCCGATTCGGAGGATTGCGACTGCCATGTGGTGAATGTCGTGTGGCTGCCCGAATCGGAGAAGTGGGCGATGATTGATTCCGATATGCGGGCTTGGGTCTCCGACCCGTCGGGCGTTCCGCTGTCGCTCGCCGAAATGCGGGAGCGGTTCATCGCCGACGAGCCTGTCGAGGTTCATTGGCTGCTCGATGAGGAGCGGAGCGATGACGGCTACTGCTTGTATTGGGCGAAGAATCTCTACTGGTTCGACTGCTGGGAGGAAACTGGTTACGACAAGGAGGTCGGATACGGGGGACGCCGTGTCGCCCTGCTGCCTTCGGGATTCGGCGGATTCCGTTTGGGCGAAAATGTCGTCGCCACATCGGATGACAAGCGGTTCTGGGCGAAGCCGGAGGATTGAAGGTCGGGGCGTTAAGGACCTTAAAGTCTTTAAGGACATTAAGGCAATAAGATGAGGTTTTTGGGCGAAGTTTGCGAATTTCCGTACTTTTTTATATTTTTGCGTCGGAAATAACTATAACACTAAATATTATGACTATTACAGCCGCTGATATCAAAATCGGCATGTGCATCGAAATGGACGGCAAGACCTTTCTCGTAGTCGATTTCCAGCACTGCAAACCGGGCAAAGGTCCGGCTTTCGTCCGTTCTAAACTCAAAAATCTCGAAAACGGTCGCGTTCTCGAAAACACCTTCTCGTCGGTAAGCCAGAAAATCGAGCAGGTGCGCGTGGAGCGTCGTCCGTACCAGTTCACCTACGAGGATGACCTGGGTGCGCACTTCATGCACTGCGAGACTTTCGAGGAGATAAACATCGACAAGAACCTTATCGAGAATTACGACCTGATGGCTGACGGTCAGATTGTCGAGGTGATGTACCGTACCGACAACGATACCGTACTCTCCGCCGAACTGCCGCCTATCGTCGATATGGAGGTTACCTACACCGAGCCGGGCATCAAGGGCGATACCGCCTCGACCAACTCGCTCAAACCCGCTACCGTGAATACCGGTGCGACCGTGAAGGTGCCGTTGTTCATCAACACGGGCGACAAGATTCGCGTGGATACCCGCGACCGTTCGTACTACGAGCGCATCAAGTAGCCGGTGCGTGATAACGGGCAATCTGCTGCGTTGTTTTCGATATTTCGGCTTCGGTCATTTACGCTTGGTAAACTCCCTCGCCGAAAATCTCAACGCCTTGCATATTACCCATTCTGACGCACCTCGGTAATCGCCGGAACGGTGCGTGATAACGATAAAAAGTGCCGGAAGACCTTTCGGCACTTTTTTCTTTAAGGTTCTTAAAGTCCTTAACGACCTTAAAGACACTTTCCGGAAAACAGTTTTGCGGCGGCATTTTTGCAGTGTCGCCGATGAATCGAATAAAATTCAAGATTATGAAAAAGTATGTTTGCAACGTCTGCGAATGGGTGTACGACCCTGAAATAGGCGACCCCGACGGCGGAATCCCTGCCGGAACACCTTTCGAGGATATTCCCGAAGACTGGGTTTGCCCGGTCTGCGGTGTGGGAAAGGATGATTTCCGACCGGTGGAGTAGTCGGCTTGGGGGCGGTCTTGCGGGACCGCCTCCGTTTTTGTAGGTCCGGAGGCGCGAAAACTCAAAAAAAACGCCCCGAACTTGTCGAATATCGTCAAAGATACCTATATTTGTATTCTGAAACAGTGTGCTTATGTCTGATTATAAATTGAGAATAGGAATTACGCAGGGAGATGCGAACGGTGTAGGTTGGGAAGTAATCCTCAAAAGTTTGTCCGGACAGGGCATGACGGATTTGTTCGTACCGGTAGTCTACGGCTCGAAGCATATCGCCGATTTCTATGCCGCCCGTCTGCACGACATCGAACCCGTGCAGTTCAATGTGTGTCAGTCTGCCCGCGAAGCGAAGCGCGGTCGCGTGAATCTCGTCGAGGTCGGCGAACCGCAGATTCGCATCGATATGGGTCGCGAAACCGTCGAGGGTGCCAAGGCGGCAGTCGCTGCGTTGGAGCGTGCCGCGGAGGATTTGCGCGACGGCGAGATAGACGCCGTGGTTACCGCCCCGATTAACAAGGAGGCGATGCAGTCGGCGGGCTTCGGATTTACGGGGCATACCGAATTTTTCGCATCCGTACTCGGCGGCGAACCGATGATGATAATGTGCAGCGACCTGTTGAGAGTCGCGCTGATGACGATTCACATTCCGGTCGAGAATGTCGCTTCGTCGCTCGACAAGGACAGGATTGTCGCGTCGCTCGTTTCGCTGCGCAAGACATTGAAGCAGGATTTCGGAGTGGTCGAACCGCGCATAGCGGTGCTTTCGCTCAACCCTCATGCGGGGGACGGCGGACTGCTCGGAAAACAGGAGGAGGAGATAATCCGACCTGCCGTAGTCGAGGCATACGGACAGGGCGTGCTGGCATTCGGTCCTCTGGCAGCCGACGGACTGTTCGCCAGCGGCGCGTACCGCAAGTACGATGCTGTGCTGGCGATGTATCACGACCAGGGACTGACACCGTTCAAGACGCTGTCGCCCGACGGAGTGAACTTTACCGCCGGTCTCGACAAGGTGCGTACTTCGCCCGACCACGGCGTGGCTTACGACATCGCCGGAAAGGGCGTCGCCGACCCGCAGTCGATGCGCAACGCGATTTATGCGGCTATCGACATCGTGCGTCGCCGCGAGGCTTACGGGGTGTGGAGCCGTAACCCGCTCGAACGGTTCGAGCGCGACAAGGGACGCGACGTTTCGGTCAAGGACCTGCCCGAAACCGAACCGCAGGAGTAGCCCTTAAAGAAAGGATAAAAATGTGCAACTGGGAGGTAATCCGTCTCGTGATTGTGGAGCCTCGAAGGCACGAAACATATTAACAACTAACTTTTATTAAAAACAATTATGGTTAAGATTACGTTTCCCGACGGCTCGGTGCGCGAGTTCGCAAAGGGAACAACCGCTTATCAGGTTGCCGAGAGTATCAGCCCTCGTCTCGCTGCGGACTCCTTGGCGGCTTCGGTAAACGACGCGACGGTCGATTTGTCGCGGCCTATCGAGGAGGATGCCTCGATTAAATTCTTCAAATGGGACGATGCCGAGGGCAAACACGCTTTCTGGCACACGTCGTCGCACCTGCTCGCCGAGGCTTTGGAGGCTCTCTACCCGGGCATCAAGTTCGGTATCGGTCCGGCTATCGAGCAGGGATTCTACTACGACGTCGATTCTCATGTGCCGATTCTCGAATCGGACCTTCCGAAAATCGAGGCGAAGATGGTCGAACTGTCCCGCAACAAGGAGCCTATGGTGCGTTCGGAGGTGTCGAAAGCCGACGCTCTCGCGAAGTTCACCGAGAAGGGCGACCAGTACAAGTGCGAACTTATACGCGACTTGGAGGACGGAACGATTTCGTTCTACACCAACGGTGCCTTCACCGACCTCTGCCGCGGTCCTCATATCCCGAACACGGGTCTTATCAAGGCTATCAAACTGACGTCGGTTGCCGGTGCATACTGGCGCGGCGACGAGCACAATAAGATGCTTACCCGCATCTACGGCATCTCGTTCCCGAAGAAGTCGATGCTCGACGAGTATCTCGCGATGCTCGAAGAGGCGAAGAAGCGCGACCACCGCAAGTTGGGCAAGGAGTTGGAACTCTTCACCTTCTCGCAGCGCGTCGGTCAGGGTCTGCCGTTGTGGCTGCCGAAGGGTGCCGAACTGCGCGACCGCCTCGAACGCTTCCTGCGCAAAATCCAGAAGGATTACGGCTACCAGCAGGTAATCACCCCGCATATCGGCAACAAGGACCTCTACGTAACGTCGGGACACTATGCGAAATACGGCAAGGACTCGTTCCAGCCTATCCACACTCCGTTCGAGGGCGAGGAGTATCTGCTCAAACCGATGAACTGCCCTCACCACTGCGAAATCTACCGCAGCAAGCCGCACTCGTACAAGGACCTGCCGGTGCGTCTGGCGGAGTTCGGAACGGTTTACCGCTACGAGCAGTCGGGCGAGTTGCACGGACTGACGCGTGTCCGCTCGTTCACGCAGGACGACGCCCACATGTTCGTGCGTCCGGACCAGTTGCTCGAAGAGTTCGAGAAGGTTATCGACATCGTGCTTTATATCTTCAAGACTTTGAAGTTCGACAAGTATACGGCACAGATTTCGCTGCGCGACCCTAACGACAAGACCAAATACATCGGTTCGGACGAGAACTGGGAGAAGGCGGAAAGCGCGATTATGCAGGCCGCCAAGGAGAAGGGTCTGAATACCGTCGTCGAGTACGGCGAAGCGGCGTTCTACGGTCCGAAACTCGACTTCATGGTCAAGGATGCGCTGGGTCGCAGTTGGCAGTTGGGAACGATTCAGGTGGACTACAACCTGCCGGAGCGTTTCGACCTGACATACAAGGGTGCGGACGACAAACTCCACCGCCCTATCATGATTCACCGCGCGCCGTTCGGCTCTATGGAGCGTTTCGTCGCCGTGCTGTTGGAGCATACCGCCGGAAAGTTCCCGTTGTGGCTTGCTCCCGACCAGGCTGTCGTGCTGCCTATATCGGAGAAGTTCAACGATTATGCAGCCGAGGTGGTCGAGTATCTCAACAAGCGCGATGTGCGTGCGCAAATCGACGACCGTAACGAGAAAATCGGTCGCAAGATTCGCGACAACGAACTCAAACGTATTCCTTACCTGCTCATCGTGGGCGAGAAGGAGGCTGCCGAACGCACCGTTTCGGTACGTGCGCAGGGCGAAGGCGACAAGGGTTCGATGACTCTGGATGCGTACTGCGACTACATGAAGCAGTTGGTAGATGCGGAAATCGATGCGAACAAAATGCAATAATTAAGCACTTATAAAAACATTAAATGGCAGGATTAAAACCGTTTCCGCCTCGTCCGCAGGGACAGGGAAATATTCAGAATCGCGGACGCCGTCCGGTAAAAGAGAATCCGAACAGAATCAACAACGAGATTACCGCACCGACGGTGCGTGTCGTTGGCGACAATGTCGAACCCAATCTCGTTCTTCCTATCGCCAAGGCGATTGCGCTCGCCGACGAGATGGAACTCGATTTGGTGGAGATTTCACCGAACGCCGAACCTCCCGTATGCCGCATCGTCGATTACCAGAAGTTCCTCTATCAGCAGAAAAAGAAGCAGAAGGAGATAAAGGCGAAGCAGACGAAGGTGGTAATCAAGGAGATTCGATTCGGACCGCAGACCGACGACCACGACTACAACTTCAAGTTGCGCCATGCCGAGAACTTCATCAAGGAGGGCGCGAAGGTGAAGGCCTACGTCTTCTTCCGCGGTCGAAGCATCGTGTTCAAGGAGCAGGGCGAGATATTGCTTCTGCGTTTCGCGACCGACCTCGAAGCCGTGGCGAAAGTGGAGTCGATGCCGACGCTGGAAGGCAAGAAGATGAATATGATTCTCGCTCCGAAACCCAAAAAGGGATAACGGAGTGTCGCTGTTCGTTCGACCGACCGCATGTCAATGACGACGTGCGGTCGGTTTTTTGTCGGGAAGTCCCCGACGCCCTTAACGACCTTAAAGTCGTTAAAGTCCTTAAAGACTTTAAGGTCTGGTGGTCGGGTGGCTGCCGTGCCGAAAATTTTGCGGGAAATGCGGCGTTGTACGGATTTATGATTAACTTTGTAATGACAGGCGGTCGCGGCTCGGTTTCGGTAAAAAGGCACGTGCATTGCCTGCCGTAAGGATTGAATTGTTAAACGAAACGATATTATGAACAACAGGTACGCTCTGCCCAAAAGCGGCGGTTTGATGGAAGAGGAGGCGTTGGGTGATATAATCCATCGCTACGAGAAGGTTGATACCAAGGTGTATGCGAGCGAGTACGACGGCGTGCAGTACGTCGCCGATACGATTGTAGGGATGATTCGGCGGCACGAGCAGGAGCGTACTTCGACCGAAATCTACGAGGATTACGCCCCATTCGTACTCGGGCTGACGACGGGTCGCACCCCGCTCGGTCTGTATCGCGAACTCGTGAAGCGTTACAAGGCGGGCGAAGTGAGTTTCGCCGATGTGGAGGTTTACAGCCTCGACGAATTCTATCCAATCGACCGCAGCGAGCAGCAGAGCCGCAACTATCGTATCCACGAGGAGTTTCTGAGCCATATAGACATACTGCCCGAAAATATCCATATCCCCGACGGCACGGTGCCCGAATCGCAAATCTCGGCGTACTGCAATTCGTTCGATAAGTCGGTGCGCAAAATCGACTTGATGATTATCGGTGTCGGCGAGCAGGGGCAGATAGGATTCAACGAGGCGGGTTCCTACATCAAGTCGCGCACACGGCTGGTGCAACTGTCGCACGAATCGCGGAAGGTGCAATCGGGCGCGTTCTTCGGATTGGAGAATACGCCGAAGATGGCGATAACGATGGGTATCGACACGGTGATGCGCGCCGACAGAATCATACTGATGGCGTGGGGCGAGGAGAAAGCCGACGTGGTGCGCAAAATCGTCGAGGGTTCGGTTACGGAGTCGATACCGGCTTCGTACCTGCAACTTCACTCCTCAGTCGAGGTCGTAATAGACGAGAATGCCGCCCATCTGCTTACGCGCGTCCAGACGCCGTGGCTCGTCGGACCTTGCGAGTGGACGCCGAAATTCATCCGCAAGGCGGTGGTCTGGCTGTGCGGAGTGGTGAACAAGCCGATACTGAAACTCACCTATGCCGACTATATAGAGAACTCGCTCGGCGGTCTGCTCGAAAAGGCGGGCGCATACGACAAGATAAACATCGACGTCTTCAACGATTTGCAGCATACCATTACCGGTTGGCCCGGCGGCAAGCCGAATGCCGACGACACGTTCCGTCCCGCACCGTCGCTGCCCTATCCGAAACGGGTGCTGGTGTTCTCGCCGCACCCCGACGACGATGTGATTTCGATGGGCGGAACGCTGATACGGTTGTTCGAACACGGTCATGACGTGCATGTGGCGTACCAGACCTCGGGCGACGTGGCGGTGCATGACGATGTGGTACTCCAAAACATAGACACTGCGCGCGAACTCGGCTACGGCGACCGGTTCGACGAGGTGCGGCACATAATAGAGACCAAGCGTAGAGGCGAACCCGAACCGCGTGCGCTGCTCGACATCAAGGCTGCCATAAGGCGCGCGGAGGCGCGTGCGGCGGTGCGGACATTCGGTTTGGAGCCGGATACCAACGTCCATTTCCTCAATATGCCGTTCTACGAGACGGGAGGAATCAAGAAAAAGCAGTTGTCGGATGCCGACATCGCGCTCGTGGTCGATGTGCTGCGCAAGGTGAAGCCGTGCCAGATTTATGCGGCGGGCGACCTCGCCGACCCGCACGGAACGCACCGCACCTGCATGGAGGCGGTACTGGCGGCATTGGAGGAGGTGCGCGATGACGACTGGTTCGCCGACTGCCACATGTGGCTTTACCGCGGCGCATGGATGGAGTGGGACATCGACATGGTGGATATGGCTGTTCCGCTCTCTCCGGACGAGATGCTGAAAAAACGGTATGCCATCTATCGTCATTTGTCGCAGAAGGATATAGTGCCGTTTCCGGGCAGCGATTCGCGCGAATTCTGGCAGCGTGCTGAGGAGCGGACGCAAAATACGGCGAGGCTGTACGACCGGCTCGGCATGGCGGAGTATCAGGCGATAGAGGTTTTCGTGAAAATGTTTTAATTATAATCGGTTATGAGAGTTATTATCGAAAATACGTCGGCGAATGCCGCCGAGTGGGCGGCGCGGCATGTGGTAAGAAGAATCAAGGAGAAGGCGGCTGCGACGGACGCTCCGTTCGTGTTGGGACTGCCTACCGGCTCGACGCCGATGGGCATGTACCGCGCACTCGTGCGGATGTACGAGGCGGGAGAGGTGTCGTTCGCCAATGTCGTTACGTTCAATATGGACGAGTACGTCGGCATTCCGGAGAACCATCCCGAGAGTTACCATACCTTCATGCGTGAGAATTTCTTCGACCATGTCGATATTCCGGCAGCCAATATCAATATCCTCGACGGCAATGCGCCCGACCTCGCACGCGAATGCGCCGATTACGAACGTCGGATAGCCGATGCGGGAGGTATCGACTTGTTCGTCGGCGGGGTAGGCGAGGACGGACATATCGCGTTCAACGAGCCGTTCTCGTCGCTGTCGTCGCGCACGCGCGTCAAGACGCTGACTACCGATACGCTGATAGTCAATTCGCGCTTCTTCGGCGGCGACGTGAATGCGGTGCCGAAACAGGCGATGACCGTCGGCGTGGCTACCATACTGTCGGCGCGCGAGGTGCTTATCATGGCTCTGGGACACAACAAGGCGCGTGCTGTCCGCCACGGGGTCGAGGGTTCATACAACCATCGTTGGACGATTACGGCGATGCAGACCCATCCGGCTGGCATCATCGTCTGCGACGACGCTGCGGCGGAGGAGTTGAGGGTCTCCACGTATCGCTACTTCAAGGATTTGGAACACGACAATCTGTTGTAGCCGATGATTTCCGCCGAAAATATATTTGCGGTGCGCAGCGATGCCGGATTCGATGCGGCGGCACTCGAACTGTTCCGTTTTCAGGCGGAGCGGTGTGTGCCCTATGCCGAGTACCTGCGTCTGCTGGGGGTGAATCCTCAGGAAATCGGGTGCGTGGACGAGATTCCGTTCATGCCCATCGAACTGTTCAAGACGCACGACATATATTGCGACGCGGACGCTCCGCAAATCGTGTTTACGTCGAGTGCGACGACGGGCATGACGCCGTCGCGGCATCCGGTCGCCGACCTTGCGATATACGAGCACGACTTCACGGAATCGTTCCGCATGTTCTACGGCGAGCCGTCGCAATGGAGCATCTACGGACTGCTGCCCAACTATTTGCAGCGCAGCGGCTCGTCGCTGGTATATATGGTGGACAGGCTTATTCGCGAGTGCGGCAGCGGCGGATTCTATCTCGACGAATACGAGCGGCTTATCGGCGATATGGCGCGCGACCCGAAGCCGAAGATACTGCTCGGCGTGAGTTACGCGCTGTGGGATTTGGCGGAACGCCATGCCCCGCGGCTCGAAAATACGGTCGTCATGGAGACGGGCGGCATGAAGGGGCATCGCAGGGAGTTGCCGAAAGCGGAGTTCCACAAAATATTGTGCGATGCGTTCGGCGTGGCTGAAATCCACTCCGAATACGGCATGGCGGAACTCATGTCGCAGGCATACTCGTCGGGCGGCGGCGTGTTCTTCGCTCCGCCGTGGATGCGCGTGCGGATTCGCGACATCAACGACCCGTTTGCCCATCTGCCGGTCGGTCGGCGGGGCGCGATAGACATAATCGACCTCGGAAACCTCTATTCGTGCGCATTCATCGCCACGCAGGATGTCGGCGTATGCCGTCCCGACGGCGGATTCGTCGTTGAGGGCAGGGTATCGAATAGCGATATTAGGGGCTGTAATTTATTGGTGCAATAATGAAATACGATAAGAAAGACCTTGCGAGACTGCACGGGGAGTTGCTCGACATCATGGCGGAGATTATCCGCGTATGCGAGGTGTGCGGCATACCATATTTCATTCAGGGCGGAACGGCTATCGGCGCGCTGTTCAACAAGGGCATCGTGCCGTGGGACGACGATATAGACATCGGCATGACGCGTACCGATTACGAGCGGTTCCTGCAACTCGCTCCGCAGCATCTGCGACCGCAATATTTCCTCGAATGGTTCGGCACGGAGCGTAACACGCCGTTCTATTTCGCCAAAGTGAAGAAGAACGGCACTCTGTTCGTCGAGGAGATGTTCCGCAACATGGACATCCACCACGGCATATTCGTCGATATTTTCCCTTACGACCGCATTCCCGACAACAAGTGGCTCGAACGGCTGCACAGATTCCGCAGCAGGTTCTGGATAAACTGCTTTATCGGCAAACAGATATGGCTGTGGCGTTGGTGCGGACGGTGCGAAATCGATGCGCCGCTGCCGAAATCGTTCGTCGGGTGTCTTGCCGTGCGTGCGGTCTGTTCGCTGCTTTCGCGCGAGCGGATTTATGCGAAGATGTGCCGTGTACTTGGTGCCTATAACGGTCGCGACTGCAAGCGCGTGAATATCGTGCGCATGCCGAAAGACCAGATTCCGCGCGCCGACATCGAGAATCCCGTCATGATGCCGTTCGGCGGAATGACGGTGCGTGCGCCGCGCAACATCGAGTCATACCTGCGCCATCACTATCCCAACCTGCGTCCCGAACTGCCCGAGGAGGAGCAGATAAACCATGCGCCGTACCGTCTGTCGTTCGGTAGCGAAGAGTGAAGTGAGTTTATGAAACTTTTATCGATAATAATCCCGACCTACAATATGGAATCGCTGCTGCCGCAGTGTCTCGATTCCATATTGCAGACGCCCTCGCTGGCGGCGGTCGAAGCGGTCGTCGTGAACGACGGCAGCCGTGATGCGTCGCTGCGCATCGCCCGCGACTACGAGAGCCGCTATCCCGATACGATTCGGGTTATCGACAAGCCCAACGGCAACTACGGCTCTACAATCAACGCCGCTCTGCCCGTCGTGCGCGGCGAGTACGTGCGGATTCTCGATGCCGATGACTGCTTCGACGGCGGACTGCTCGCCGATTATATCGCGTTTCTGCTCCGGAATGCAGGTACGGACATGATAGTGTCGCCGTTCATCGAGGTGCGGCGGCGGTCGGAGCGCAGGGTGGGGTACGACATCTATTCGCGGCGGCTCTACGACTGCGACCGCCGCTACGACATGGAGCGCGTATTCGCCGACGGGGCGATACGCTTCTTCATGATGCACTCCGTGAGTTACCGCACCGAATTGCTGCGCGGGATGAACTACCGCCAGAGCGAGGGTATATCCTATACCGACCAGGAGTGGGTGTTCTATCCTTTGTTCAAGGTCGCCACGGTCGCTTTCGCCGATATTCCGCTCTACCGCTACAACCTTGCCCGCGAGGGGCAGACGATGGATGCCGCCGTGCAACTGCGCAGTATCGCGCAACTCGTGCAGGTTGCGGCGAACATGGCGGCTTATTTCGCGGCGGCGGACAAGTCGGATATGTCGGAGGTACGCACGGCTTTCCTGCGCGAGACCGTCAGGAACAGAATGCGTGTGGTGTTGCGCAAATATCTGCTCGACATGCCCGATGATGCGTTTGCCGATGCGGGTTTCGGCGAGGTGTATTCGCGCCTGCGGAGCCTTGCCGACGATTGCGGCATAGGCGCGATAGATGTTCCGGTAAACAATCTGCTGCGTGCGGATGTGCTTGCGCCGTGGCTGCGCCGCGGCAGGCGTTATCCGTCGTTCGTCCGGCGGATGCTGCGTTCGGCGGATTCGCTTATGTTTTTCGTCCACGGAGCGTTGTTCCGCAGAAAATAATGCGGTGTGTAAGAACGGCAAACTGCGGCGTTGTCTTCGGAATTCGGACTCGGTCATTTACGGACGGTAAACTCCCGTCGTCCTCACCCTCGATGCCTTGCATTTTATCCGTTCTTACACACCCCATTTTATTTCCTTAAAGTCCTTAATGACCTTAAAGTCTTTAAGGTCGTTTCCCTATAACTTTTCGGCTTCTGCGAGCCACGCCGCTGCGGTGGCGTCGGACGGCATGCGCCAGTCGCCGCGCGGCGACAGCGATACCGAACCGACCTTCGGTCCGTCGGGAACAGCCGACCGCTTGTACTGCTGCGAGAAGAACCGCCGCAGGAATACGACGAGCCAGTGCCTGATTACCTCTCGCCCGTATCTGCCCCCGAAAGCGCGCTCGGCAAGGAACATTATCTTGCGCGGCGCGAATCCGTTGCGCATGAAGTGGTAGATGAAGAAGTCGTGGAGTTCGTAAGGACCTACCAAATCCTCGGTTTTCTGTGCAATCTCGCCCTTTTCGTCGGCGGGCAGCAGTTCGGGACTTACCGGCGTGGCGACTATGTCGCGCAGCGTCGCACGGACGGTTTCGCCGGCGTCGTTGCGAGCCGCCCACTCGACGAGTACGCGTACCAGCCCTTTCGGAATCGAGCAGTTCACGTTGTACATCGACATGTGGTCGCCGTTGTAGGTCGCCCAGCCGAGTGCCGCCTCGCTGAGGTCGCCCGTGCCGATTACCATTCCTCCGACGGCATTGGCGATGTCCATCAGTATCTGTGTGCGTTCGCGCGCCTGCGAGTTCTCGTATGCCGCTCCGCGGTCGTCGGGGGCAAGTCCGATGTCGCGGAAGTGGAGTTCGCACGCCTCGCGAATCGGAATTTCGCGTATCGTAACGCCCAGTTCGCGCATCAGTGTAAGCGCGTTGGCGTAAGTGCGCCCCGTCGTTCCGAACCCCGGCATCGTTACGGCGACGATACCTTTGCGGTCGATGCCGAGCATGTCGAATGTCGCAGCGGTCGCAAGCAGGGCGAGCGTCGAGTCGAGTCCGCCCGAGATGCCGATTACCGCCTTGCGGCAGCCCGTATGCGAATAGCGCTGCGCAAGTCCGGCGGTCTGGATATTGAATATCTCGCGACATCCGCTCTCCTCGTCGGTCGGGATGAACGGCGTCGGTGAAAATTCGCGTTCGATTTCACTGTCGGCGATGTCCGCAGGCACTTCGATTACATCGTAGCGACCGTCGAGATTGATGAACGACGTGTGGCGGCGACGCTCGTTTTCGAGATATTCGATGTCGATGTCGGCTATCGTCAGTTCGGGCTTGCGCACGAATCTCTCCTTGGCGGCTATGATTGTCCCGTTCTCGGCAATCAGACCGTTGCCCGTGAATACGAGGTCGGTCGAGGATTCGCCGATGCCCGCCGAACAGTATACGTAGCCGCAGAGCGTGCGGGCTGACTGCTGCCCGATGAGCGAGCGGATGTAGGCGTGCTTGCCGACGATTTCGGGCGTCGCCGAGAGGTTGAATATCAGTTTCGCTCCGCTCAACGCCATATCGGACGACGGCGGGGCGGGAACCCACAAATCCTCGCAAATCTCGATGCCGAAGGTCGTCCCCCCGACGGAGAAGAGCAGGTCGCTGCCGAAACGGACGTCCTGTCCGCACAACCGTATCGTCGTGCTGCGGATGTCGCGTCCCGACGAGAACCAGCGGCTCTCGTAGAACTCCGAGTAGTTCGGAATGTAACTTTTCGGCACGACGCCGCAGATTTTGTCGCCGGCAACGACGACGGCGCAGTTGTAGAGATTGTTCTTGTAGGTTATCGGCATGCCGACGATTGCCACGGTCGGCAGCCGCATCGCGAGCAGTTCGCCGAGTGCCTCCTCGGCGGCGTCGAGCAGCCGCGACTGGTGGAAAAGGTCTCCGCACGTATAGCCCGTTATCGACAGTTCGGGAAATACCGTAACGCTCACTCCCCGTTCGACGGCGGTGCGCAGCAGGGCGGCAGCCGATTCGACGTTGAAGCGGCAGTCGGCAATGCGCACGAGCGGCGTCGCGGCGGCAGTCTTGATGAATCCGAATCTTTTCATACGCGGTTTATTCCGCCCACAGACGGGCGAGATTGACTATAACCTGCATCGCACGCTGCATCGAGTCGAGCGAGCAGTATTCGAACTTGCCGTGGAAATTCATTCCGCCGGCGAAGATGTTCGGACACGGCAGACCCATGAACGAGAGCCGCGCACCGTCCGTTCCGCCGCGGATAGGGCGTACAATCGGCGCAACGCCGGCTTCGGTCATCGCCTTTTTCGCGAGTTCGATTACCTGCGGATGCGGCTCGACCATCTTGCGCATGTTGTAGTACTGGTCTTTGAGCGTCAGCGTCAGCACCTGCTCGCCGTATTTCTTTTTGAGCAAATCGACGACGCTCCACATCCACACCTTCTTCTGCTCGAACTTGTCGGCGTCGTGGTCGCGGATTATGTACGATATGGTCGCCTGCTCGACCGTGCCGTTCAGACCGACGCAGTGGTAGAAGCCCTCGTAGCCCTCGGTGTATTGCGGACGCTCGGTCGCGGGAATCAGCGAATTGAGTTCGCAGGCGACTTCGATAGCATTTATCATCTTGTTTTTGGCGTAGCCCGGGTGGACGTTGCGACCCTGAATGGAGATTTTTGCCGATGCGGCGTTGAAGTTCTCGTATTCGAGTTCGCCCTCGTAGCCGCCGTCCATAGTGTAGGCGAAGTCGGCTCCGAACGCCTTCACGTCGAAGAAATCGACGCCGCGACCTATCTCCTCGTCGGGGGTGAAGCCGATGCGGATTTTGCCGTGCCTGATTTCGGGATGTGCGAGCAGATACTCGGTGGCAGTCATGATTTCGGCTACTCCCGCCTTGTCGTCGGCACCGAGCAGCGTCGTACCGTCGGTGTGGATAAGCGTGTGTCCGACGAAGTTCTTCAACTCCGGAAAGTCGGCGACGCGCATCGTCAGTGCGTTGTTCAGCACGATGTTGCTGCCGTCGTAGTTATCGATGATGCGCGGACGCACGTTCTCGCCGCTCATGTCGGGCGACGTATCGACGTGGGCGAGAAAGCCGATGACGGGCGCGTCCCCGCAACCCTCGCTCGCCGGAATCGTTCCCATGGCATAGCCGTATTTGTCTATCGACACTTCGGTAAGCCCCAGAGCCTTCATCTCCTCGACGAGCAGATTGAGCAGCGTCCACTGCTTATCGGTCGAAGGGAACGTTTCGCTCTCCTCGGACGACTGCGTGTCGATTGCGACGTATTTCAGAAATCTCTCTTTCAGTTCCATATCAAATTATATTGTTTAATCTAATTCAAAATAGTTTAATGTATAATCGTCGAATAAGGTAGTGTCGGTTGTTACTCTTTTTTTTGTAATATTGATGGCAATAGGAGAGTTATCCATGCCAATCCATTGTCGGTTGCAGTCTTGGGCAACTTTCAGTGTCGTTCCCGAACCGCAAAAACAATCCATGACTATCGATTCTTTATTTGATGATGCTTCAATTATGAATTTTAGCAAATCGCTGTTTTTCTGTGTCGGATATAACGGATATATCGGATCTTTATAATCCCATATATCTTGTGCTTTCTTGCCTTCTCTATCGTCTGCATAGTTGATTTTCCTCGGATTGCCATTTTTTGACCATTCTATAAGACCTTCACGGTCCAACCGCTCTAATTCTTCTACGGAACACCTCCAATGTCTGCCTTGTGGCGGATATATGCCTTTGAACGGTTTTGATGTCTCTCCGTTTTTTGTCTCTCCTGGTGCATGTATAGGTACAGTAGTATATTTCCGTCCGTTCTTGTCTACTTTGTTATAAATACGATTTTTATCTTCTTCCGGATATTCCATTGTCGGATTATTCCATATCGGATATTTTCCTTTGCTATAAAACAAAATCATATCTTTTATGTTTCCGTATCCGGAACGTTCGAAATTCTTGGGATTGCATTTTATTCGAGTTATGTCGTTACGGAAATTATCTATACCGAAAATACTATCGAGCATAACTTTGACATAGTGTCCTATCTTATAATCTATATGTAGGTACAGTGAACCTTGTTCCGATAATAACAAGTGCATTAATTCTACTCTTTCTCTAAGAAAATTTAGAAATGCATCGCCGCGTAAGGTATCGCTATATGCAATATCTCCGTTATTAGATTTGCTTATCGACGCTACGCGACCGTTATTATCAATAGAAAATTCTCCTCCTGTGGCAAATGGCGGGTCAATATAGATTAAATCGATTTTTCCTGTATACCCGTTGTCTATTAACCACCTAAGACCGTTCAGATTATCGCATTTTATCAATATATTGCTGTCGGATATCATAAAGTGTAAAGATAATCTCTTAATAATAGTGCACTCATAACAGGTATATCGGAAGATGTTATATATGTGTACATTTTCTTTTTACTGCGTATGTATAGTATTCCATCTAAAATGGCAATATTTTTAACATTCTCATTTGTATTGCATTGAAGTGTCTGAATTGCATCGAGAAATTGGTCGTTCTGATGTCCGCCTTCATCCGAAATGAATTTTGCTTCACCAATAATGTACTTTCCATTAAATCTGGCAACAAAATCCAAACCTTTATCTCGAGTATATCCTAAATTCTTTTTGGCGAAATCGGCGAGAAAACTATCTGACCCGTCTAAAATAGCGTTGTCGTTATTTGCAATAAATGTGTCAAGATTCACGGGCGTTAATCCTAATACGCCACTATGAATCCATTTTCTAAATAATGGACCCATTTGACGATTAGTCTCCTTTGGTTGTGTACATCTGTTATACAATTCGGATAGCCCTAATTCTCTTACTCGCCCACAAATACGATTTACGGTATTTGGGTTACGATTAATCGCTGAAATATCTTTTCTGAAATAAGGAACATATCCGTCTTTTACCGGGAATAAATCTAATTTTAATAACTGGCGAAATAATTCTTCGTTATTATTGCTATTAAAACTTGTTTCGATATTTCTCCAAATATTGGTGTTTATGCTTCTAATGCTATCTGGACTTAATGGGTATACGGAAAATAGCAAATCGAGATAATTTCTTTGATTTGCTAATTCGATGCTTTGTTGTGTGAAGTAGTTCATGTTTTTACTCCTCCTTTTTCGCACCTAAGGTGTGTACGGTCATGTAGACGATAAGCGCGATGTACATCACGAGTCCGAGCAGTCCGGCGGCGTTCGATTCAGCCCATTCGGCGTTGAACCAGTCCATGCCCGCGAATTTGAGTATCGCCGAAACCACGCCCATAAGCGCGCCGCCGGCGATAAATCCCGATGCGATGAGCGTACCGCGGTCGAAACGCGCCTTGTTCTGCGCCGCGTCCTTGCTGCGCGACGATACGAACCATGCGATAAGACCTCCGACGACGAGAGGGGCGTTGAGCGACATCGGAATGAACATTCCGAGTGCGAATGCGAGTGCCGGAACGCCGATGAACGTGAGCGTAAGTGCAAGTACCGCGCCTGCGAAATAGAGTATCCACGGCGTCTGTCCGCCCTCCATAAGAGGTTTGATTACAGCCGCCATTGCATTAGCCTGCGGAGCGACCAGCACGCTGTCCTCGCCGAAACCGTAGGTCTGGTTCATAATCATCATCACGCCTGCGACGGTCGCAGCCGAAACGACGGTGCCGAGGAATTTCCAACTCTCCTGCTTGCGCGGCGTGCTGCCGAGCCAGTAGCCGATTTTGAGGTCGGTGATGAAGCCGCCCGCCATCGAGAGCGCCGTGCAGACCACACCGCCGATGATAAGAGCCGCCGTCATTCCGGCAGTGCCGCTCAAACCTATCGATACGAGTACGAGCGAACTCAAAATCAGTGTCATCAGCGTCATTCCCGAAACGGGGTTCGAACCGACGATTGCGATTGCATTGGCGGCTACGGTCGTGAAGAGGAATGCTATGACGAATACGATGAGCGAAGCGACGATAGTCTGCGTCAGGTCGTGCAGGACGCCGTACTGGAAGAAGAATACCGTTGCGGCGAGCGTAGCGATAAGGACGGTGAGAATCGTGCGCATCGGCAAATCCTGCTGCGTGCGCTCCGCGGTTTGTGCCGATTTCTTCGACCCCCCCCCGAGTTCGCTCACGGCGAGCGATGCCGCCTGCTTGATTATGCCTGCCTGACGGATTATGCCGATAAGACCCGCCATGGCGATGCCTCCGATGCCGAGCGGACGACCTACCTCCTTGAAAATGTCGGTCGGCGAGAGTGCCGCGGCGTCGGGCATCACGTAGCCGACGAGCGGAATGATGACGAACCACACGAGGCACGAACCTGCGGTGATGATGACGGCGTATTTCAGTCCGATGATGTATCCCAGACCGAGTACGGCTGCACCGGTATTGAGCGAAAATTCGACCTTGAAGCGTTCGGCACAAGCCGCACCCCAGCCGCACATCTTGGTCGATATGGTTTCAGCCCACGCGCCGAAAGTCGAGATTGCGAAGTCGTAGACTCCTCCGACCGCTCCGGCGATTGCGAGCAGTACTGTCTGCTTGCCGCCCTTTTCGCCCGAAACGAGGACTTCGGTAGTCGCCGTCGCCTCGGGGAACGGGTATTTGCCGTGCATCTCCTTGACGAAATACTTGCGGAACGGAATCAGCAGCACTATGCCCAGCAGTCCGCCGAACAGCGACGACAGGAACACCTGATAGAACTGCGCTTCGAGACCGAGGATATAGAGAGCCGGCATGGTGAATATCGCTCCTGCGACGATTACGCCCGAACATGCACCGATGGACTGGATGATGACGTTCTGTCCGAGCATGCCTTTCTTGCCGCGGAAGTTGCCGATGCCGACGGCGAGAATGGCGATAGGGATGGCGGCTTCGAATACCTGTCCGACTTTCAGCCCGAGGAATGCGGCTGCGGCGGAAAATACGATTGCCATGATGACGCCCATCGTTACTGAATACGGGGTCGCTTCTGCGGGCGTCGTGTCGGCTGGCATTACCGGCTTGTACTCTTCGCCCGGTTTTAGTTCGGTGTAGGCGTTTTCCGGCAACGATGCCGTCTGTTGGGTGTTTTTCATCTTGAAAAGTATAAAATGTTGATTATACCTGCAAAACTACTGATTTCCGCCGAAAAAACAAAGAACAAGACGACATTAAAGTCTTTAAGGTCCTTAAAGAAAAGCGTCCGGCAGGATTTGCCGGACGCTCTTGAAGATTATTCGCTGATTTTGAAGATTGCGACGCTGACGGGCTGCATCGTGAAGGTGTGCTTGTCCGCCGAAGTCTTGCACTTGGCGAGTTTCGCATTGTTGCCGTAGACCCACGAAGCCTTTTTGCCGAGTCTGGCGATGTCGCCCGAAACCTTGCGGTCGCTCGGGTTGAATACCACGACGTATTTCTCGTCGCCGAGCGAACGTTTGTAAATCATCGGATACGGATTGTCGAGGTCGCCGACGTACTCCCAGTCGCCCGCTGTGCCGAGAGCAGGCGTAGCCTTGCGCAGCGCGATAAGACCGCGGACGTAGTTCAATACCGATTTCGGGTCGTTGTCCTGTGCCGCGACGTTCGGAAACTCGGGAGCGTTGTCTACCGGCAGGTAGAGTTTCTCCGCATCGTCGACCGTCGAGAAACCTGCGTTCTTCGTCGTGTCCCACTGCATCGGGGTGCGGCAGGTCGAGCGGTTGCGCGACGAGAGGCTGCCCTCCTTGACCGGAGCGTATTCGAGGTTGCGCATTCCTATCTCCTCGCCGTAATAAACTACCGGCGGAGACGGAAGCGTCAACGACATGGTGATTACCACCTTATGCTCCTCCGGCGTGCAGCGGTTCATGCGGTTGAGACGCCAGATGTCGTGGCTGCACGTCGGCATCGACGAATAGCCGCCCAGACGTTTGGCGGTCGCTACGATTTCGGTGTAGTCCTTTATCGGTCGGTGCAGGTCGCCCCTGCCCTTTTTGTCGAAGTAGCAGTCGGCGGGAGCGAATTTGTTGGTCGTTTCGGCGAACAGACGGCGGTATATTCTGCCGGTAACCTTACCCTCGCTGTATGCGAACAGGTCGATGTCGAATCCGGCGCGCAGTGCCTTTTCGGGCATGCCCCATTCGGACATCATGATATTCTCCGGATATTTTTCCCTGTACCACGAGAATATCTCGTTCCACAGTCGGCATGTGCCGTCCTGCGTAGCATTGTCGCTCTTGACGAGCGAACCCGCCATGTCGACGCGGAAGCCGTCCACGCCCTTGTCGCACCAGAATGCGATGATGTTTTTCAGTTCGTTGCGAACCGCCGTAGGTCCCGCGTCGTCGTAACCCTGCTCCCACGGATGGGCGGGATTGGGATTGCAATATCCGTAGTTGAGAGCCGGCTGGATGTCGTAGAAGTTCTTCAAGTAGTAGCCGTTTCGCGGATAGTCGTTGTCGATGAACTTTTTGTTCGGCTTTTTCATCTCCTTGCCGTCGGTCCAGATGAAATAGTCGCTGTACTCGTTGCGCTCCGCCTTGCACGACTGCCTGAACCACGGGTGCTTGTCGGACGTATGTCCCGCCACGAGGTCGAGACACACCTTTATACCTTTCGCGTGAGCCTCCGCGACCAGTTTTTCGAGGTCTTCGTTGGTGCCGAAGCGCGGGTCGATTTTGTAGAAGTCGGTGATGTCGTAGCCGCCGTCTTCCCAGTTGCTGGCGAAGCACGGCGAAATCCAGATGCAGTTGAAACCGACGCTCTTTATATGGTCGAGCCGCGAGCGGATTCCGTTGAGGTCGCCCATTCCGTCCCCGTCGGAATCCATGTAGGATGACGGATAGATTTGGTAGATGAAGGCATCTGCCAGCCATTTCGGGTGGTCTTTCGCCGATGCGGCACCGATTGTCAGCACTGCCGCCGAGATAAGGAGAAATAATCTTTTCATGAAGTTCAGGTAATTTAAGGTTTTCGATTGTCAAAGTTAATATTTATTATCTTACGGGAGGTGCAATCGACTGGAAATATTAATATAGGGGCTTTAAAGTTCTTAAAGTCCTTAAAGTCCGTTAAGGTATTTAAATAACTTATTCTTTCACAGGATACTTCATCGGAGCAAAGAACTCGTCGAGAGTAATATTATAGAACTTGCAGATAATCGATATCGTAGTTATATTTGGAAAATTATCTCCCGCCTCCAAATTCGCAATATTTAAGCCTGTACCCTCTTTTAATTGTTCTTGGGTATGATTGTAAAGGCTACGGAGTTCTTTAACTCGTAGCACGATTTTGCTCAAAAGCATTTCATCGCGTCGTTGCCTTTTACGTTTCATATTACAAATAAAAGGGTTAAATGAAATTTTTGCGCTAATACTTGTATTAGTATTAAAATCTGATTTTCTTTGTAGAAAGTTTTTTATAATGATTATACAGAAATTATGCTACCTTTGCCATTGAATAACTCGGCGTAGCCGACAAGACATAACATTATAAAGGGTAAACAACTCTTTATACCTTTGAGAAAACTTGGAAACCACTCCGGAGGATGTTTAACGTGGTATATGGTTGTCAGTCCTTGTTATGTCCTGCTCTGCAAGAGCAGGACAGACATGGGCGTAGGACAGCATCCATTTGAAGGTATTCCAAGACCTGTGATAAGGGGCTGCTAATGCGCCCTTTTTCTTTTTTCTCCCTAATGACCTTAACGACCTTAAAGTCTTTAAGGACTTTAATAAACTACCTGCCTTAAAAACTTTCTCAACCAACCTAATAAATCTTGTATGACTATGGAAAACCAAACGCAATCCGACCGTCTGCGGTCAGTTCTCAAAGAACAACAAATATCGGTTCTGGGCTTCGCAATACGCCTTGGAACCGTTTCGTCAAATCAACTGTATTCCATATTGAAAGAAGAGGAGGAGATGTCCGCCGAAATCGCCGAACGAATAAACGGACTGCTGCCGCAGTATTCAATACAGTGGCTTTTGAACGGGGAATCGGAATAAACCCTAAACAGTCTTAAAATATCATGCGGCATTCGGTAATCGATAGTGCAGGCTTATAACCCGACTTATGGACAAACGGAGAGGATGCCGCTTTTTCAGAACCTTCTAAACTTAAAAAACATGTCGAGAACAGATGAATTATTGAAAGAAGTCTGGCAGATATATGAAGATTTGCCAAAAAAATATCGGAATCGCGTTCTGCAAGGTATCAAATATTGCAATGAATGCGATTTGCGCGTAATGGCGAACGAAATACCGGACGAGATTCTGGACTGGTGGACGGAAAATGACGGAAACACCATATTCTGTCTCGGTTGTGCGCATTTTTTCGTACAGTCGTACAAATGTGTTGTCGAATACGGATATTCGGAACAGGGCGAGAAGTCGGAATTCTATTCGCTGCCGATTGCAATGAAACTGCTGAAACATGTACGGGCAGCGCGGGAGGCGGGAACGGCAGTTCCCGATTTCGATGTATTCGATGTCCGCGAGTACGGCAGGATGTTGAAAGTGTTCGAGAAATAAACAAAAGCGGCAGCCATTGCAATGACTGCCGCTTTTATTGTTATTCCGTTATTTTGAATATTGCGACGCTGACGGGCTGCATCGTGAAGGTGTGCTTGTCCGCAGAAGTCTTGCATTTGGTGAGTTTTGCATCGTTGCCGTAGACCCACGAAACTTTCTTGCCGAGTCTGGCGATGTCGCCCGAAACCTTGCGGTCGCTCGGATTGAAAACAACGACGTATTTCTCGTCGCCGAGCGAACGCTTGTAAATCATAGGATACGGATTGTCGAGGTCGCCCACGTACTCCCAGTCGCCGGCAGTGCCGAGAGCCGGCGTAGCCTTGCGCAGCGCGATAAGACCTTTCACATAGTTCAGTACGGATTCGGAATCCTCGCTTTGCGTTGCGACGTTCGGATATTCGGGCGCGTTGTCTATCGGCAGATAGAGTTTGGCGATATTCTCTACGGTCGAGAATCCTGCGTTCTTCGTCGTATCCCATTGCATCGGGGTGCGGCAGGTCGAGCGGTTGCGCGACGAGAGGCTGCCCTCCTTGACCGGAGCATATTCGAGATTGCGCATGCCTATCTCCTCGCCGTAGTAAACGACCGGCGGCGTAGGCAGGGTGAGGAACATCGTCATCACCACCTTATGCTCCTCGGGGGTATTGCGGTTCATGCGGTTGAGACGCCAGATGTCGTGGCTGCACGTCGGCATCGAAGCGTAGCCGCCTAGACGCTTGAATGTCTCGACCACCTGACCGTAGAGTTTCATCGGCTGGTGCAGGTCGCCCTTGCCCGCCTTGTTGAAGTAGCAGGTGTTGTAGACCATCTTGTCGTTGGTCTCGCAGACGAGCGGACGATAGATTTTGCCGCAAATCTTTTTCTCGCCGTGGATGAGCAGGTCGATGTCGAATCCGGCGCGCAGAGCCTCTTCCGGAATGCCCCATTCAGCCATCATGATATTTTCGGGATACTTGGCGTTGTACCACGCGAATATCTCGTTCCACAGACGGCAGATTCCGTCCTTCGCCTCGTTGTCGCCCTTGACGAGCGAACCCGCCATATCGACGCGGAAACCGTCCACGCCCTTGTCGCACCAGAATGCGATTATGTTTTTCAGTTCGTTGCGGACAGCCGTAGGACCGGCGTCATCGTAACCCTGCTCCCACGGACGGTTCGGGTCGGGCTTGTAGTAGCCGTAGTTGAGTGCCGGCTGGATGTCGTAGAAATTCTTCATGTAGTAGCCGCCGCGCGGGAAATCGTTGTTCACGAACTTCTTGTGCGGCTTCTTCATATCCTTGCCGTCGGTCCAGATGAAATAGTCGCTGTACTCGTTGCGCTCCGCCTTGCACGACTGCCTGAACCACGGGTGCTTGTCGGACGTATGTCCCGCCACGAGGTCGAGACACACCTTTATACCTTTCGCGTGAGCCTCCGCGACCAGTTTTTCGAGGTCTTCGTTGGTGCCGAAGCGCGGGTCGATTTTGTAGAAGTCGGTGATGTCGTAGCCGCCGTCCTTCCAGTCGCTGGCGAAGCACGGCGAGAGCCAGATGCAGTTGAAGCCCGTACTCTTGATGTAGTCGAGTTTCGAGCGAATGCCGTTGAGGTCGCCGATGCCGTTGCCGTCGGAATCCATGTAGGAGGACGGGTAGATGTGGTAGATGAAGGCGTCGTCGAGCCATTTCGGGTGGTCTTTCGCCGATGCGCAGTTCAGTGCGAAGAACGCTGCGAGTGCGGTAGCGACAATGAGTTTCAAGTTTTTCATGGTTTTCAGGTTTATGGTTTGGTTTGTCATAACAGTTTCACGAGCCGTTCGAGCGACCATTTGTGCGAACCCTTGATGAGTATCGTCGCTCCCGATGGCGGATTCGTCCGCAGATATTCGGCAGCCTGCTCAGTGGTTGCGAAGACAGCGGCTCTCGCCGCAGCCTGTCCGCCGAGCGATTCGGCGGCTTCGGCGAACTCGCTGCCGACGAGCAGAAAACGTGCGCCGTCGATTTTCAGTGCCGTTTCGAGTACCTTGCGATGCTCCTCCGCCGACCACTGCCCGAGTTCGAGCATGTCGCCGAGTATCAATATCTTGTCGTCGCCCGCCTGCGATGCGAGATTGGCTGTCGCCGCCTGCATGCTCGACGGATTGGCGTTGTAACAATCGACGATAAGGCGGTTGCGCCCGGTCGTAACGATTTGCGAGCGGTTGTTGTCGGGTTCGTATCCCGCAATCGCTTCGCGGATGCGTTCGTCGTCGATGTCGAAATAGCGTCCGACTGCGGTCGCCGCAGCGATGTTGGCGCGGTTGTATTCGCCCGAAAGGCGGCTTTCGATGCCGTCGGCAATCGTGCGCGAATAGTATTCGACCGCCATGTCCCCGCGCTCCGAAGCCATCTCGACGAGTACGGCGTCCTCCTGCGGAACGAATGCGCGTCCGCCGTTGCGTTCGAGGTAGTCGAACAGTTCGCCCTTGCCGCGGCGTATGCCCTCGACGCCGCCGAATCCTTCGAGGTGCGAGCGTCCGATATTGGTTATGATGCCGTAGTTCGGTTCGGAGATTCCGCACAGAGCCGCGATTTCGCCGCATGCGCTCGCCCCCATTTCGACTACGCCGAACTCCGTGTCGCGGGTCATCGACAGCAGCGTGAGCGGCACTCCGATATGGTTGTTGAGGTTGCCGCGCGTCGCTCCGACCTCGAACCGTTCGGCAAGCACGCGCGACACCAACTCCTTGGTCGTCGTCTTGCCGTTGCTGCCGACGATGCCTATAACCGGTATCGCCAGTCTGCGGCGGTGTTCGCGCGCCAGAGACTGCAACGCTTCGAGCGTGTCGGCGACACGTATCATGCGGTCGGCGGATTCGGGATGGCTCGCAACCGGCTCGTCCGAATCGACCACGGCATACGACGCGCCGTCAGAGAGTGCGGCTGCTGCGAATGCGTTCCCGTCGAACGACGCGCCGTGCAGCGCGAAGAACATCGAACCGGCTTCGATGCGGCGGGAGTCGGTGCATACGCCCGAACATCTCTCGAAAATGTCGTAAAGTTCCTTCGTGTCGTGCATCGTCAGATGTGTTTTTCGCCGTCGTTGAACTTCACCTCATCGATGAACTTCTTGATGTTCTGCTCCTCCGAACGCGGACATATCATCAGCACGTCGTCGGTATCGACCACGATATAGTCGCGCAGCCCGTTGATGACGGCGACCTTGCCCGCCGGCAGCGAGATTATCGAGTTGCGGGTGTCGTAGGTGTAGCAGCCCTCGGCAGGTTTGGTGTTGGCGTATTTGTCCTTGCGCGAGTGCTGGTAGAGCGAACCCCATGTGCCGACGTCGCTCCATCCGAAGTCGCCGCAGCGGACGAATACGTTGTCCGCCTTCTCCATCACTCCGTAGTCGATGGAAATCGCACGGCACTCGGAGAATACGCGCTCGATTGCCTCGGCTTCGCGCGGCGTGCCGTAGTCATCGCCGATTGCCGAGAAGAGCGCGTGATGCTCGGGCAGATACTTTTCTATCGCTTCGATGATGTCGCGCACTTTCCACACGAAGATTCCCGAGTTCCAGAAAAATTCGCCGCAACTGATGAACTTCTGCGCCAGTTCGAGGTCGGGCTTCTCGGTGAAGCACTTGACTTTCGATATGGGGCGGTCGTCCGACTTCTGTATGTAGCCGTAGCCGGTTTCGGGACGGCTCGGCGTGATGCCGATGGTCATGAGAGCGTCTCTGCCGTCGGCGAAGTCTATCGCATCCGAAATTATTTCGCGGAACGACGGCTGGTCCAACACGAGGTGGTCGGACGGCGACACTATCATCATCGCTTCGGGAGCGATTTTGTTCAGATAGTAGGCGGCGTAGCAGATGCACGGCGCGGTGTTGCGACCGATAGGCTCGCAGAGTACCTGATGTTCGCCGATTTCGGGGATGTGTTCCAGTACCAGTTGCTTGTAGCGGGCGTTGGTTACGACCAGAAAGTGTTCCGACGGTACGAATTCGGCGAAACGCTCGTAGGTCATGCGGATGAACGATTTGCCGGTCCCGAGGATGTCGAGGAACTGTTTCGGCATGTCGCGGCGGCTTTTGGGCCAGAATCTCGTGCCGATTCCGCCCGCCATAATCACGCAATAAATCTCTCTTTCGGTATTCATATCTCGTTATAATTTGTATTCGCGGAAACAAAGATAAAAATATTTTATAACTTTGTCCGGTTAAAACCTGTAAATAATGAAAATAAAATTGTTCACGATACCGAATCTGATAACGCTTTCCAATCTGCTTTGCGGCGCGGGCTCTATCGTCGTATCGCTGGTATACGAAGACCTTACGATGGCTTTCGTGCTGATTATGGCTGCCGCCGTATGCGATTTCTTCGACGGTTTCGCCGCGCGGGTTCTCAAACAGCCGTCGGAAATCGGCGTGCAACTCGATTCGCTGGCGGACATGGTGTCGTTCGGCACCGCTCCGGCTGCGGCGTTCTACACTCTGTGCGGATACTTTCCGAGTGCGGTCGATGACATCTGGGTGGGTCGTCTGACGGAGGTAATGCGCTTCATTCCGTTCATCATCACCGCGTTCTCGGCACTGCGGCTCGCCAAGTTCAATATCGACGAAACGCAGCACGAGGAGTTCAGCGGGCTTACGACGACCGCCAACGCCATATTCTGCGGTTCGTTCGCGATGATGTGCTTCGAGGGCGAACTGGTCATATGGCAGGAGTGGATTATCGCCTTGTCGATAGTCATGTCGGCTCTGCTCGTCAGCCCGATACGCATGTTCTCGTTCAAGATGAAATCCTACGGCTGGAAGGGCAACGAGGTGCGCTGGTCGTTCGCGATATTCGCCGTACTGTTGCTTTTGCTGCTGCGGATATACTCGATTCCGTTTATCATCGTTACATATATTGTCGTTTCGACGGTCATATGGATTGTCAAACAGATGAAGGTTAGCAACAATACCACCACTACCGGATGCTCAAAGTGATTCGCCGAATAATGTCCGTCATCGCGCCGACGCTGATGCTGTCGGCGGTATGCGGTGTGGCTCATGCGCAGGTCGATGCCAGCGCACTGATGCGTGCGCAGCGCAACGGGCAGAACATTACCGGCGGATACGGGCAGAATCCCTACGAAAATCCCGAGGAGCAGAACGGCGAGGGCGAGAACAAGGGCGAGCAGGCGGATTCGACCAAGAAACGCGAGCGCAAGCCTTTGGAATCCTACTTCTTCAACGATTCGATACGCGCGCTGCGCAATTTCCAGTGGAACATCGACCGCGACTACAACAAGGTCGACATCCACCCGCTGGACACTACTCTGACGGCTTGGCGAATCGACTATCCCCACTATCGCAAGCGTCTGGGCAACAACTCCGTCGGCGGACTGGGTCAGGCTTCGACGGAGGTGAACTATTTCGAGCGCGGACAGTCGCGCGAATTCACGTTCTCGCAGCCTTACGACGCCTACAACTACACGATGGAGAACGTGCCGTTCTACAACATGAAGCATCCCTACATCTGGCTGACATATCTCGAATCGGGTCAGAAACGCTACCGCGAGGAGCATTTCGAGGCGACCGTGTCGCAGAACATATCGCCTTCGACTTCCGTGGGAATCAACTATCTGGCTCGCGGCGCACGCGGAAAATACGACAGGGCGAGAATCAAGAACCACAATTTCGCCGGAACGTTCGCTCATACCGGACGGCGGTA
Organism: uncultured Alistipes sp.; assembly: GCA_905213895.1. GTDB lineage: Bacteria > Bacteroidota > Bacteroidia > Bacteroidales > Rikenellaceae > Alistipes. Next base: position 34,108 of record CAJMKE010000007.1, read on the forward strand.
CTCCGTCCATGCGGGATATTTCAACAACCATATCGAGCAGCAGGAGAACGGCGGCGTGGTAGGCGAGTGGGCGGTAACCGACACCACCTTCGAGATGCCGTCGGGTATCCCGATGAAACTCGCTTCGGCGAATGCCCGCAACATCTACCGTAACAACGCCTTTTTCATAAAACAGTCAATCGGTATCCCGTTGCAGCGAATGACCGAACGCGACTTCTCGATGGCGGAACTGTCAGCCGTCTATATCGGGCATTCGTTCGAGTACAATTCGTGGAGCAAAATCTATACGGACAACTATGCGACCTACACCGACGAGCGTTATTCGCGCAATCCCGACGGTACCTACAATCCGATAACGGACGTATATTACAAGAACTGGTACCTGAACCCCGTCGAAACCCGCGACTCGACATACGAACGCATCATCTCCAACCGGCTTTTCGTGCAGGCGCAGCCGTGGGACCGGAACGGTGTGGTCGGAACAATCGACGGCGGCGTGGGACTGGACTGCCATACCTACTCGCAGTTCTCGCTGGGCGACTATCTGTCGGGCAAGGAGAATAAGGTGAACAGGATGTCGTGGTTCGCATACGCTTCGGTGGACGGCAAAATCAAGAAATACGTCGATTGGGGCGCGGATTTCAAAATCTATCCGTCGGGCTATCGCGGCGGCGACTATTCGCTGGGCGCGCGCATCGCGTTGAAGGCGTATGTCAAGGGCAAGCCGCTGATTCTCTCGGGAACGTTCTCCGAATCGAGTACGTCGGCGGGATACTGGCAGGAGAACTGGTTGTCGAACCACTACCGCTGGTCGAACGATTTCGGCAAGGAGTCCGAAACGAGATTCAACGTTTCGTTCCTCGTGCCGGATTACGGTGTGGAGGTCGGCGTATGGCAGAGTTTCCTGCGCAACAAGGTCTACTACGGCGCGGACTGCCTGCCTCAGCAGTTCTCGGGAAACGTGAGCCTTACGAGCATCTATGCGCAGAAGGATTTCACCATCAAGGGGCTGCACCTGAATCACCGCGTGCTGGTGCAACTGACGTCCGACCGCGATGTCGTGCCGCTGCCGCTCGTGTCGGCATTCCTTTCGTACTACTACGAGTTCTGGATAAAGCGCGACGTGCTGCGCGTGCAGATTGGTCTGGACGGACGCTTCAACACGAAATATTATGTGCAGGGCTACAATCCCGCACTGTCGGTGTTCTACAACCAGAACGAAGTCGAGGTGGGCAACTATCCTTATATAGATGCGTTCGTGTCCGCTAAGTGGAAACGCATGCGGATACTCATAAAGTATCAGCATCTGAACAAGGGATTGTTCGGCAACAACGAGTATTTCTCGATTGCGAAATATCCGCTCAATCCCGGAATGCTCAAAATCGGTCTGTCGTGGGCATTCTACGATTAACCGCCTGCGCACCGACCCTTTAATCTCCGGCGGAGAACCTGTCCGTCCGGCATAAAAAGTTAAGTTATGAAGATTCTCAGAGACATTATAGCACCCCTGCTCTTCGCCGTCGTCGCGGCGGTCGCATCCGTCGTGTGGCTGCAATCGCTCTGCCGCGTCGAACCGGCTGTCGAGGCTGTGCCGGAGAGCGAACTGCTTTCGGAGGAGGAGTGCGAGATTTCGATTTACGACAACGTTTTCCGCCGTGTAGGCAGGACGTGCGGCATCGACTGGCGGCTGATGAGTGCCATCGCGTACAGCGAGTCGCGTTTCTGCGGCGATGCCGTGTCGCCGCGCGGTGCGGTCGGGCTGATGCAGATTATGCCGCACGTGGCGCACGAATACGGAATGACGGACGAGGATTTGCTCGACCCGATACTCAATATCGAACTGGCGGCGAAGATTATCAAGTCGGTCGAGAAGATGATGCACCTGCCGCGCAAAGTGCCGCTGCGCGACCGCACGGCTCTGATGCTGGCATGCTATAACGGCGGTTACGCCCATATCACCGACGCCCGGAATCTGGCTGCCTATTATGGCGAGGATTGCCATTCGTGGGAGGTCGTCGCGGAGTATCTCGAACTGCTCGCCGAGTCGGATTTCTACGAACACGAGGCGGTGAGTTACGGCGAGTTTAAGGGCAGCGGCGAGACCATAAAGTATGTCGATACGGTGATGTCGCGCTACGACAAGTACTGCCGCGCCTTTTCGCCCGACGACGGGGCGTAACATGCGATTGCCGACAGATTTTTTGTTCGATTAGGGGCTTTGAGAAGCCCCTAATCTTAAAGTCCTTAAAGTCGTTACCCCTCCCCAATCACAATTCAAAAATCCTTCGTCCGCGGATTGTATAGGCGGAATATGCAGAATAGGTAATATAGGTAATATAGGTAATATAGGTAATATAGGTAATATAGGTAATATAGGTCGCTCCTCCTATAATACTGATACTACCTATATTACCTATATTGTTGTCTGTGCGTGGTTATCGGTGCTCGACGAAGCGTTTCGAGGTAACTGATTTAGCGATGTAGACGTCGTTGGTGATGATGCGGTCTACGCCTGCCGCCATGCAGTCGAGAATCGATGCGGCGTCGCTTACCGTCCATGTCAGTACGTCCATGCCCAGTGCGTGCGCGCTCTCGATATAGCCGTTCATCGACGACAGCGACGACCACAGATAGTTGATTGCATTTACGCCGTCGTCGCTCACCTGTTTCGGCGTTTTGTCGCTCGAATTCGATGTGTATCCGACCGGAACGTCCGGCAACTCCTTCCCGACGAGTTTGCAGACCTCGTAGTCGAAACTGATGAACGCCGCTCTGTTCTCCATTCCTTTCGCCTTTATCATGTTCACGGCAGCCTGTGCGCATGCCAGTGCGCGTGCGGGGTTGCTGTGCCGCTTGACCTCGACCACCATCACGAGTTCGGGCGTCGATTGCGCCTGCGCGAGCCACTCTTCGAGGGTCGGCAGCGGTTCGCCGTTGCTCAGCGTTTCGGTGCGGACGGTCGCGAATGTCGAATCCTCGATTTTGTAGCCGTTGTTGCTCGTGGTCTTGTCGTGATTCAGTACTATGACATCATCCTTGGTGATGAATATGTCGAACTCTATTCCGTATATGCCGTCTACCTTCTGCGTCGCCGCGAGTGCAGCGAGCGAATTGTCCGGCTCGCCGTTGGTGCGCACTCCGCGGTGGGCGATTATTTGCGGTGCGAAGATTTCGCGCGGATTGCTCTTGAACGTAAGTTCCGCCGTGCCTATCGGGCATACCTCGCTGCCGCGAACGACCACTATTCGGTAGGTGTCGGTCGTGAAGTCGGACGGGATGGTCGCTACGGCGCGGTCGCTCCCGATTTCGGTCGCGAGGTCGTAGGTTCTGCTACCGGTCGTCGATTCGAAGCGCAGAGTGTCGCCGCTGCGGAATCCGTCGGCATAGACGGCATACCGCGTACCGTCGCCGACCTCGACTCCCGACAGATACTGCTTGTCGGTCAGCGATACGGTCGGAACGGGTCTGTCGCGTTTGGTCGCGTTCCAAAGTCGGGCGACGTCATCCGCCGTCAGCGGCTTGTCGTAGATGCGGGCTATGGCGACATCGCCGTTCCATGCGTTCTGGCTGGCTGTCGCGGAGGCTTTCGCATCGCCGCCGATGCCGAACCACCAAGCCAAATCGTCGGTCGGGAATATCATCTCGCCCGCAGCCGGTTCGGTACCGCACAACTCGCCGTTTACGTAGATATGCGTCTTGCCCTCGGCTTTGTCCCATACGCCGATGACGTGGTAGTATATGCCCTTTTGCGGAACGATGCCGCTCATGGTGTATATGTAGTTGGATGCGGTCGTGCCTTTCGTGTTGATGTTCGGCAGGAAGATAATCTCCTTGTTGCGGGCGGTCTTGCCGACGAGGAATCCCGTGCCTGCGGCATGGTGGGAGGCGAACGGCTTTATCTCCGCCTCGCCGTTGTGGTCGTCGGCGAGCATGAAGAGCGTTTCGAGCGTGTATCCGTCGGCGAGTTCGGCTTTGAAAGCGGGGTTATTCAGATAGTTCGCCTTGTAGAATCCGCCCGAGATGTTGGCTCCGAGCGGATGACTGAAACGTGCGGCATAGCAGCCCTGCCAATTGTCGTAGTAGGTCGTCAGGAAGTTGGATGCGAATGTCTGTATCGGCAGTTGCATCGCCGAAGCGTCGGTAGCCGTGCCGTCGTTGCGGAATACGACGTCGAGCATGTCGGCTTTCGGCGTGTCGTGCATCGTCAGGGCGACCGACCCCGCAGAAGTTTCGGCACCGTTGCGCACGAAGACTATTTCGTATGTCCCGCTCGTCAGTTCGGCTGGTATCGTCAGTACCGCCGAGTCGGAGTATACCGCGGTCGCGCAGCGGTATTCCGTGCCGCCCGAACGCAAAACCGCAGTATCGCCCATGGCGAATCCGTAGCCTCTGACGGGGAACTTGTATCCCGCGCTTACGTCGGCTGCCTCGGCATGAGAAATGCCCTGCAACGGGAATCCGATGCCCGAGCGGTCGCGCTTCGCACGGTCGTAGAGCGTCGCGATGTCGTCGGCACCGAGTGCGGCGTCGTAGATGCGGGCTATGAGGACTTCGCCGTTCCATGCGCCCTGGCATTTGTCCACACTCGTGTCGCCGCCTATGAATACTGTCTGGACGGACGGCTTGTTGTCGCGCAGGACGAGTTCACCGTTCGGAACATCGGTCGTGCCGCACAGTCTGCCGTCTACATAGATGTGTATCTTGCCCTCGACCTTGTCCCACACGCCGACCGCGTGATAGTATTCGCCCGGTTTGGGAACGACACGGCTGTTGACGTATTTATAGGCTGACGTACCTGTACCGTCGGTATTGATGTTGGGCAGGAAGCAGATGTCGCTGCCGTTCGCCTTTTTGCTGATTATCAATCCGAATCCCGCGCTTTCGTGTCCCGAAAACATCTTGTCTTCGCCCGTGGACTGGGCGGAAGCCATCATGAACAGACACTCCATCGAGAATCCGTCGCGCAGCCTGCGCTTGAACTCCTCGTTCTGCGAATAGTCCGCCTTGTAGTATCCCTCGGTTACTGTCGTTCCTATCGCGTGGTTGAAGCGGGCGACGTTGCAACCTTGTATCTCGTCGAAATAGGTCGTCATCGCCGAGGACGGGTAGGTCGTTACCGGAATGTCCATCGGCGAGATGTTCTTCGCCGTGCCGTCGGTGTTGAACACTATGTCGAGCAGGTCGGCTTCGAGTACCTTGTCGGTGGCTGTGTAGGCGAATGCGGGCATTTCGTAGACGGTGTTGCGCCTGAACTCGACCGCTTTCGAGTGGGTGCGCGTCATCGACATTCCGTCGCCGTCCTCGACCGTAACCGCGAATCCGTGCGCCAGCGTCGAAGGAGCGACCGCTATATAGAAATCGGTAGCCGCAGGGGTCAGTGCGACGCTGCATTCGAGTTTCACGATACCCGTGTCGCCTTCGAGGACTATTTCGGGTTCGTCGCCCTTGAATGCCACCGAGGCTGCTCCTGCGAGCGGTTCGCCGCCGATGCTGCGCACCTTGATGCGGCGTACGGTCGCTTCGCCGGTGAGCGTGATTTTGAGGTATGACGATATGTTGCGCAACTGCATTGCGCCGTCGCCGCTGCCGCAGCCGGTCATCAGATGCGCTTCGCGGTCGTAACTCGAACGGTCGGTACGAGCCGTCTGGGTGTCGGGGTATACGACTTCGAGCGTCGTTCCGACCAGCCGGTTATCGTCGTTGTAGGGGTAGACGGCGTAGATTTTCGGTGCGGTGGCGATTGCGGATGTTCCGGTGAACACGCCCTGTCGGGTGTCGGCTCCGCCGGTGAGTGCGAAACGGTGGTTGTCGCCCGAAAGCGTGAGTACCGACAGTGCGTCGTCCGTCTCCCAGTAGTGGCGGTAGGTTGTACCGAGGCTCTCGAAATAGGTGCGCGTCGCGTCGTCGATGCCGACCTCGATGCTGTAATCGGCTCCGGTCGTCGGCAGGATGTCGGTTTCTTCATAGTGCTGGCAGGATGTTGCTGCAACAATCGCTGCCAAGATTGCGAAAAACTTTTTCATAATCAGTCCCATTCGAGTTGTTCGGTTGATGAATCGCCGTCGGTCGCAATCGAGAGCGTGAAGCCTCGTTCCGCGCGGCATGATAACCTGCGCAAATCGGGCGCAAGATAGGCCGTAGGTTTGTTGAGTTTCATTGAAAATGGATTTTGGTTGTTTCGCAAATGTAGGTAAAAGAAATGAAACGAAAAAATATCGTCCAAAAAGCGTGGGGGGGGTAAATGAAAAGGAAATAAAAAGACTGCAAAGGGAAAGCAATATGCTCGGGAATGTGTTGTTGTCGCCTGCTGCGTTTCGTATCGGCGTTTATTTTGTGTCGTGAAAAAATAGCGATTTTTTTGAAAATTTTTTTGGCGAAGTATGTGTTAATCGGCAAAATAATGAAACCGGCGACCATTCGGGGTCGCCGGTCTCGGTGAATTTTAGGTTGATTCTTAGTCTTTAAAGTCCTTAGGGTCCTTAAAGTCTTTAAGGTCGTTAAGGATGCCGATTAGGTGTCGGTGTCAGAATCCCGCTCTTTCGAGCCATGCGAGTACCGATTTCTTCGCCTGCTCGCGCGAGTTCTGTGCCGTCGTACCGCGCATGGCAAGACCCTTGCCTACCGTCGCGTCCTTGCAGGCTTCGGCGATGTACTTCTCGGTGTTCGACAGTCCGCTGCCCTCGTGGGTGCAGAACGGAATGACTTTCTTGCCCTGCCAGTCGTGTCGCTCGATGAACGTGTAGACGGGCATTGGCATGTCGCCCCACCAGTTTGGATAGCCGATGAATACGGTGTCGTACTCCTCGACGGCGATGTCGCCCTCGATTGCCGGACGTGCGCCGGCGGACTTCTCCTTTTTAGCCAAATCGACGCATGCGTCGTATGTCGTCGGGTACTTCTGCACCGGAACTATCTCGAAGAGTTTGCCGCCGGTCGCCTCGGCTATCATCTCGGCGACGATGCAGGTGTTGCCTTTCGTGATGTTTCCTACCCCGTAGTTCTCGCCCGTGTGGGAAAAGAACACGACCAATACTTTCTTGTCGGTTTTCATATCTCTGTTTTCGTTTTGTTTGTCGTTCTGTGCGGATGATGCGGTCGGCAGAGCGAGCATCAGCAGACCCAAGGTCGATAGAATGATGTTTTTCATAATGTTTCGGTTTTAAGGAGTCCGTTCAACTTTTATGCAAAGGTATACCGTTCCGCCCGAATGCGGAATAGACGGATTACGGATTGAATTACCCGAATTACGGATAATGCCGGACAGTCGTTATTTTGCAACTCAAACCCGACAATGATTGTCCCTGCGGATTTCGGTTCACCATAAACAGAGAAGACTCCGATGTGTGGTTCAAAAACAGCGGAAGGAGTTTTGCCGGAAAATAGGAATCGGCATCGGGAGGACAGAACAAAGACGGGAAATGAAAATGTAAGTTGATGTTCGGTCCGTCATATATTGGCGGACCGAACATATATGTTTGCACTATAAAAACAAAATTATGATAACTTTACCATCTCCTGTTACCGAGCGAACGCTCTATCTTTCAAAACAAATAGATGCATCGTCTATAAACGATATCGTTAAGGAACTGCATAAGATTATTGCATCCGATTCGGATGTTTCCCGATTTTGCCAAATCGAAAGAGGGTTCTCTTACTCACCGGAACCAATCCGAATATACATCAATTCATCCGGCGGAAGTGTATATAGTATGCTTGGATTATATGATATTATCCGAATGAGCCCAACGCCCGTGTATACTTACGCATACGGCATGGCTGCTTCTGCTGCTGCCGTGCTTCTGGCTGCGGGGAGACGTCGGTTTGCCACGGCGCATAGTTTTATGCTGATTCATTCCGTGTCTTCATGGCTCACAGGCAAAGTCGAGGAACTGAAAGATGGGCTGGAACAAGCAGAGCGATTGAACAACCTAATCAACCGACTATTAACCGAGCATACAAGAATTCCGGTATCCCGGCTGGCTGATAAAGACAGGTATAAAGAGGATTGGTGGATTTCGGCACCGGAGGCTTTGGAATTAGGGATAATAGATGAAATTATCGGTTGAATATGACTATTGTATCATTGACGGGCGCAGATATTGCGCGAGTTTTTGGGAATGAGCAGCACATTCTCTGTGTTAAATTGAGATATGGGCAGGGCGTTATCCATAGCAGCGGCTTGTGTTCAACAGCAAGAGGCGGTTATGTATTGATGTGGGTTATCGCACCGTCGGCTCACGGTCTGTCTGCCGGGGATTTTCACAAGATACTGACTTATATTACCGAAATGTTTCCCAATAAAAAAGTAATATGGGCATACGAAGAGGCTGATAGCAAACGACAGACCGAAATCATTTTATTAACAACACCATAACCAAACGACAAACATTGATTCTCAAAAAACTAATTTTGCCGTAAATTAATTATCTTTGTATCATGTCTAAAATCGGATACATACAACGCTATTTACTGCTTATCCGTAAAGTTCGGAAACATCCGTATATCACGCTCGATGAATTACGCCGCGATGTGGAACAAGAGTTGATTGCCCGTGGCGAGTTGATTCAGGGCTTGTCGCAACGAACCATCGAGCGGGATATTAGGGAAATCCGTTCGGCACTCGGTATCAGTATCGACTATTCTCGTTCCGAACGAGGCTACTTCATTCCCCAGGATGAAGTTGCTTCATCGGATTTGGAGCGCATTCTCGAACCGTTTGAAATATTAACCGCGATGAGACATGATACGGGCGTGCAGGATTTCATCATTACAGAACGACGCCGGGCTGTCGGCACTGAGCATCTGTATGGATTGGTATATGCAATCCGTAGCGGGTTGTGTGTCGCTTTCGATTATTGTAAATTCTGGTCGGCAGATACGAGCCGTCGCATAATAGAGCCGTATGCATTGAAAGAAACGCGCGGACGGTGGTACGTGCTCGGAATAGACCTTGCTGATTGTCAACTCAAAATATTCGGCTTGGATCGGATAGCGTGTTTGACTATTGAGCAGAAGCGATTCCGAAAAGACCCGACAATCGACATCCGAGAGCGATTCCGGCATTCGCTGACCGTTGATATGGCGGATAAGGTCGAACATATCGTTTTTTCCGTCTGGGCGTCTGATGCTGCCTATCTGAAAACGATGCCGATTCATCCGTCGCAGCGGATAGTTCGAGAAACATCGCAACGCACAACTTTTTCGCTTGATGTATATTTGACACCCGATGTCGTAATGGAGTTGCTTTCACGCGCTCAAACACTTCGAATCGAAGAACCGGACCATTTGCGAAACCAAATACTTAAAATTTATGAGACAGGGATTCAACTCAATAGTTGACAATTCAATGCAAAAAGCATTGGAAGAACTATGGGAAAAATACAAGAACGAGTTTAAGGCTGAAATGTCTGATAAAGCCAAAGAACTTGGCAAAATCCTTGACAAAGGGATGGTTTGGTTCGAGAACGATTGTGAAAAGACTGAAATTCTCGTTACGGGAATCAATCCGTCGGCGCGGCAAAAAGATTCCGAATTTGAAAAAAAGGGTTTCAGATATCATGAACTCCAAGATTCGTATTATGCGGAAATCAAAAAGAAACTGTTGGGGGACGCTCTGAATGACAAGACCGGGTATCTCGATTTGTTTGCCGTGCGCGAGACGGTACAGAGACGAATGTCAGGATTCATAAAGCATCCTGTCGGATTGTCATTCGTAGCCGAGCATCTCGCAATTACGCAAAAGGAGATAGAGCGTCTCCATCCGCAACTGATTATCGTGAAAAATAAAGGTTCGTGGATGTTTTGGGGGGTTGATGCCGAACAAATTGCCGATAAATGGACGAATGTTTGGATGGGATATACTTTTGACCGAATACCCGGATACGAAGATGTCGCTGGAAGACCGTGGAAAGTGCGACGAGTTACCGGATTGCTTGATGCCTCGGATCGGGTCGGTAAGGATATCGAAGAAACCTGTTTGATTGGAACGGTTGTATTGTTTACTTGCCACCTTCAATATTTGAAAAAAGAGAATCGTCCTACGATAGATACCGTAACGCAACTGTTTGGCAGCGTTTTGCATAATTGAGAAATAAATTGCGGGTTTTGCAGTTGACCCGAGATTCTGGGGTCGCTCGTGCGAATCTCGACTACACATAAAAGAATAAGGATTGGTTCATAACCAATCCTTATATCTTTGAGCGGAAAACGAGACTCGAACTCGCGACCCCAACCTTGGCAAGGTTGTGCTCTACCAACTGAGCTATTTCCGCATTGTATTGCGCCGCCGTTTTATCGGTTTTGCGAGTGCAAAGATAAGGCAAGTTTTTTTATTACGCAAGAAAATTGCGTAAAAATTTGCATTTATTGTTCGGATTAGGTTCTTCAAGAAATTATTGTATTTTGTTGGAGCCTTATAATCATGTGTTTAACTTTGTGGGAAAATATCAAGTAATATAGGTAATATAAGTATAATAGGCATATTACTTATTGCTCTCATGTTCGGGCGGCATAATGTGGCGGTAGAAAATTTATTATACCTCTTTTTTCGTGCCTGTATGCCGCTGCGTGTGCGGTTTTGAGGGATTGTGATTTCGGTGTTGATAACTTTATCCGAAAAAAATTTGGAGATGCGCCGATTGTTGATAACTTTGAATCGGCAAAGGTTTCCTGCGATGCCGTGCGCGGCGTCGGGGATGAAAAGGGAACCCTGTGAAAGTCGGGGACTATACCCGTAGCTGTGAGTTTCGACGGAATTTCGCACTTTTCTGTTTTGCCACTGCTTTTCGGAGCGGGAAGGCTGTGCGGATGAAACGAGTCAGAAGACCTGCCTGTGCCGTTGCATATATTGCGGATACTTTCGGGAAGAAGAGTAGTCTTGCGGGCTTTGTCGAACGGGTTGCATCATGCGAGCCGACTTGCGCGTCTACCTTTTTCGGTTTGACAGGAATATAGAATAAAATTTATATAGTTATGATACAGACTGTTGTGAAGCGCGACGGACGCATCGTCGGCTTCAATAAGGAAAAAATCGCGGCGGCGATACGCAAGGCGATGCTCACGACGGAGCAGGGCGAGGACGAGAAACTGATAAACCAGATTGCCGACCGCATCGAGTTCCGCGGCAAGGAGCAGTCGTCGGTCGAGGAGATTCAGGACATGGTCGAGATGGAGTTGATGAAATCGACCCGCAAGGAGGTCGCCAAACGCTACATTTCGTACCGCAACCGGCGCAGCATCGCCCGCAAGGCGAAGACGCGCGAGATTTTCCTCGAAATCGTCGAGGCGAAGAGCAACGACGTTACGCGCGAGAATGCCAACATGAACGCCGATACGCCGGCGGGCATGATGATGAAGTTCGCGAGCGAGACCACCAAGCCGTTCGTGGATGACTATCTGCTGTCGGAACAGACGCTGTGGGCGGTGAACAACAACTATCTGCATATCCACGACAAGGATTACTATCCGACGAAGTCGCTCACCTGCATCCAGCATCCGCTCGACAAGATTCTCGAACACGGATTCTCGGCGGGACACGGCGAGTCGCGTCCGACCAAGCGTATCGAGACGGCGAGCATCATAGGCTGTATCTCGATGGAGACGGTGCAGAACGAGATGCACGGCGGACAGGCGATTCCGGCGTTCGATTTCTATCTCGCGCCATACGTCCGCAAGAGTTATATCGAGGAGGTTAAGACGCTCGAAAATTTCACCGGCAAAGACCTTTCGCATCTCTACGACGCGCCTATCGACGACTATATCGTCCGCGAACTCGACGGGTTGGAGGGCGACGAGCGCATGAAACAACATGCGATAAACCGCACTGTCGGTCGCACCCATCAGTCGATGGAGGCGTTCATCCACAATATGAACACGATTCATTCGCGCGGCGGAAATCAGGTGGTGTTCTCGTCGATAAACTACGGTACCGATACTTCGGCGGAGGGACGCTGCGTAATCCGCGAACTGCTCGTTTCGACCTACGAAGGCGTCGGCAACGGCTCGACGGCGATATTCCCGATTCAGATATGGAAAAAGAAGCGCGGCGTAAGTTATCTGCCCGAAGACCGCAACTACGACCTCTACAAATTCGCCTGCAAGGTCGCGGCGCGACGCTTCTTCCCGAACTTCGTGAATCTCGACGCCACGTTCAACCAATATGAGAAGTGGAACGAGAACGACCCCAAACGCTATATCTACGAGGTGGCGACGATGGGCTGCCGCACCCGCGTTTTCGAGAACCGATACGGCGAGAAGACCTCGGTGGCGCGCGGAAACCTCTCGTTCTCGACGATAAATATCGTGCGTCTCGCCATCGAGTGTATGGAGATTGAGGACAAGCAGGCGCGTATCGACAAGTTCTTCGAGAAACTCGACGAGATGCTCGAAATCACGGCTTCGCAGTTGTGCGACCGCTACGATTTCCAGAAAACCGCGCTCGCCAAGCAGTTCCCGCTGCTGATGTCGGCTCTGTGGGCGGGCAGCGAGAAACTCAAACCGACCGATACGGTCGAGAGCGTCATCAATCAGGGTACGCTCGGAATCGGATTCATCGGTCTTGCCGAGTGCCTTATCGCGCTTGTCGGCAAACACCACGGCGAGAGCGACGAGGCGCAGGCACTGGGTCTGCGTATCGTAACCCGCATGCGCGACAAGGCGAACGAGTTCTCGGAGCGTTACAACCACAATTTCAGCGTACTTGCCACTCCGGCAGAGGGGCTTTCGGGCAAGTTTACGGTGCGCGACCGAAAGCAGTTCGGCGAGATAAAGGGCATTACCGACAAGATTTACTACACCAACTCCAACCATGTGCCGGTGTACTACAAGTGTTCGCCGAAGCACAAGGCGGAAATCGAGGCTCCGTATCACGAACTCACGCGCGGCGGACATATATTCTACGTCGAAATCGACGGCGATGCGACCCACAATCCGCAGGCGATTATGGATATTGTCGATTTGGTGGACAAGTACAACCTCGGCTACTGCTCGGTGAACCACAACCGCAACCGCTGCATGGACTGCGGCTACGAGGATGCGCAGGACAATCTCGAAACCTGCCCTTCGTGCGGCAGCGACAATCTCGACAAGTTGCAGCGCATAACGGGATATCTCGTCGGCACGACCGACCGTTGGAACAAGGCGAAACTGGCAGAACTCAACGACCGTGTCGTCCACAAGTAATAACGGCGGCGGAACAATCCGCGTTCTCGACATCGTCTGCGGCACGTCCGTGGACGGTGTAGGGCTTCGTACATCTGTTTACTGCGCCGGATGCGAAAACCGCTGCGAGGGGTGCCACAATCCGCAGTCGTGGGATGCGGAAGGCGGACGCGAAATGACGGTGGGGGAGATATTCGACCTCGTCGTCGAAGCCGATATGAACGTAACGTTCAGCGGCGGCGACCCGATGCTGCGCCCGCAGGGTTTCGCGACGCTCGCGCGTATGATTAAGGAGCGCACCGACAAGACCGTATGGTGCTATACGGGCTATCTGTTCGAGGATGTCGTGCGGAATCCCGCGCGGCGTGCGCTGCTCGAAAACGTGGATGTGCTGGTGGACGGGCGGTTCGTGCTTGCCGAACGCGACCTGACGCTGCGTTTCCGCGGTAGCCGCAACCAGCGGATTATCGACGTGCGGCGGTCGCTCGACGAGGGTAGAGCGGTTTTGGCGGAGTTGGAGTAGGAAAAAGTCCTTAAAGTCTTTAAGGACCTTAAAGACCCTAATGAAAAAAATAGTCCGAGATTTTCTCGGACTATTTTTTATACGGGGTTGTTGGTTGTTCTCTCTTATTCCTCCTCGACCTCCGCCATGGTGTGGTAAACGTTCACGACGTCGTCGTCCTCCTCCAACTTCTCTACGAGTTTCTCGACCGATTCGCGACCCTCGGCATCGAGTTCCTTGGTGTCGGTCGGGATGCGTACCGACTCTCCCGATACGATTTCGTAGGAGCGGTCGTCGAGCCATTTCTGGATTGCGCCGAACGCCTCGTAAGGGGCGTAAACGGTGATTCCGTCCTCTTCGGCGTAGAATTCGTCCACTCCGAGGTCTATCATGTCGAGTTCGAGTTCCTCCGGGTCTGCGCCCTCCGCCTTGAACTTGAACACGCACTTATGCTCGAACATGAAAGCCACGCTGCCCGAGTTGCCGAGCGTACCGCCGCATTTGTTGAAATACATGCGGACGTTGGCTACTGTGCGGTTGGTGTTGTCGGTCGCGGTCTCGACGAGGAACGCCACTCCGTGAGGTCCGTATCCTTCGTAAACCACCTCCTTGTAATCCGCCGCATCCTTCTCGGTCGCACGCTTGATTGCGCGTTCGATATTCTCCTTCGGCATGTTCTCCGACTTGGCGTTCTGTATCAGAATGCGCAGACGGGTATTTCCCGACGGGTCGGAGCCTCCTGCCTTGACGGCGATTTCAATCTCCTTGCCGAGTTTGGTGAACGTGCGCGCCATGTGTCCCCAACGCTTCATTTTTCGCGCTTTGCGATATTCGAATGCTCTTCCCATATTTTTGTATTTTTATTGATTTTCGCTTTTGTTTGCGCAAAATTATAAAAACTCCGCGAAAATCGAAAAAATGCGGCGAAAATTCGTGTTCTTTCCTCGACAGTAGGCGTCAAACGGTCGCCGCAATGTTGCATTCTCTCGAAAATTATGTTTACCTTTGCCGCCGGAAAATACGAAAACGACGATGGAAAAGGAGATTGAACTGGCTCTCGAAGCACTGCGCAAAGGCGGTCTGATACTCTATCCGACCGACACCGTGTGGGGTATCGGCTGCGATGCGACGAACGCCGATGCGGTAGCCCGCGTATACGCGCTCAAACGGAGCGAGAACAAACATTCGATGCTCGTGCTGTGCGAGTCGGCGGATATGGTCGTCCGTTATGTGAACAAAGCCCCGGGCATCGCGTTCGAGGTGATGGAGATGGCGACGAAGCCGCTGACGCTGATACTGCCGGGTGCAAGCGGACTTGCCGAAAACCTTATTCCGGAGGAGAAGACTCTCGGCGTAAGGGTTCCCGACCACGAATTCTGCCGCAAACTGCTGCGCAAGTTCGGTCGTCCGATAGTCTCGACGTCGGCTAACGTTTCGGGCGAACCGACGCCGAAGAATCTTGCCGAGGTGGCTCGCGAAATCATCGACGGTGTCGATATGGTCGTCAATCCGCGTTTCCAGGGCAGACCGACCGGCAAGGCGAGTTCGATAATCGCATTCGGCGAGGGAGGAGAAGTGAAGATAATAAGAGAATAAGCAGATATGCCAAAAACGATAGTAACACCCATTCAGAAGCGTTTTTCGGACGCCGACATGTTCCACCACATCAACAATGCCGTCCAGCAGACCTATTTCGACCTCGGCAAAATCGAATTTCTGCACAGCGTCCTTTCGCTCGACGAGGCGTTCGACCGCGTGTCGCTGATTACGGTCGCGGTCGCCAACAACTTCTACCGTCAGATTCGGCAGGAGAACGACATCGAGGTGCGTACCACGGTGCGCAAGGTCGGCAACAAGAGCGTAACGCTGTTCCAGCAGATTGTCGATTGCGCCGACGGCGAACCGATGAGCGACAGCCTCACGACGATGGTCGCGTTCGATACGAAAGCCCAGACCTCGGTTCCCGTGAGTGCCGAATGGCGCGACAAACTGCTCGGGTAGTGCCGCGACAGAGATTCGGCAGTGCCGCAATAATAACCGCACCCAGCAACGCCTTTTAGGACATGCTGGGTGCGGTTTTCTTTAACGACCTTAAAGTCATTAAAGTCCCTAATGTCGTTAATGACTTTAAGGTTTAAGGTCGTTCGCCGTAGTAATGCTCTCCGTCGCCGACACTCACCTCTAACACCCGTTCGTAGTCCTCGTCGGTGAAAGTGAAGGTGTATATCACTTTGTATTTGCGATTCGACGGGTATGCCGTATTCCAATAGTATTCGTCGCATATCGATTTCCCCTCCTTGCCGTAAAGGGTGTATGCGAATTCGTAATCGTCATCGAAAGTGGCGAATACTCTGCGACCGATACGGTCTGTCAAATGCATGCTGCTCGTGCCTTTCGACCAGCCGGAATCGTAAGTCGCGCCGGCAGGCAGTTCGACGTTTATGCCCGAAACCCCCTCGATATACTGAAAAAACGAGCCTTCGTCGGAGACGAATTTCACCTTGTGCGAACTCGCGTTCTCGATGACGATTTTGGATTGCCCCCAGTCGTCCTTGGAGCAGCCGCAGGCGAAAAAGACAGAGAATCGATAGTGTCGTAGCAAACAGTCTGTTCATGGTTAGTCGTTTTTTCGGTTTTCTTTAATGACTTTAAAGTCCTTAAAGTCTTTAAGGTCTTTAATCAGGGACGCCGCTATTCCGCCGTGCGCTTGCGCAGTCCGCGTTCGGCGGCGAGACGCTCCATCATCGCATGGGCGGCGTCGTACTCGTTCGGGATTTCGCCGTCGAGAATGGCGTTCTTGATAATCTCCTTTATCTCGCCGATGGTGTTGCACGGCTCGATGTCGTATTCGCGCATGATGATGTCGCCCGTTATCGGCGGCTGGAAATTGCGGATGCGGTCGCGCTCCTCCAAATCCTTCATCTTGCGGCGCACGAGGTCGAAATTCGCCAGATAGCGTTTCACCTTGGCGTCGATGCCCGACGTGATGTCGGCTTCGCAGAGCGTCATCAGCGGCTCGATGTCGTCGCCCGCCTCGAAAAGCAGACGCCGCACGGCGGAGTCGGTTACGAGGTCTTCCGAGAGGATTATCGGTCGCAGATGCAGGAAAACGAGTTTCTGCACGAACTTCATGCGGTCGTTCATCGGCAGTTTCATGCGGCGGAATATCGCCGGCACCATTTTCGAGCCGAGAACCTCGTGTCCGTGGAACGACCAACCGATTTTCGGGTCGTAGGATTTCGTCAGCGGCTTCGCGATGTCGTGCATCACCGCCGCCCACCGCAGCCACAGGTCGTCGCTGCGGCGCGCCACGTTGTCGAGGACTTTGAGCGTGTGCCGGAAGTTGTCCTTGTGGGCATGGCTGCCGCGACGCTCGACGCCGCAAAGGTTGTGCATCTCGGGAAATATGAGTTCGAGAAGCCCCGTGAGTTCGAGCAGGTCGAAGCCCATCGACGGTACGGGCGAAGCGACTATCTTGTTGAGTTCGGTGATTATGCGTTCTTTCGACACGATGCGTATGCGCTCGCGGTTGCGCTTTATGGCATCAAACGTTTCGGGCGCGAGGTCGAAACCCAACTGCGTCGCGAAACGTATGCCGCGCATCATGCGCAGCGGGTCGTCCGAGAACGTTATGTCGGGGTCGCACGGGGTGCGGATGATGCAGTCTTCCAAATCGCACATGCCGTCGAACGGGTCGACGAGTTCGCCGAACGTCGCGCCGTTGAGCGACCATGCCATGGCGTTTATGGTGAAGTCGCGCCGCCGCTGGTCGTCCTCTATCGTGCCGTCCTCGACGTGCGGCTTGCGCGAATCGGGCGAATAGGACTCCTTGCGCGCGCCGACGAACTCGACCTCCAAACCGTCGGCGCGCAGCATTGCCGTACCGAAGGTCTTGAATACCGAAACCTTCGTGCGCAGTTCCCTGCCGAGTGCTTCGGCTATCTCGATGCCGCTTCCGACCACGACCACGTCGATGTCGGTGCATTTGCGGTGCAGGTAGTGGTCGCGGACGTATCCGCCGATGACGAACGCCTGCACGCCACGCTCGTCGACGAGGCGCGATATGCGACCGAATATGGGCAGGGACAGCGGGTCGGATGCCATAGCCTTATTCATCGGTTTTCATTTCGCGGCGGTACATCTGCACCGTATTCTCCAATCCGTAGTAGAGGGCGTCGCTGATGAGCGCATGACCTATCGACGCTTCGTCGCACCACGGGATGCGCTCGACGAAGTAGCGCAAGTTGGCGAGCGAGAGGTCGTGTCCGGCATTCAGCCCGAGACCGCATTCGCGCGCCTTTTCGGCGGCGGCGACGTAAGGTGCTATGGCGCGTTCGCGGTCGGCTTCGTAGCCGCTCGCGTATGCCTCGGTGTAGAGTTCGACGCGGTCTGCGCCGCACGCCTTCGCCCCCTCGACCATCTCGGGAATCGGGTCTACGAATATCGAGACGCGGATGCCTGCGGCATGGAAAGTCTCGCACATGCGCGTCAGAAAGGCGCGGTTTTCGATTGTGTTCCAGCCGGCATTCGACGTAATCGCGTCGGGAGCGTCAGGCACGAGCGTAACCTGCGTAGGGCGCACTTCGGTTACGAGCCCGACGAAACTGTCGATGGGGTTGCCCTCGATGTTGAGTTCGGTCGAGATGGCGCGTTTGAGATTGCGCACGTCGTCGTAGCGTATGTGGCGGGCGTCGGGACGCGGATGCACGGTGATTCCGTCCGCTCCGAAATGCTCGATTGCCAGTGCCGCCTTCACCACGTCTGGCAGGTTGCCGCCCCGCGAGTTGCGGATTACGGCAATCTTATTTATATTGACGCTTAACTTTGTCATAAAATTAGTTATATTTGCGTTGTAAAGTTAATATATTTTCGGGACACGTCAGATGAAAATCATACTTTTTTCTCGCCATAAAGTCGAACACCGTGCCGAGGACATCGACGAAATATTCGCTTCCATCGGGCGTTTCGGCTTCGATTTCACCGTAAACCGCGAGTTCGCCGAGACGATACGGTCGCTCACGGGACGCGATATTCCGGCGGAACTGCAATACGGCGACCGTGTGGAGCCGCCGCATGGCGATGCCGTCATGGTCTGCTGCGGCGGCGACGGAACTCTGTTGGAGGCTGTGCGCAGGCTCGACGGCGCGGATGTTCCGCTCGTGGGCGTCAATTCGGGGCGGCTGGGCTTTCTGGCACTCGCCTCGCGCAGCGAAATCGCCGGTGTGTTCCGTGCGATAGCCGAGGGCGGAATCCATTACGAATCGCGTGCCATGCTCCGCATTGACGGCGTGTTCGACGGCTCGCGACAGCCGATGTACGCGCTCAACGAGGTTTCGGTGCAGCGACTGGGAGCGACCATGATTTCGACCGATGCCGCCGTCGACGGCGAACACGTCTCGACCTACAACGGCGACGGAATCATAATCGCCACTCCGACCGGCTCCACCGCCTATTCGCTGAGTGCCGGCGGTCCCGTCATCGCGCCGACCTGCCGCAGCATCCTTCTTACGCCGCTTTCGCCGCACAATCTGACTATGCGACCGATAGTGATGTCCGATTCGAGCGAGATTTCGATATGCGTGCATACCCGCGGAAACGCCGCCTCGGTCTCCGTCGACAACCGCACATGGGAGATAGGCGACGGCGCGGAATTCACGGTGCGTCTTGCCGAAAGGAGAATTTCTTTGGCTGTTCCGCACAATATATCCTTTTACGACACGTTACGGAATAAGATGATGTGGGGAGTAGACGTCAGATAGTGCGAAATATCGAATATCCGGCGCGAAATGTCGTATTGTCGGAAAAAAGTGATATATTTGCAAGATATATGAGTAATTTTAAGGGCATACCCGTTCATGTCGCCATCATTATGGACGGTAACGGTCGTTGGGCGAAAAACCGCGGCAAGGAGCGTTACGAGGGTCATATCGAGGGCGTGAAATCCGTCAAGGAGTGCATCAAGGCGGCACTCCGCAACGGCGTGCGCTACCTGACGCTCTACGCTTTCTCGACCGAGAACTGGGGGCGTCCGGCGGAGGAGGTCGATGCCCTGATGGAGTTGTTTTGCAAGAGCGTGATGAACGAAACGCCCGAACTCGTCGAGCAGGGCGTGCGCGTGAGGATGATAGGTCGCCGCGACCGCTTCTCGGAGAAGGTGCGCGGGCATCTTGCGAAAATCGAGGGCGAGACCGCTGCCGGCGACAGACTGACGCTCGTGCTGGCGTTCGACTATTCGTCCCGCGACGAGATTGCGACGGCAGTCCGCCGCATCGCCGAACGTGCGGCGAAAGGCGGATTGAAGCCGGAGGAGATTACGGAGGATACGGTGTCGGAGTCGCTCTATACGGCGGGAATTCCCGACCCAGATTTCATCATCCGCACCAGCGGCGAGTGCCGGTTGAGCAATTTCCTGCTGTGGCAGGCGTCGTATGCGGAGATGTATTTCCCGCAGACGCTGTGGCCCGATTTCGGTCAGGAGGAGTTCGACAAGGCGATGGAGGAGTTCGCGACCCGCGAACGCCGCTACGGCAAACTTTGAGATTGGATAGTAAGAAGTAATTTGTAAATAGTTTCGATGAAGCATTTATTGAGGGTATCACTGTTGATGACGGCGGCAATCGCACTGCTGTCGTCCGATGTTTATGCGCAGTCCCGCGACGATTCGGGAGCGAAGGATGCGCCGGTGCAGCAGGATGCCGACAAGAAACCTCAAAAGGATAAAAAACGCGGTAGGAAGGCTGAAACGCCGCAGACGGAGAGGCAGGCGACCGCCGAGCCGGCAGCCGCTGCAACCGAAAGTACCGGAAAACCTGCGACGTCTGCCGCCGTGCAGAACGGACAGGCGGAGGAGGACGATTTCGTCATGCCGGAGAATCCGCAGCATCTTTCGGAGAAGGAACGCCGTCTATATTACCTGCGCAAGGTGAATATCCACGGCGTCAAGTATCTCAACCACGATATTCTGCGTTCGGCGTCGGGTCTCGTGCCGGGCGATTCGATTTATCTGCCGAGTTCGTTCATCCAGAACGCTATCAACCGTCTGTGGTCGCAGCGCTACTTCTCGGATATACAGATTGGCGCCAACATCGACGGCGACAGCGTCGATTTGGAGGTGATGCTCAAAGAGCGTCCGCGCGTGGTGAACTGGGCTATCACGGGCGTGTCGAAGGGCAAGTCGAAAGACCTGCTCGAAGAGTTGAAACTCAAACGCGGACACGAACTCTCGGACTATATCGTCGACAAGAACTCGAAACTCATCAAGCAGCACTTCGGCAACAAGGGCTTCCGCAACTGCGACGTCGATGTTAAGATAGAGCAGGACACCGTCATTCCTCAGGGCGTGAACGTTACGTTCGACGTGAAGAAGAACGCCCGCGTCCGTGTCGGCGAAATCACCTTCTCGGGCAACGACAACTTCAAGGACAAGCGTCTGCGCCGCACGTTCAAGAAGACACACAAGACGAGCATCATGTTCTGGCAGAACACCAAGTTCAACGAAACCGATTTCGATGCCGACAAGGAACTGCTCATCGACTTCTACAACTCGAAGGGCTACCGCAACGCCAATGTGGTTTCCGATTCGGTATACGCAATCAACGACAAGCGTCTGGGTATCCACATCAATCTCGAAGAGGGTAACAAGTACTATATCCGCAACGTAACGTGGGTCGGCAACTCGCGCTTCGACACGCAGGACCTGCAACGCATGTTCGCCGTGAACAAGGGCGACGTCTACGACAAGAAGTCGATGCACAAACGCCTCGGTGTCGGTAAGGAACAGAATCCCGACGACATGTCGGTTTCGTCGCTCTACCAGAACGACGGCTACCTGATGTCGCAAATCGACCCTGCGGAAATCATCGTCGGCAAGGACTCGCTCGACCTCGAAATCAAGATTTTCGAGGGCAAGCAGTTCACAATCAACAATGTCGGCATCACGGGCAACAACCGTGTGGACGACGAGGTGATTCGCCGCGAACTCTATACCCGTCCGGGCGAACTCTACAACCGCGCGCTGCTGATGCAGACAATCCGTACTCTCGCCGGAATGCAGCACTTCAACGAGGAGGCTATCATGCCGGACATCAAGCCGGTGTCGAACGAACTCGTGGACATCAACTGGCCTCTCGAAGAGAAGGCGTCCGACCAGTTCAACATCGCCGCCGGCTGGGGTTCGGGAACGTTCGTGGGTTCGGTCGGAATCACGCTCAACAACCTTTCTATCCGCAATTTCTTCAAGAAGAATGCGTGGCGACCTTACCCGATGGGTCAGAACCAGCGTCTGTCGATTTCGGGACAGACCAACGGTACGTACTATAAGGCGTTGTCGCTCAGTTTCTCCGACCCGTGGCTCGGCGGTCGCAAGCCTAACTCGCTGACCGTGTCGGGACACATCTCCGAAACGAACAATGCCTATTATATATGGCAGAAGGCGTCCGCCTACTTCCGTTCCTACGGTCTGGCTGTCGGACTCGGCAAGCGTCTTTCGTGGCCCGACCCTTACTTCTCGCTATACACTGAGTTGGCATACCAGCGTTACGGTCTGAAAGGCTACGATTCGTTCATCATGAAGGACGGTAACGCGAACATGCTCTCGCTGCGCGTGGTTCTCGAACGTAATTCGACCGACCAGCCGATATATCCGCGCCGCGGTTCGAACATCTCGGTTTCGTTGCAGATTACGCCTCCGTTCTCGGCTTGGGACGGCAAGAAATACTCCGACCCGACGCTCAGCGACCAGCAGCGTTGGAGATGGATAGAGTTCCACAAGTGGCAACTCAAAGCGCAGTGGTTTCAGGCACTTACGTCGAATAACAACCTCGTGCTGATGGCAAAGGCGGAGATGGGATTCCTCGGACACTACAACAAGAACAAGGTGTCGCCGTTCGAACGGTTCCAGGTCGGTGGCGACGGTATGTCGGGTTACAGCATCTACGGTGTGGACATCATCTCGCTGCGCGGTTACGAAGACGGCGACCTCGACCCTGTGGGCAGTTCCTATTCGGTGGCGTACAACAAGTATACGCTCGAACTGCGTTACCCGATTATCCTCAAACCGTCGTCGCAAATCTACGTACTCGGATTCCTCGAAGGCGGTAACGGATTCTCGTCGTGGAAGGATTTCTCGCCGTTCAAAATCAAGCGTTCGGCTGGTGTCGGCGTCCGTCTCTATCTGCCTATCGTCGGTATGCTCGGTATCGACTGGGGCTGGGGATTCGATGCTCCGGCGGGTCAGACCAAACGCAGCGGCAGCCAGTTCCATTTCGTAATCGGTCAGAATTTCTAAACGGTTGCGCGGCGGGAATTTATTATTTGGCAATATATTTGATTCGGTATGCGTTATACAGTATAAAACGTAACCAACAAGGAGGAAAGATTATGAAACGTTTGATTTTGACAGCAGCAGTGATTCTGGCGAGCGCGATGACGGCTTTCGCGCAGAAATATATCGTCGTGGACAGCGAGAAGATTTTCAAGTCCGTTGCCGAGTACAACGAGGCGATAAAGACGCTCGACGAAATGTCGGAGAAGTATCAGGAGGCGGTGGACGCGAAATTCAAGGATATAGAGAATCTCTATTCGACCTACGTTTCGCAGAAGGCATCGCTCTCGACCGCGACCCGCAACGCCTACGAGCAGCAGATTCTGTCGCAGGAGAAGGCTGCGACGGAGTACCAGCAGTCTATATTCGGCAACAACGGCGTAATCATGAAAAAACGCATCGAACTGATACAGCCTATCCAGAGCCGCGTGTTCTCGGCGATAGAGAAATATGCCAAGGAGAACGGCTTCGATATGGTCGTCGACATCGCATCGAATCCGTCGGTGCTTTTCTACTCCGATTCGGTGAATCACACGGATGCCATCATAAATCTTTTGAAAAAATAAAAAAATCAAGTAATTTTATATCGTAAAAACAAATCGAAAATTCTTATGAAAAGATTTATCAAACTAACCCTCGCAGTGGCGATGACGATGATTTCGACCTCGCTCTATGCACAGAAACTTGCCCGTATAAACATGCAGGAGATTGTCTCCGTCATGCCGGAGTTCAAGGAGATGCAGACCAATCTCGAAACTTTCGGCAAGGATTTGCAGGAGCAGTTGGAGCAGATTCAGGTCGAGTTCAACAATAAGGCTGCCGATTTCCAGAAGAATCAGGCTACCATGGCTGAATCCGTAAAGCAGTTCAAGCAGCAGGAGTTGGAGCAACTCCAAAACCGTTATATGGAGTTCCAGCGCGTTGCGCAGAGCGACTATCAGAACAAGTCCAATGAACTCTTCGAGCCGGTGCAGAAGAAGGCTATGGAGGCTGTGAGCAAGGTTGCCAAGGCTGGCGGCTATACTGCCGTTTTCGATACCTCGGCAATGGGTCTCGCGTTCTATGACGAAGCGCTGCTGACCGACCTTGCGGCTGCCGTCAAGGCTGAACTCGGCATCAAGGACGAGCCTGCTCCCGCTAAATAATTTACAGTTTAACCGATAAACAAAGGCGACTATATCGAATAGTCGCCTTTGTTGTTTAAAGTCCTTAATGACCTTAAAGACTTTAAGGACTTTTTTTAGGTGGGGGCTGCTAAACAGCCCCCACCTAAAATGTCTTATCTCCCGAAAATATCGTTGAGCAGTTTCGCGAGACGATAGCCGGCTCTGCGAATCTGGTCTTCCGCCAGAGGCGTAAACTCGTTGAGATACGGTACGCGTTTGAGTTCCGCACCCTCCTTGTAGGCATGGACGGGATACGAACGGCGTGCCGAATCCTCCGCCCAGTCGTAAGGCTCTCCCGCGACGGTCGCGGCTATGCGCTCGTCGCTCCACGTGTCGAGCAGCAGCGCAGTGTCGCTGAACGAGAACGGATTGCGGCGCGTGAAAACCTCTTCGTCCCAGAACGTGTGATACTTGACATTGCGGTTGTCGAAACGCACCTTGTATTTGCCGATTGACATGTCCTCCGGATTGTACTGGATATGCTCCGGACAATGCATGTCGCCGACCAGATGCACAAGCATGATAACGCGCTGCATTATCGTCGAATCCGTCATGTTCTTTCTTGCGTTGCGCAACTCCTTGGCGTACTCGTCGATGAAATGAACGCAGTTCTTGACGTAGCGTCCGTTGTCGTTGAATCCGCGGAACGGCTTGAAATCCTTGTCCACCTCGAACGTGTGCGGATAGACGTTCACGCGCTTGCCGTTGGTAGGGTCGAAACCGTAATCGACGAGCCATTCGGCACGGTAGTAGTCGGGGTAGGTGGCGTAGAAGACTATCGACTGTTTGCCGAAATATTTCGCCAACTCCCTTTTCGCTTTCGGCGTTAGATTGTTCTCGGCGATTTTCGCGACGGTCGTATGCCCGAGTATGCCCCATGCGAAAGTGCTGTTCATGGCGAACAGCACCCCCGCGGCGATAAGTATAAGTCGTTTCATGACTATTTCTTGTTCTTCAACTCTTTCAACTCCTTCTTCCAGAGGTCGTATTTGTCGCAGATTTCGCCGTCGAGCAACTTCTGCCACTCCTCCGGATGATATTTCTGCACGAAGTAGCGTGGACGGTTCTCGTCGCGGCGCGAATCGTCGAGTTTGCGCGTCAGACGGTCTTCGATTCCCGCGTCGTAGTTGTTGCGGTTCCAGTCGTCCATGTATTCGCGCATACGGTTGAGTACCGGCAGCATCTCGGGCTTCGCCGCCAGATTGTTTACGCAGTAAGGGTCGGCGGTGTAGTCGTACAACTCCTCTACCGGCTTCGAGTCGGCGAGGAACAACAGTTGGGTGGCGTTGAGTTTGTTCTCCGCTTTCAGACGGCGCATGATGTGCAGCGCAGGACGGTAGAGGTCCATATAAATATGGTGCTGGTCGTAAGGGTCCTGCGGGAAGTAGTTGCGGATGTAGACGTAGCGGTCGTCGTTCACGCCGCGGATGCACTCCATCACCTCGTCCCAGTTGTCGCGGGCAGTGTAGACGTACTCGTGTCCGTCCTTGCTCTCGGCATCGAAGATGTTGAGCGGCTTGCCCTGATAATACGACGGCTGCTCGATGCCTGCCAGATGCAGGATAGACGCCGTGATGTCGAGTTCGCTGACGAGTTCGTTCACGACGGCATGTTCGATGCCCTTGCCCCAGACTATCATCGGTACTCGCGTACCCTCGTCGTAGAGGAATCCCTTGGCGCGGATGTCGGCACGTCCGTTGTCGGCGATGAAAATCACTATGGTGTTGTCTTTCTGATTGTCGTCTTCGAGTTTCTTCATCAGTTTTCCGACCTCGGCGTCCATGTATTCCACCTGGTCGAGATAGCAGGCGTACTCCTCGCGGATTTTCGGATGGTCTGCCATGTAAGGCGGCAGCACGACCTCAGCAGGATTCACCGGATGTTCGGACTGCTCGCGAATCGATTTCCACCAGTCGCCGCGGTGTGTAACGTAGAGCGTTACCTGCTTGAAGAACGGCATGTCGGAGGATTCGGCGTCATAGAGTTTGTCGAACAGACCGAATTTGGTCTTGCCGTCGTATTCGCCCGTGCGGTCGTAGCGGAAGTTGCAGTCGATTTTGCGGCTCGACTCATGGTCGCTGGTGGTGTTGTTCGGATTCTCGAAACAGTCGCGGTCGCCGAGTATGCAGGTGTAGCCTGCCTCGCGCAGATAGTAGGTGAACGGTTTGATGGAATCCGGCAGTGCCTTGTCGCGGTTGCTGCGATGGTTGTGCGAAGCCGTAATCGTGTGGTGCAGTCCGGTGAGCATCGCCGAGCGGGTCGGCGAACTGAGCGGGGCGCAGCAGCGTGCGTTGGTGTACATCACGCCCTCCGCCGCCAGACGGTCGATGTTCGGTGTCTTGACGGCGGGGCAGCCGTAGCAGCCGAGGTCGAGCGTCATGTCTTCGGCGATAATCCACAGAATGTTCGGACGTTCGTTGTCGGCTGGCTTTTCGGCTTTCTGCTGTGCGCAGCCGCCGATTACCGACGAACCGATTGCGAGAGAAACGGGGATAAATGATTTCTTGTTCATGTATTTTTAGTTTGGTGTGTTTCTGTACATATGTAGGACACATTTCCTGCCCGATACACCCAACCGGAGCGGAAAAAATATCGGACTAAAAGAATAGGCTTGTACGAAACAAGCCTATTCCTGATGTGCGGTATTATTTCTTCGAAATCTTTATCTTTCCGATGCAGAAGCGGTTCGCCACGGCATTTCCTCCGGCGGCGGCTTTCTGCTCGCTGTCATTGGAGATTACGAGTACCGAATCGCCGTTTACGCCCGAAAGCGGAATCGAGCCGTTGAACCAAGTATTCTTCTCTTGCGTGATTCGGTTGTCGAGTTCGTTGAGGTCGAACGTGGTCGCTGCCGTTTCGTCGTCGTTCAGAACCTTGAAGGTTATATAGTGTATATCGCCCGTTGCCGTGGTTCCGAAATCGAGGTTGATGTCTATCGCCGAATTGGCGGCGGCACCTGCGAGAGCCGCTGCCGGCAATGTCAAATCACCTACGTTGGCTTTACCTTTTGTACGACCGAATTTCAGCGCGCCGAAGTTGAAGTATATGTAGGCGTTCGAAACCGAGTAGCCGTGTTTTGCCCACAGTGCCGCTACGTTTTCGTTGCCGTCGACGAATGTCTTTATCGGTCCGTCTGCCCATTCGTCTACCGTCGATGCGGCTCCCGAATAATTGACGTCGTCGTTTATCTATTCTAAATCGTCGCAGAACAGAACGTCTTTCGCAACCTCCGTCGTTTCGCTCCATTCGCTGTCCGACGAGATGCCTTCCACTCCCAAAGCCTGTACTTTCAGTGTTGCATTTAGCAGCGCGATGTCGGTATTGTCGATCGTCAGAACATTGTCGGTCGTCGTGCCTTCCACAGGATTGCCGTTGATTACGGCGGAATACTTGTAACCCGAATGCGCACCTGCGATCTCGTCCCATGCCAATACTATCGGACGGGTCGTAACGCCATCTTCGGTAATAGGTGCGAACATCGACAGACGCAGGTTCTGAGGAGTGTCGAGCGGTTCCGCTGTTTCGATATTGTCGATTACGAGGTTATCCACTATCGCCCGCGGAGTCTTGCTTGCCGTACCTATGCTGATCGAAACGACCGTTTCGGCGGTAGCCCCCAATACAACGAACGATACTTCGCCGAGCGTGCCGTAATTGTTGAGATCTGCGGCAACGGTCGCTTCCGTTCCGACACCGTTGATAAGTCCCTCACCCGCAACTATCTTGGCGACGACCGGATGAGTATTCGCATCGGTACCTTTCCACTTCATGGCGTCGAATCTGACGGACAGATTTTTGCCATCGATGCCCGTGCGGCACGGCAGATAGAACGTGCCTACGCCGCTCGATGTGCCGACCTTTATGCAGCCGGCCATTTCGGTCAACCGGTAGAGCGAGGATGCGTAGTTTCCGACGAAATCGCCCCAGCCGCGGCTCGAAAGATATGCCGCTATCGTAGCCGCATTCATCGAGTTGATTTGCTCCGTTCCCTGAACGTTGCTCGCGCAGTTGGTAATGTAAGGCGTTTCGCCGTCGGTAATCTTGATAGCCGTCATACCAGGAAGGTATCCCTCGGCATCGTTCAGTGCGTCGCCGCCCCAGATGCAGAGGTCGTAGTTGTTGATGTAGACGTGCTTTTCGTCGGCTTTCGCGAGATTGAGTTTCAGCGTGCCGATTTTGCCTGCCGCGCATTCCACTGCGTTCTTGTAGTGGAATACATAGCAGTTGGCATCGGTTTCGACGGTTACTTTGAGCGTATGCGTACCCGGCAGAACCGCCATGTAGACCTTTCCCTCTCCCGCAGCGGCGGGAACGGCGAACGGCTCGGCGAGATTGACTATCGCCGCCTTGCGCCGAATCGAAGATGCGAAATCCCATACGTCCGTCGTCAGGTCGTACTTGTAGCCGCCGGCGATAGTGTTGTCGCTGACTGCCGTTACGCTCTTCACCTTTTCGCCCGAAGCATCGGCACCGTAGATGTCGAAGCAGAGAACCGATGCCGTCGCCTTGAAAACGAGCTTCGTCGATTCGTTCTCGACAAGCGTTGCCGGTTCGGATACCATCGTTATGTATTTTCCGGCTTCGAATGCCCCTGCAACGGATTGTGTCTGTCCGGAGTTGAGCGAAATCCAGATGTCGGTCGCACCCGTGGAGTTGAAATCCTTGAAACTGCCGTCCGTTGCGTATTCGCGGTACGGGAAATAGGCGTACATCGTACCTGCGGTCTGCGTGCCGCCCGAGGTTTCGAATGCTCCCGAACCGTCGGTTACGGCTTTCAGGTTGATGTCGGTCGCTCCCGCGCCTACGACGGTTACGCCGAGTTCGTCGGTCGCGTTCCACGAGAGTTTTCCCGTCGCTTCGTCGCGGTCGGTTCGCGTGTCGGCGATTTGCGCGTCGATTTGCAGTGCGACGCTGCCGCCCTTCTGTGCGATGTCGGTTGATTCGTCGATGTCGTTCGTACAGCCGGCGAGCGTCATTGCCGTTGCGGCAATGAACGCGATGCTTTTGATAATCTTCTTCATTGTTCGATTGCTTTTAACGGTTATTCGTAATCCCTGTTTGTCCAGTCGTCGTCTATCGACGGCAATCCCGATTCTGCCGAAATCGCGAAGCCTTGCTCCGCCGTGCAGCGGCACACCCTCAGGTCGGGGTAGCGGTAATCTCTTTTCATTTCCATCTTGATTGTAGTTTTATGGTGTTATTTGTCCGCACTCGTGTCGTATTTCGAGATGCGGATGTTGTCCAGTCCGACGCGGTTCGGCACGATTGCCGACTGCTGTTTCATGGTCGATACCGTGAACGTGCAGTTGTTCGACACGTTGTGGAATACGAGCGGTTCGATAGCCGTCCACTCCTTCAATGCCGAAGCCTCGAACGTGAAGTCGTAACTCTCGCCGTTGGAGCATGAAACCGTCAGGTTGCGTGTGTCGCTCAGCGATGTTACCGTGCATACGTCCATTTCGAACCTGACGTTGATTGAGGCTCCCTCCGTGATGTCGGCTACGGCGTTCGCCGGCAATATGAAGTATCCCGCATGGTCGCCGACGTTCTTGTTCGCGCTGACGGTACGACCGATTTTCAGATTGCCGAGATTGATGTACACGCGGCACTTGCTCGTCGCGTATCCGTATCCGCGCGATGTCCATTCGGCGACCTTTTCGGCGGAGTAGTTCGCCGTGGTTATGCCCTTGCACTCCTGGTCGGAGAATCCGGCAGCCCAAGCCGCCTCCTTGCCTGCCATAGCCCATGTTTCGTCGAGCCAGTCGAAGTTGTCCTCGAAGAATACGTAGCCGAACGGATGCACATCCTTGTCTATGGTGGTTGCGGCGACAGGTTCGGTCCACTCCGACGGCTGGTAGCGTAGCGATTCGGCATGTCCGAGCGCGCGTACGGAGAGTTCGTAGGCGACACCCGTTCCGAGGTCGTTCACGGTGCATGACGGCGTGTCGATGATGCCTTGCTCGACGACTCTGCCGTCGGATGTCTTGCGCACGATGTATTCGTAGCGGAATGCGTGGTCGATTGCGTCCCACGAAGCGGTGAGCGACGATGACGAAGCCGATACGTTCTGTACGCCGACAGCCGGCATTGCGAGCGTTTCCGACCACTCCTCGACGATTTCGGTGCTTTTCGAGATTTTCGACAGCGCGACTTCGTCGATGAAGAAACGGTTGGAGACGCCGGCGGCAGTCAGATATTCGGTCGAGTATGCCGACTTGAATATTATGCGCGTGTCGGTCGTCGCATTGTAGATGCGTACCGTAATCGGGTCTTCCGTCCATTCGTTGTAGGTTTCGAGCGGGATTTCGAGTTCGGTCTGCGTCGCCGAATTTATCGTTCCGCCGCCGATGACCTCGATTTTGATGTCGCCCAAATCGCGCGCGCCGCCCGAGCCTTCATAACCCGTTGCCTTGAACGTTAGTTCGGCATGTACCGTGCGTCCCTCGCGTATCGCCGTGAGTGCAGGCGACTGCACCAGACCTGCGGTCTTGCTCTTGCCGAGTTTGATGTAGCCCAGTCGGAGATATGCCGGACGGCTGTTGTCCGTCTGTACCCATCCCGCCTGCTCGAATTTGTCCACGAGTTCCTGCGAGAGCGTGTAGACGTTGTCGAACCGCGTCTCCGCCGTGTTGAGTTGAGGATTGCCGACGTAGTCCGTGCCGCCGAACTCGTAGGTTACCCAGTCGAAGTCGTCGGAGAAATAGACGTAGCCCGGCTTGTAGTTGTCGTCGCCGTCGAGGCTGAATTCGAGTTCGTAGCCGTTGTCCGACTCGCTGCCTTCGAGCAGCAGGAGGTCGTCTATCGCATATCCAGCCTTGCCCGTGAAGCGCAGATACATGCGGTCTACGCCGATGATGTGGAATATCGCCGATGCCTTGCCCCAGCCCGAAGCGACGGTGCCGGTTTCGTAGGCGAACGGATACCAGTCGTCGCCGTCCATGCTGGCTTCGACCTTCAAGCCCTCCTTGTCGAATGCGCCGAGCGTGTTGCTCACGCCGAACGACATCCGGAAGTAGACATCGTTTTTGGTATCGACAGGACCGAGCGTGAACGTGTCGCCGTCCTCGGCGAACAGCGCGGCATTGCCGCCCGACGCGCCCTCATAGCCTGCGGACGGAGCGGTGGCGGCGATTTGCGCCGAGCCGGAGTAGCGTACCATGTCCGAACCGAATCCGCTGCGGCTCCAACCCTTGTAGTCGGCTGCCGCGGCTGCCGCTCCGTCGCCGAATGTCTCGTTGTAGTAGGAAATTGTCTCCCCGTACGCGCTTTGGTATATCGACACTTCGAGTTTCACTCCGTCTACGGTGTCGAAATAGAGCGTTACGGCGCGTTCGTCGCGCATGTTCGGGTCTACCGTGACCGTAACCTCCGTGTCGCCGTGCGATGCGCGGGGAGTTACCTCAATCCAGTCGACGTTCTCTTCGTCGTAGTTGATTATCCAGTAGGTGTTCGACTTTACGTCTATCTTCACCTCTCCGCCATTGTAGTCCAGCCCGCGTTTGTTCACCCTGATTTCGGTCTGTTCGGACGAAACGTCGGGGGCGACCTCCTTGTCGCTTTTGCATCCGCCGGACAGTAGGGCGGCGGCGATTGCGAACGCGCACGTGATTGTTCCGATTATGTTTTTCATGTCTGTGTCCGTTTTGTTATTTCATTTTGGTGTGGAATGCTTTCGGTCGCGTCATGGTTTCGGTGTATACGTTGCCGAAACGGTCGGTAACCTTGATTTCGAGCGTCGATGACGACGACGAAGCCTTTACCGCGAACATGTGCGACGTGCGGTTGGAAGCGTCGGAAGATGTGAGCGCACCTCCGCTCTGCACGCGCGGAATGTCGTAGCACAGCGTGTGCAGCGGGTCGCGGTCGAACACGCGGCTTACCGTCAGCGGCGTGCCGCCCTCGGTAACCTCGATTTCCCACTGCGGGTCGTAGTTCCAGACGTTGATGTAGACCATGTTGCTTTCCAAATCTTTATAGTCGTCGCCCGCGGTGTCGCGCGGCGAATCGGTCTGCTTGTCGAGAACCTCGACATATTCGCCGAGAATGCTCTTGGCGAGATTCATGTCGTAGGAGCGGAACTGCTCTTCGCGCCCGCAGCCGATGCCCTTGTAGTACCACTTTATGTCGCGACCCTTGACCTCGAACACCCCGTATCCCGACGGCGTGCCGTCCTTGCAGACGCTGCGTCCCGAGTACTTGCCGCCCCACCACCAGCATTCGCATACGGCGGCGGTGTTATGCTCGATGATGTTGTCGGCGATGACCATTGTCGAGTTGATGTGGGAGTGTCCCGTCATGATATGCACGTTGTCGAATCCCGCGAGACAGTCGAGTATGTCCGCCGTGCCGCTGCCGCTGAGCGTCGCTGCGTTGTCGAAACCGGAGTTGTTGTTGGAGTGCAACTGGCAGTGGGTGCAGACCACTATCGGCTTCGACTTGTCGCCGACCAGCCGCAGGTCGTTGCGCAGCCATTCGTACTGGGTGTTCGTGAGATTGCGGCGGTAGTCGCGTGCGCCGATGATACCCTGCGCACCGCCCGTGTTTATCCATGCGATGTTGTCGAGGACGATGTAGTGTACCTCGCCGAGGTCGAACGAATAGTACGAAGGTCCGAACACGGTCTTGTAGAACGCCTCGCCCGCGAAATCGCCCTGCACGTAAGGGTCGTTGTCGTGGTTGCCCATCGTGTTGAACATCGGCACGCAGTAGCCCGCGACGGTGTTCTTGTAGTTGGCGGGTGTGTATTTCTGCACGTACCAGTAGTGGTCCCACGTCAGGTCGCCCAGCACTATCGCGTAGGTGCGCTCCGTGCCGTATTCGGCGGCGAGAGCCTGCGAATCGACCATGAATCCGTCGCGGAACTGGCTCATGTCGCCGTTAGAACTGTCGCGGTTGGCGAGATGCAGGTCGGCTGCGAAGATTACGAAGTGGTCGGTGTTGTCCACACTTTTAAGTTCGAAGTTGCACTGCTCGTCGATGCCAGCGTCGCTCGAAACGGGCATCCAGAACCCGGGACAGGCGTTGTCGCCCGTTACGGGCATGTAGCCCGACGGCAGCGAAACGAACACGTAGCCGTTCGACTTGTCGGACGCGAGCCAGTAGTAGCCGTTCTCGTCGGTAACGGTCGTCGTGATGCCGTCCGAAACGGGTACTCCCGCCAGTCCCTCCTTGCCGCAGAACACGACGCCCTTGATGTTGAATCCGTCGCGGTCGGGAATGTCGAATTCGGTCGTAATCCATACGGTGATGTTGCAGACCTTCTGCTCGGCATCGCCGCGGGTGATGTAGAATACGTAGTTGCCGCGCTCCAACTCTTCGGGAACGACGAACTTCGCGTAGGTGTCGGTCGTCTCGACGAGCGGAATGACGACCTCGCCCTTTTCGCTGCGGAACACAGCCTTGTCCCCGGCGGTGAAGCCGCGACCCTGAATCGCCACGACCTGCCCTTCGTAGATGGAGAGTTCGGTGTTGATGTATATGCGCGACACCAGCCGCTCCGAATAGCGGTACTCGCTCTTTGCCTCCTCACGGCATCCGCCCAGAGCGAATGCGAGAGCCGCCAGAGTGATTAACGCCGATGTTTTCAGTATGTTTTTCATGATGCTTTCTCTTTTTTTATCTGCTGCTTATACGGATTATGCCGATGCGGTTGTTGCCCGCACGGTCGATAGGCGTACTCGTGTTCTTCGCGCGGCGGTCGTTGTAGACGCGCATGCGCAGCACGAGGTCGCTCTTGTCGCAACACTCCTGCGGAAGGTCGAGCGTGTAGATTTTCATGCCCTGACTCGTGCTGGCGTTCGCCGCGGCGAAAGTCGTTATCTGCGTCCACTCGTCGAGCGGCGCATTCTCGTTATCCGCCCATTCGAGACTGAAATTCATCGGTCCCGAACTCGAACTCGCCATTGCGAACGCGAGCGAGAGTTGCCCCGTGTATCCGACGGTCGAGGCGGTGATTATCCATGCCGTACCGTCGCAGTCGTCGATGCGGTTGTAGTTGTTCTGCCACCAGTCCTGGGCGACTATGCAGTAGTGGATTACCGTCGGGTCGTTGGCATATAGCGGAATCCATTTGCCGTCGGCGAACGATGCCGGTGCGCAGCGCGTCCACGCCGGCTGGAAATACATCGATACGCTGCCCGCGCTGTTGTTTACGGCTACGCTCTCGCCGGTCGCCGACTCTTTGAGTTGTCCCGTTCCGACGGATGCGACCGCCTTGTCGAGACCTTTCTTGTAGTCCGTCCAAGGACCAATCTGCATTACGGTTTTGCTGTGGCGCGTGGAGGCGTCGTCCGAAATGCGGTCGTCGTCGAGCGAACGCATGCGGATATGATATACGGTTCTCTCCTTTTTGCTGCGGCGCATCACGACGCCGCGTATGCTTCCCGTGCCTTCCGGAATCATTCTCGCCGCACGGAATACCGATTCGTACCACGTGTACAACTGCACCGTGTTGCCCGAAGCGTCGCGCAGCAGGTGGACGTATTCGTTGTTGCGCTCGCAGAACGGCAGCGACGGCGCGATGTCGTAGGTGCCGTAGTCGGCGTTAAGCACGGTTTCGTTGATGTTGAGGTATGTTCCGTAAGGCAGCACGTATTCCATGTCGCGCAACTCGACCAGACAGTGCTCGTGGTCGCCTATCGTCGAAACGTCGTCGAGCGCGACAGGAGCGATGCCGTCGCTCTCTTCGGTCTTCATTATCATCGTGCGCGAGAAGTTGCCGAATTTCGGAGCCTTGGTTTCACGGTCGAGCGAAGCCGACATGCCGAACAGATGAATCGTCAGTTTGGAGTTCAGCGGATAGTCGTTGGAGTCCTCGTCGTCGAACTCGATGCAGAGCCCTTTGCCGCTGCCGTCCTGCACGCACATCTGCGCAGCAGGGAAGTTGCCGCAGGTGCAGTCGCTGACGACGTATGCCTCGACATATACGTTCTCGTTTACCGTTCCTGCGCCGCCGCCAGTCATTTCGAGTACGTCGGCTATCGTAACGAGCCGCGATTCGTGGAACGACTCGGACGGTTTCGCCTGCCTGACGACGAGCGGATGGGCGAGCGGCGTTCCCATTGCGACGAACGTTACGGTCGTCTCGCGCTCCGTGTCGAGCGGATTCTCCTTGACGTCGAATATCTGGTAGGTGTCGGTCTTTTCGGCGAGCGAGAGCCAGTCGGCGTCAGACGGAATGTCCACCGACCAGTCGATGTTGGCTTCGACCTTGATTTTGAACTGTTCGCCGAGCGACGAAACGACTTTCGTATCGGCGGAGTAGGTTACCTTCATATATGGGGCAGCCCCCTTCTGATTGAACGTTATCGTCGCGACGATGCGCCCTCCTGCGACCATGTTCAGGTCGCACGTGCGCGGATAGGCACTCTTGTTCTCATTGACCTTGACCGAGAATCGTGCGTCGTCGCGACCGCTCGCGGGCCAAGCCGTTATCCACTCCCAGTCCTCCTCGTAGGTCGGTTTGAGTTCCCAGTCGCCCACGTCGGAGTAGACGACGAATGCCTGAATGCCGCCCTCTTCGGTGTACTCTATCTGGTAGAGGTCGTCCACGATAGCGACCGATGAGCCTTCGACATCCTTCGATTCGCACGAGCAGAGTAGCGATGCGACCGCCGTCGCAACCGCCGCGACCGCCGCCGCTGCGAATCCGTGTATATTATAAATATGTGTTTTCATGTCCGTTTATCGTTTTCGAGTTATTCAATGCCTGCTTCCGCAGCCTGCTTGCTCCACCATACCGGCGTCTTCATGTCGTCGTCGCCCTTGTAGACGGTGCGCAGACGTTCGAGTTGCGCCTGATAGTTGGCGACATTCACGTTGGCGGTGTTGTCGGGATACTGGAACCGCGTCGGCAGCACGTGGTCGTTGCTCGTCGCCGTACCGATTTTCAGTTTCGGGAATCCCGTGCGGCGGTATTCGTACCACGATTCGTAGCCTACCCAGAACAGGGCGACGTACTTCTGGTTGATAATCTGCTCGACGGTGTTGTTGTAAGGCACTTTGGCGAGAAAATTCGAGATGGTCTTGTCGGTAATGACGGTCTTTTTGGTGTCGATGCTGTTCCAGTAGCGTATCGACGCCGTAATCGCCTGTTTGTAGTACTCCTCGGCGAGCGGGTCGCCGCCAGCCACCCAGCCACGCTTGATTGCCTCGCAGAAGATGAACAGCACCTCATCGTACTTCATGAACGAGTATGGCGAGGAGTATGCGCCGAGGTTGTCGCGGTTGAGCGAGGCGATGCCGTCCGAATCGGTCTCCTGCGACGGCATGCCGCTCGGACGACCTTTCCACCGTTCGCCGCCCTGAACGAAATACGCCGATATGCGCGGGTCGCCGGGAATCGACATCATGTCGATAATCGTCGAACATGTCTTGCGTGACGAGGTGAACGACGACGAGGTGGTCGAGCCGAAATAGTTCACGAACGGTTCGACATCGTCGTAGTAGAGCGTCGCGTTGTCGTCGTTGCTCCCGAATACGGGATACGACGTAGGATTGGTGAATACGCGGTTGATTTTCTCCGCCACGCCGAATACCTCGTTGCGGTTGCTCAACCGCATCAGCACGCGCAGGTAGAGCGAGTTGGTGAACTTGCGCCACTTCGTCAAATCGCCGCCGTACAGCAGGTCGCGCGAGCCGTTGATGCCCTCTTTCGGATTGTAGAGCGTGTTGGCGCGTTCGAGTTCGGCGATGATGTTCTCGTAGACGGTGCGCTGCGTGTCGAAGCGGGGCTGGTTGTTGCCCGTGCCGTTGATGTTGCCGAAAGCCTCGGTGTAAGGCACGTCGCCGTAACAGTCGGTGAGATTCGACATGAACAGAGCCTTGATTGTTATCGCTATCGCCTCGCAGTTCGGGTCGCCCGTCTTGACGGCGAGCCGCTGCATCTCGTCGGCATTGGCAGCCAGCCGCGCGAACCAGTTCCACGACGAGGCTGACGCCGTGTTCGGAATCACGTAGCGGTGGTAGGAGTTGTTGCTCGTTCCGGATACCGTATACTGTATCAACTCGCCGTTGAGTTGCCATGTGCGGTAGCACAGCACGTCGCCCGCATTGGCTATGAGCGATTCGAGCATGTTTATCGGCGTGATGTCGCCGTATTCCGGCTCGTTGTGGTTGGTGTTGAAGTCGTCGAAGCCGGTGGTGCAGGCGACTGCGGACAGCAGACACAGGAGAGCCGTATATGTCTTTATGGTTTTCATATTCGATAGCCCGTTTTAGAATTGGAGTTTGACATTGAATCCGTAGGTGCGCGTCATCGGGTAACTTCCGGTCTCGACGCCTCGGTAGAGCGACGAACCCGCGAGCGCGGCTACCTCAGGGTCGAACTGCGGCCATTCGGTGATGCAGAATACGTTGGTCATGAAGAATCCGAACGTTACGCCCTGGAATGCGCGCGATGCGGCGCAAATCTTCTTCGGCAGCGAGTATTCGAGACGCAGTTCCTTCATTTTCAGATAGGAGGTGTCGAACGTGTTCTGCTCGACATTGTTGCGGTGCCATACGTAGACGCCGTAGTAGTCGACGATGTCGGTCGTTACGGTGTTGTTCTTCGAGAACGTTCCGTCGCTGTTGAGGTTCACGCCGTCGTGGATGAGTCCGTCGTAGCGACCTTCGAGCGAATTCTTGTTCTTGCCCATGTAGGAGAATATCGCGTTGGTGAGTGAGTACGCCCTGCCGCCGACCGAAGCCGCGAACGACATCGAGAGCGAGAGCGTCTTGTATTTCAGGCTGAGCGACAGACCCGCTTTCCAGTCGGGATAGATGCTTCCGAGGTCGAGCAGTTCCTCGCCGAGTATCGGGTTGCCCGTCGCAGGGTCTACGAGCACCTTGCCCGAACAGTCGACGCGGTTGCCCGTTTCGTCGTAGTAGAACGCCCCTTTCGGCGCGCGTTCGTAGCCCGTGCCGTAGATTCGTCCGAGTTCCGTCCCCGGATACGCGTAGATGAGTACGCGGTTGCCGATGGTGTTCTTGTTGAGTTGCCATACGTCCACTCCGTCGGCGAGCGCGACGAGTTCGTTCCAGTTCTTCGACCAGTTGAACGCGATGTTCATCTTCCATTTTTTGTTGTTTATCGGACGGATGTTGGTCGAAATCTCGACACCGCGGTTGCGTACCTCACCGGCATTGATGACCTTGCTCGATGCGCCCGTAATCCAGTCCGACGGCACGGAGATAATCTGGTCGGTGGTCTTCGAGTCGTAGTAGGCGACGTCGAATCCCCAGATTCCGCGGAAGAGTTTGGCTTCGAGACCGACCTCCCAACTCTCGACGTTCTCGGGTTTGAGATTGTAGTTTTTGAGAGCGGCAGTCAGTTCGTAGGAACTCGTGAAGTTGGAGTTTATCGTGTAGGTGTCCAGCAACTGGTACGGGTCGGTGTCGTTGCCGACGTTAGCCCACGACGCGCGCAGTTTGAGCAGGCTTATCCACGAGGTCTTCTGTTGGAGTTTGAAAATCTCGCTGAGCAGCACGCTGGCACTGACGGAAGGGTAGAAGTAGGAGTTGTGTCCCTTGGCGAGCGTACTCGACCAGTCGTTTCGACCCGTTACGTCGATGTAGAACATGTCGCGGTAGCCGAACGACACGAATCCGTAGAACGAGTTGATGCTCTTTGAGCGGCGGACGGACTGTGTCGAAAGTTGTCCCTTGACGTTGGAGAGCATGTAGACGTTCTTGGCGTCGAGCATGTTCGCTTTGAGCGAGATGTTCTGATACTTGTATGTCATGTTGTTGCCGCCGAACGATGCGTTGAGCGAAATGCCGTTGGTGAACGACTTCTTGAACGAGAGCAGGAAATCGTTGTTGATTTCGATTTTGCGTATCGTCTGTTCGCGGTACATTCCCTGGGCGTATGTCATCGTGTAGAACGGCTTCTGCTGGGTGCGGAAGTCGTTGTTGAAGTCGATTCCCGAACGCAGCGTGAGCGACAGCACCTCCGGTATGATGTTTCCCGTAACGCTGACGTTTCCGTAGATTCGGTCGCGGCTCTGCGTGTTCAGATGTTCGTAGGCGATTGCATACGGGTTGTCGAGCGTAGCGTCGATGAGGTTTATCGAGGCGTCCTCCTCGAAATGCCGGTCCACGCGTCCGCTGACGTACTCGTTGTACATGTCGTTCACCGAAATCGACGACGGCTTCCACATCAGCGATTTGAGCGGCGTCGCGTTGCTGTAACCGGCGATAGGCAGATTGTCGCTGTTCTTGCGCAGATAGGTTACTTTCGCCTGCGCCTGAATGTACTTGTTGCGCTTGCTCGACATCGAGAGACTGATGTTCTGCGTGTTGTAGCCCGTGTTCGGGACAATCCATTTGTTGCGCACGTCCTTCACCGACACTCGCATCGACTGTCCCTTGCCGTCGCCCGCATCGACCGAAAGACTGTTGGTCCACGTTACGCCAGTGCGGAAGAAGCCCTTGTACCAGTCCTCGTTCTTATAGGGTTTGCGCGTGTAGGTGTCGTTGTCCCAGTCGCGCGACGAATAGAGGTAGCGCATCTGCCCCTCGATTTTTTCGCCGAAATGGTAGCGCGAGTGGTAGCGCACGATTCGTTCGCCCGTGTCCGACTTGTTCGCCGTAACCGTCCAGAACGAATATTCGTCGGGCGTTACGCCGTTCGACATGTGGTCGTTGCCCGCGACTGTCGGACCGATGTTGCCCGCACCGTACTCGGTCTGGAAGTCGGGCCAGAATCCCGCCTCCTCCAATACGACGTTTGTATTATAGGTAATGCCTATACCTCGGTTCTTCTTACCCGATTTGGTGGTGATGACGATTGCTCCGTTCGCCGCACGCGAACCGTAGAGCGCGGTCGCCGCAGGACCTTTCAGCACCGAGACCGATTCGATGTCCTCGGCATTGAGGTCGCCCGCGCCGTTGCCGTAGTCGATAGGGGCGTCGCCGTCCTCGTATGAGGTGGTGTTGGAGTTGGCGTCCATGCTCGAATTGATAGGCACTCCGTCCACGACGAATAACGCAGTGTTGTTGTCGTGCGACAGCGAACTCTCGCCGCGCAGCGTAACGCGCATCGAGCCTGCGGGACCCGCCGACGAAGCGTCGAGATTCAGACCGGCGACCTTGCCTGTAAGGCTGTTGAGCCAGTTGCCGCTTTCGACGTTCGTCAACTCCTCGTTGCCGAGTTTCGACACCGCATAGCCGAGACTCTTCTCCTCTCGCGTGATGCCGAGTGCGGTTACGACCACCTCGCCGATTTTCTGCGACGAGTCTTTCAGCACGACGTCGATGGCGGTCTGTGCGCCGACCTTTATCTCCTGCGTCTGATAGCCGATGAACTGGAATTCGAGAATGTCTTCCGGAGAGTTTACGGTAAGCGAGTACTTGCCGTAGATGTCGGTGTTGGTGCCGAGCGACGTACCCTTGATGGTTACGGTCGCACCGACCAGCGGAACGGGCGTTCCGCTTCCGCCGTCGAGGACAGTTCCGCTGACGACGTGTTTCTGTGCCGATGCGTCAGGACCGCCGCATAGAGTAGCGACGACCAAGAGCAGACCTGAAATTATTCGCCTGCGGAAATTCCCCCCCCCCGAAAAATTTGTCAAATCGTTGGTTTGAAATCATTTGGGTGTGGTTTTAAGTAGTTAAAAATTGTGTTTTCTCCTGCGGATTTACCCCCCCCCGTGAAATCGGGCGGGAGCCGATAAATGCACTTCTGCAAAGATATGACTTATTGCGGTATCTGCAAAACTTTTTTTGATATTTGTAGGTTTTGCCGATTGTCGGCAAAACGACTTTAAGGACTTTAAGGGCGTTAAAGACCCTAATGACTTTGAAGTTTTTTCGCCCTCCGTTTGCAAAATTCAAATAATATTGGATATATTTG
This sequence comes from uncultured Alistipes sp., assembly GCA_905213895.1. Taxonomy (GTDB): domain Bacteria; phylum Bacteroidota; class Bacteroidia; order Bacteroidales; family Rikenellaceae; genus Alistipes. Next base: position 75,090 of record CAJMKE010000007.1, read on the forward strand.
TAAAATGAATGCGTCCGCATACCCGTTTTTACGGAGAGACCGGCGCAGGTTAACCCTCGAAAACTGACGACAAATTATAAACCTATTTCAAAATGAATGTTATTTCGTATTCCGCAAAAGGTTTGGTGGCTTTGACTTTGGCGGTTGCACTGTGCATGCCTTCGGGCGTTGCGGCAAAGCCCAAGAAGGAGAAGGTGTCCGACCCTCGGCTGCTGAAAATCATGTCGATGTCAAAACCTGTCAAAGAGGCGCAGTTCGTGGTCAAGGGTGTCGCTCTCGCAACCAACTCGCGTGCCGTGCAGGGCTTCGATGTAGCCGACGACGGCGCGACGCTCTGGTACTCGCAGCCGGGAAATATCGGCAAGAACCAGCAGGGTCTGACCAGGATTCACGAGAACTATATTATTAAAGGTAAGGGTCGTTCGGGCGAACGCATGACGCTGCGCTATTTCGGCAACGCCAACAGCCTTGCAGTCGAGCATGCCGAGGACGGCGACTACGTATGGATTGGAAGTTGCGCTACCAAATGGCACAAGAATTATAACCGCACGCGTGCCGTATCGCGCATTCCGTTCGCTGCCAAAACCGAAATCAACGACGGTTACGCAGGCGAAACCTACTACATGGGCGGCGACTACTATTGCTGGCCTGCGGTCGATGCGGCTAATGACATTCTGTCGGTCGTAACGCAGAAGGCGGGAGCGGTAACGTTCAACATCTATTCTCTCAGCGAGGCACGCGCTCTGCCCGATACCGAAATCCGCATGAAGACGGTTTGGAAAGGCGAGAATATCGGCGAAGAGGAGGAGACCGTGCAGCGCACCCTGAAAGGCAAGGATTTGACGACGCTCGACCCTATAAGCAGTTTTACGGTGGCGAAGCCGGACAAGGAGAAGGGCAACCCGATGAAGGACGTCAACTACTTTACTTTCCGCGGATACGACATCGACAAGGACTATGTCTATTTCGTCGAGGGCAACCACAACAAGGGCAACTACAACGCTAACGGACCGTCGAATGCGTTCGTTACGGTGTTCGACCACTCGGGCAATGTCGTTCTGCCGCGCCGCCGCATCTCGGTGATTGCAGACAAGTACATGCTCAATCTGCTCGGTTTGAGTTCGCAGGGATATGCTGACATCTCGGGAATCAAGGTTCGCGACGGCAAGGTCTACATTGCGTTCTCGACCTACAATACCGGCGGCGACAAGAAAGGTCATCGCGCCAATATCGTGAAGTACGAGTAGGGCAGACTTGTCAATTACAAATCAGCCGCGCCTTGTAAGGTGCGGCTGATTTTCGTTAATGACCTTAAAGACTTTAAGGACTTTAAGGTCGTTAGGGTCTTTTACTTGATGAAAAGCATCTCGCGGTATTTCGGCAGCGTCCATATCTGGTCGTCCACGACCTCTTCGAGGTGGTCGATTTCGTTGCGGATTTTGTCGAAGAGCACGGCTACCGTGTCGTGATACAGTATCGCTTTCTCGCGCATGTCCTCAATATGGTTGGCGACCTTGCGACGCGCTATCATCTCGTGTACGAGCGTCTGGATAGACGCCGTGCGGTCCTGAATCGTCTTGATGAGTTCGATGTCGGCTGTCGATTTGATGCCCAACTGATGCATCTTCCACGCCTTGTCGAGCAGCACCGACTCGTACTTGGATGCGATAGGGACGATGTGGTTCATCGCCAGGTCGCCGAGTACGCGGGCTTCAATCTGTATCTTCTTGACGTAGGTCTCCCACTTGATTTCGGTGCGGGCTTCGAGTTCGACCTTGTCGAAGACGCCCATGTTGCCGAACATCGCAACTGCGCTCTCGTCCAGATAGCGGTCGAAGATGAGCGGTACGGATGTCTCGCAGTCCAGACCGCGCCGTGCAGCCTCGGCTTTCCACTCGCCGGAGTAGCCGTTGCCGTCGAAACGGATTGCCTTGCACTGTTTGATGAGTTCGCGTATGGTCTCGTAAATCGCCTTCTCCTTCTTCTCGCCTGCGTCGATTTTTGCATCGACGACCTTCTTGAACTCGGTGAGTTGCTCGGCTACGGCAGTGTTGAGTACTATCATCGCGTCGGCGCAGTTGTCCGACGAACCTACGGCGCGGAATTCGAAGCGGTTGCCCGTGAATGCGAACGGCGACGTGCGGTTGCGGTCGGTGTTGTCGAGCAGCAGGCTCGGAATCTGCGTAAGTCCGCTCATGCGGAAGATGTTCTTGGCGTCGAAGCGGATGTCCTCGTCGTTGTGCGACTTCTCGATTCGGTCGAGAACGGACGATACTTGCGAGCCGAGGAACGTCGAGATGATTGCCGGCGGTGCCTCGTTTGCGCCCAGACGGTGTTCGTTGGTCGCGCTCATGACGGAGGCTTTCAGCAGTCCGTTATGCTTGTAGACAGCAACGATTACGTTCACGAGGAACGTGATGAATTGCAGGTTCTCGAATGCCGTCTTGCCCGGACGCAGCAGATTCACGCCGGTGTCGGTGCCGAGCGACCAGTTGTTGTGCTTGCCCGAACCGTTGATGCCCTTGAACGGCTTCTCGTGGAGCAGCACGCGGAAATGGTGGCGGCGCGAAACCTTGTCCATCACCGTCATCAGCAACTGGTTATGGTCGTTGGCGAGATTCGCCTCCTCGAATATCGGTGCCAGTTCGAACTGGTTCGGGGCGACCTCGTTGTGGCGCGTCTTCAAAGGAATGCCGAGTTTCAGGCTCTCGTACTCCAACTCCTTCATGAACGCGAGTACGCGTTGCGGGATAGCACCGAAGTAGTGGTCTTCCAACTGCTGGTTCTTCGCCGCCTCGTGTCCCATGAGGGTGCGTCCCGTCTGTACGAGGTCGGGGCGTGCCGACCACAGCGAGTCATCGACGAGGAAGTACTCCTGCTCCCAGCCGAGGTAGGAGTATACGCGCTCGACGTTCTTGTCGAAATAGCGGCAGACCTCGGTCGCAGCCTTGTTCACCGCCGACAGCGAGCGCAGCAGCGGCGTCTTGTAGTCCAGTGCCTCTCCCGTGTACGAAATGAACACGGTAGGTATGCAGAGCGTCGTGTCCACGATGAATGCCGGCGAGGTCGGGTCCCACGCCGAGTAGCCGCGCGCCTCGAAGGTGTTGCGGATACCGCCGTTAGGGAATGACGATGCGTCCGGCTCCTGCTGGATAAGCACCTTGCCCGAGAACTCCTCCAATACGTTGCCCTGTCCGTCAGGTTCGGCGAACGAGTCGTGCTTCTCGGCGGTACCTCCCGTCAGCGGCTGGAACCAGTGGCAGTAGTGGTCTGCGCCGTGTTCCAACGCCCACTGGCGCATGCCTGCCGCAATGGCGTCCGCCACCTCGGGTGTGAGCGGAGTGTTGTTCTCGATGGTGTTCGAGAGTGCTTCGTAGGTCTGCTTGTTGAGATACTTGCGCATCTGCTTGCGTCCGAAGACCTTTTCGCCGAAATAGTCGGACGGATTTTTGCTCGGAGCCTCGACATCCACGACCGTATGGTTCATGGCGGCTTCCAGCATTTTGAATCGTAATAAAGACATGTTAGTTTGGTTTTCCGTTTGTTTTCCCATTACCCGTCGTCCGCCGATGACGAACGATTACGGTGCAAATATAATGACTTTTCGTGTAAATTGTCGCGGTTTTGTGAAAAATAATTTGTTATCTTATTGATAAACGATTATCGATAGTAAGCCGATAATTGTTTATCAATAAGATGTGTTTCTTTAAGGTCGTTAAGGACTTTAACGACCTTAAAGTCTCTAATCTTATAGCGCGTATTCGTTCCGGCGACCGCGGACTTTCCTTTCATGTCGTTTCCTGTTATTTTTATAACAATTATTTGCTTCGTTCGGAAAAATATTAGTACCTTTATGCGAATTTTTGGAAAAACCCTAAACTAATCAAAAATACTATGGCAAAAAACAATCGTGAAAAGCTCTTCGCCGAGTTCCCTCCGGTTTCGACCGAAGCATGGGAGGCGGCGATAGCGGTCGACCTCAAAGGGGCCGACTACGAGCGTAAACTGGTATGGCGTACGAACGAAGGCTTCAACGTTCGTCCGTACTATCGCGCCGAAAATCTCGAAGGCCTTGAAACTTTGAACGCTGCGGCGGGCGAGTTCCCTTACCTGAGAGGTGTCAGCGGCGACAACAACTGGCTCACCCACCAGACTATCGAGGTGGCTGCTCCTGCCGAGGCTAATGCGACGGCGTTGCAGATGCTCAATGCCGGTGTCGATTCGCTCGGATTCGAAATCAAGGACGAGAATTTCTCGGAAGCCGATTTGGATGTGCTGTTGAAGGACATCTATATGCCGGCTGTCGATTTGACGTTCTCGGGCAAGAAAATGCCGCACGTTGCGGCTCTCGTACTCGCAAAGGCTGAAAAAGAGGGTGTGTCAAAAGATGACACCCGCGTCAATTTCTGCATCGACCCTATCGTGAAACATCTCTCGATGAAGGGCGACTGGTGCGAAAAGTGCGGCGGCACGAAGTGCTTCGACAAAATCGCCGACCTCATCAAGAAGACCAAGGAGTACAAGCATGTACGCGTGGTTACTGTTTCGGGCAACGTATTCTCCGATTCGGGTTCGACAATCGTCGAGGAACTCGCGTTCTCGCTCGCTGTCGCTCACGAGTATCTTGTGCGCATGATGGAACACGGCTTGACAATCGACGAGGCTGCGCGCAAACTGCGTTTCTCGTTCGCCGTTACGTCGAACTACTTCATGGAGATGGCGAAACTCCGCGCAGCGCGTCTGCTGTGGGCGAATATCGTCAAGGCTTACGAGCCTGAAAAACCATGCTCGTGCAAGATGTTCGTACACGCCCGCACTTCGGCTTGGAACCAGACCGTGTATGACCCTTATGTGAACATGCTCCGCGGAACGACCGAGGCTATGTCCGCCGCTATCGCAGGCGTACACTCGTTGGAGGTTCTGCCGTTCGACCACTCCTACGAAGCACCGTCGGAGTTCTCCTACCGCATCGCCCGCAACGAAAGCCTGCTGCTCAAACACGAATCGCACTTCGACCAGGTCATCGACCCTGCCGGCGGTTCCTATTATATCGAAAACCTCACGAAGAGCATCGCCGACGAGGCATGGAAACTCTTCCTCGAAGTCGAGGAGAAGGGCGGCTATGTCGAGGCGTTCAAGGCAGGTTTCATCGTAGAGCGCGTCAAGGCGTCGGCTGCCGCCAAGGACAAGGCTGTTGCAACGCGCCGTCAGACGATTCTCGGTTCAAACCAGTATCCTAACTTCACCGAAGTAGCCGACAAGGCTCTCTGCGCCGAAGTCGTGGAGCGCAAGCCGGACGAGGGCAACGTTCTAGTACCTTACCGCGGCGCGATGGCGTTCGAGCAGATGCGTCTGCTCGTAGACCGCAGCGGCAAGGAGCCGAAGGCGTTCATGCTCACCTGCGGCAGCCTTGCAATGGCCCGCGCACGTGCGCAGTTCTCGTGCAACTTCTTCGCATGCGCAGGTATTCGCGTAATCGACAACACGTTCTTCAAGTCGTTGGAGGACGGCGTTAAGGCGGCTCTCGAATCGAAAGCCGAAATCGTCGTCGTATGTTCGTCGGACGACGACTATGCGGAGGTCGCTCCGAAAATCAAGGAGATGCTCGGCGACAAGACCATTCTGGTCGTTGCCGGTGCGCCTGCATGCATGGAGGAACTCCAATCCAAGGGAATCAACAATTTCATCAGCGTCAAGAGCAATGTCCTCGAAACTTTGAAGGGCTATTTGAAGCAGATGGGTATCTAATATGGAGGTAAAGAAAATGAGAGCAAAATTTTCAGAATTGAAATATTCCGACAGCACCGCCAAATGCTGCGGAGACAAGGCTGCGACTAAGGAGCCTTGGATGACTGCCGAGCAGATACCTGTCAAGGACGGTTACACGGCAGCCGATTTGGAGGGTATGGAACACCTCAACTACGCGGCGGGTCTTGCGCCGTTCCTGCGCGGTCCTTACTCGACCATGTACGTCATGCGTCCGTGGACAATCCGCCAGTATGCCGGATTCTCGACCGCCGAGGAGTCCAACGCCTTCTATCGCCGTAACCTTGCGGCAGGTCAGAAGGGTCTTTCCGTGGCGTTCGACCTCGCTACGCACCGCGGCTACGACGCCGACCATCCGCGCGTCGTGGGCGACGTCGGCAAAGCCGGTGTGTCGATTTGTTCGGTAGAGGACATGAAGGTGCTGTTCAACGGCATTCCGCTCGACAAGATGTCGGTGTCGATGACGATGAACGGTGCGGTGCTTCCGATTCTCGCATTCTATATCGTTACCGGTCTGGAACAGGGCTGCACGCTCGACCAGTTGGCAGGTACGATTCAGAACGATATTCTCAAAGAGTTCATGGTGCGTAACACCTATATCTACCCGCCGAAGTTCTCGATGAAGATTATCGCCGACATCTTCGAGTATACGTCGAAGAACATGCCTAAATTCAATTCGATTTCCATTTCGGGTTACCACATGCAGGAGGCTGGTGCGACTGCCGACATCGAGTTGGCGTATACGCTCGCCGACGGTCTCGAATATCTGCGTGCGGGTATCAACGCCGGCATGTCCATCGACGCATTCGCTCCGCGTCTGTCGTTCTTCTGGGCTATCGGCATGAACCACTTCATGGAAATCGCCAAGATGCGTGCGGCACGTATGTTGTGGGCTAAAATCGTCAAGCAGTTCGACCCTAAAAATCCTAAGTCGCTCGCACTGCGTACCCACTCGCAGACGTCGGGTTGGTCGCTCACCGAGCAGGACCCGTTCAACAACGTGGGTCGTACCGCAATCGAGGCTATGGGTGCTGCTCTGGGTCATACCCAGTCGCTGCATACCAACGCGCTCGACGAGGCTATCGCGCTGCCGACCGACTTCTCGGCTCGTATCGCCCGCAACACCCAGATTTACATTCAGGAGGAGACCAACGTATGCCGCACGGTAGACCCGTGGGCAGGTTCGTACTACGTGGAGTCGCTGACCAACGAAATCGCCCACAAGGCTTGGGAGCATATTCAGGAGGTCGAGAAGCTCGGCGGTATGGCGAAGGCTATCGAAACCGGTATTCCGAAGATGCGTATCGAGGAGGCGGCTGCCCGCACCCAGGCGCGTATCGATGCCGGCGAGCAGAAGATTATCGGTCTGAACGAGTTCCGTTTGGAGAAAGAGGCTCCTATCGACATCCTCGCCGTGGACAATACGGCGGTTCGCGAAAGCCAAATCAAGCGTCTGAACGACCTGCGCGCCAACCGCGACCAGGCTGCCGTGGACAAGGCTCTCGCAGCGATTACCGAGTGCGTGAAGACGGGCAAGGGCAACCTGCTCGAACTCGCCGTAGAGGCTGCGAAGGTTCGCGCTACGCTCGGCGAGATTTCGTACGCATGCGAAGAGGTGGTAGGTCGCTACAAGGCGGTCATTCGTTCAATTTCGGGAGTATACAGTGCAGCAATGAAACAGGACAATCAATTCGAAGAGGCTAAACGCATGTGCGCCGAATTCGCCAAGCGCGAAGGTCGCCAGCCTCGTATCATGATTGCGAAACTCGGTCAGGACGGACACGACCGCGGTGCGAAAGTGGTCGCTACGGGTTATGCCGACATCGGCTTCGACGTGGATATGGAACCTTTGTTCCAGACCCCTGCCGAGGCTGCCAAGCAGGCTGTCGAGAACGACGTCCATATCGTCGGCGTATCGTCGCTGGCGGCAGGACACCTGACGCTCGTTCCGCAAATCATCGCGGAGTTGAAGAAACTCGGTCGCGAGGACATCATTGTAACGGTCGGCGGCGTAATCCCTCATCAGGACTACGACGAGTTGTACCGCGACGGTGCGGCAGCGATTTTCGGTCCGGGTACGAAGATTCCGGCATCGGCAATCAAGATGCTCGAAATCCTGAACCAGTAGTATTCGGGTTCCATAACGAAATCCGGCGGACATTCCGATGTCCGCCGGATTTTTTGTTGGGCTTTCTGCAACATTAAGGACTTTAAAGTCTTTAAGGTCGTTAAAGAAACGAGTGTATGTCAGAAAAACATCTTTTTCATAAGTACGGTTTATTTTATGCCGCCCTTGATACTTTGATGAATCGACTCTCCGTAATAGACTATTGCTATTGTTTTGCCATATCTCAGGTTAATTTCAATATCGAATTTGCATATATCGGTTTTGAAGTATTCGTTATCGAGGATGACCTCCGCCTCTTTAATATGGACAGATTTTATATTTTCTGTTTTACTAAATACTTCGCCGTCGCGTAAATCATATATAATTTCATCATTATCAAATGTTTTTTCCGATATAGATATGTATATGTTGGATTCGTCCTCTCCGTCTATTTCTGCTATTGGAAAAATGTCGTAGTCTACTATGTCATAAAGTGTGAACTCTCCTGAATACAGGTATGTTACAACGTCACCTGGAAACAATGGTGATGAATATGTACAAGCCGATTTGAGGTCGTAAATGATTTTGTCGTTTACGGATATGCCTGGAATCTTTATGTTCGGATGCTCCGACCGCAGATAACCTCTGTATGATTCGGGCTCGGGCTCAGGAATCGGTGTCTCCTGTTTCGTGCAGGCGGTTATAGATGCTATAATCGCGATTGCAAAAAGTATCTTTTTCATAATATATTTTATTTTAATGGTGAATACCTCCTCTTAAACTAATGTTTTCTTGCAGAAAATATATATTGTGCGTAATTGATGTGTTGGAATCGTATCGTACGCCTTCGGTTGTTTTGATGCTTTCTCCGGCTGCAAAATAACCGTTGCATTCGCCGCCCCAACCCCAGTTGAAATGAACGAGTTGTTGGATATTTTCGATTACCGATGATACCTTATAATGTGGAACCGCTTTATTCCCGACATATTCGATATAATCGAGTTCGTAAGATGTGATTATTACATCCTTGTCGATATATCCGTCGAGTACCCATGTATGACCACGACCGTCTGCGTCAGTGAGTAGAGGTTGAAGTTTATTTAATTCGGAACGTACAAAGTCCCAGTCAAAGCCATGCAATCGTATTGAATCTACGGTATATCCTAATCTGCTGAATGCTGACGTTCTGCCTGTGGCATAAACAGTTGTGTGATTTTTGGATTCATCGGTAGGGTCTGTAAAATAGACAGATCCGTTCAATTCTCCTATTTGTCTTATAAGAGCGGAGATTTTCCAGTGGTTCTGTCCGCATGTCGCGGACGAGCAACCGGATTTATGATTTTTTATTGCACTCCAAGGAATCGCGAATGTTTCGCCTATATGTTGTGCATTCGGGTTTTCTACATCCGGATGAACATTATTGACTGGTTTGGTAAGGCTATTCTTGTCTGTATAAGTAGTTGTTATGGAATCGGGATATTCCCAGTAAGCCATTATCTGAGCGTTGGCAATCGTCGTGCAACCGGCAACGCCGTTGCTGCAATATGCCCCGAATACGCCGTCCTGATCCCATTTGGTCGTGCAGAGCGGACCGATTTTGTCGTTCTTGATAATCTCCGTTTCCGAATACTCCCTTGGAAAGTCGAATATCGGAATGTCGGGCATATTCGCCAGTTCCGCTGTCATGGAATCCATGTAGTTGTCGAAACCCTCGATGCCGGTCGGTCGCCCGTATTCGTAGTTGCCTTGTTCCGTTACGACGAGAACCGGCGAAACGCATCGGTTTGCCGCGATTATCGAAAATCCGGCGTTGTCGTTGAAATTGAATACGTAAACGAGCGTGTCGGTTTGCTCGATGCCGTCGTTTCGGGTGGATTGGCGGGTTACGCATCGACCGTCGCGGATGGTGCGGGCTTTGCCTGCCCTCGTAACTTCCGGACCGTCCACGATTCCGATGCTTTGGCGCGCGATTTCAAGTGCTTCGCCGTAACTGCGCGTGCGTCCCGACGGAGCGGATACCTGCAATTCGGGTGCGGAATCGGCGGAGAGAATCTCTGCCGTATAGTTGTCGGTGCATGACGACAACATTGCGGCTGCGGTCAAAAAGAGGAGAAATCTTCCCATAGGCGTATGTGTTAAAAGGCGGAATAGTGTTGCTCTCTACAAATATAAGTCATAAAATATTATTATACAAATTTTTAGACGAAAAAGTAATGTGCCGTGCCGATAAAAAATGGCGGCACTTCTCGATGCCGCCATTTTTGCCCGATATATGCGATTACAGGAATCGCGGTTCCTCCTCCGGTTCGTCCGTGGCGAGTTTGGTGCCTAATTCGCCGGACAGAATATACGACGGGATAGGTTCTTTCACGTAGACTGCCGTGTCGCCGGCAGTCGTTCCGGTCAGCGTAAGCCGGTTGCCGTTGTCGGAGAATCCGATGACATAGGAAGCATTGCTCCATGCCGTGCCGTCGGAGTATGTTCCGCTCAGAGTGTTGCCGCTGATGCGGTACATCCCCTCGTAGTGCGAGTAGGTCGGCTTGTAGAGCCGCTGGTAAATGTCGAACGTGCCGTCGTCGCCGAACGACATGTATATGTCGGCGGCATCGAGGCTGCTCCACGATACCAGATGCCATTCGCCGACGATTGAGCCGTCGCTGTCTTTCGGAGTTTCGATTTTGTTCGTTTCGCCGCAGCCTGCGAGCGCGAACATCGCCGCAAGACCTAACAGTATAATTTTGATGCTTTTCATAGTTTTTCCGCGTTTTTATAACCAACCTCCGTTTGCCGAATGATTCTCGCGTGCGATGAGTGCGAACTCCTTGATGACCGGCATGCCGTTTATGCCGTTTGAATTACCGTTTCCGGCAACAAGCGTAACCCTTAAAATCGCTGAACCGGTATTGCGGCATTGCAGCAGAATCCTCTTTCCGAAGACGGTCGGTTGCGATGTCATACCCAGACGTGCCATATCTTCCGCCGAAACTGTCGCCGCATTTACGGTCATATTCAAATCTCCGCTGCCGAGGTACGGCTGTATGTCGATGGATTGCTGGCTGCCTGTCGCTATCGGCAGGCATGTGATGCCGCGGATGTTCATCAATACCTGATAGGCGTCGATGCAACCGGTTCCCATTTGCTTGTCGAATCGCGACAAATCGAGAGTCGCTCTGCTGCCAGCATCGGTTACGAACTGTTTTGTGCCGGTACAGTATCGGTTTATGTCGTTTACCGATGTGAGCAGAATGGTGTTGAACTCATCGCGCGTAAACTTTTTTCCGGTTTGCAACGCGTATGAAAGTCCGAGTGCCGCTACGCCCGAAACGTGCGGACATGCCATCGACGTACCTTGCGCATAACCGTAGTTGCCGTTGTTGATGGTCGATAGAACCTGTGATGCCCCTGTACGGTTATCGAACATCGATTGGTAGACATCGCCGCCGGGAGCCGCGATGTTGCAGCCCGGTCCGTAATTGGTGTAGTATGCCGGAGTGTAGTCGCACGACATGGAAGTTACGGATATGTAGTTGCGGAATGCCCCCGGATATCCCGACATGCCGACCATGTCGTTGCCGGCAGCGAATATTACGATTCCGCCGTCGACAGCCTCGCAATTACGGCTCGATATGAAGTAGTCGATAGCCTGTTTCTCGGCACTCGAACCGCTCGCGTATTGTGAGTCGGAGGTTACCGTTCCTGCCGTATAACCGTAACTGCACTGGATTATGGCGGCACCGTTGTCCGCTGCGTACTTGATTGCCTTGGCTGAAATCGACGACGATCCGCCGGCTTTGTTATAGAAAATCTGGCACGACATAATCTTTACACCGTCGTTCTTGCCCGACCCTCCGGCGATGCCGCAGACTCCTGCGCCGTTGTTGTTCACGGCAGCAACCGTACCTGCAACGTGCGTTCCGTGTTCCGGTGCGTCGCCTTCGGTGCTTATCGTAAGCGGACAGTCGGATACGAAATTATAGCCGTGTACGTCGTCCTTATAGCCGTTGCCGTCGTCATCGTTTCCTGCCGAACCGGTGTTTTCGCGCTCGTTCACCCACATGTTGGCTGCCAAATCGGGGTGGTCCCACTGCACGCAGTTGTCCACGACGGCGACTATCACACGCGGGTCGCCCGTACATAAACGCCATGCCTCGCCGCAGTTCACATCCGCTCCGGCTTTGATGCCCGAATATATCGATTTGTCGCCGGTGTTGATGTAGTGCCACTGGCGCGACAGATACGGGTCGTTGAATTGCACGTTAGAGCGGGTGGATGTCGTTCTGAACAGTTCGTTATCTGCTATCGGTGTGATTTTGCCGCTGTGTACGTGCGTCAGTTGCTGGTTGAACTCGATGCGCTCGACTTCGGCGACTTTCGCCATGGCGTGCGCCGCTTCGTCGAGGTCGGCATTTTCGTCGAACCTGACGATGTACCAGCGGTGCAGACCGGCTGCACGTGTGCGCTCTTCGTTGCGTACATCGACAGGGAACAGACGCTGCATGGATTTTACGCCGATGTTTTCGAGAACGGCGTCGAAATCGTCGATGCCCGAACGTGTCGCACCGGAGCGCGAAACGCCCGATTCGACCTTCGTCGCAGCCCCTTCGTCGAAATAGACGAGCAACTCGCCGCCCACGGCGTTGTCGGACGTGAATACGAGTTTAGACGCAGTCTTGCCGTTATCGACGGCAATCTGCTCTGTCGCATCCTTGACGCACGAACTCATGATTATCGTCGCCGACAGAATCAGTGCGCCCAATAGTGTTTTGGATTTTGTCATAACTTTTATGTTTCAATATATCATACGGTTAAAAGTCGTCGGGTCGGTTTCTTCGATTTAGACCACAGAACCCGACACGGTTCTGCGCCGTGTCGGGTTTTTGCGGTAAAAGGGTGTAGACAAAGACTTTATTTCATCGCTTCGAGCAGTGCACTGCCGTTTTGGGCAGCACGACGGTCGAATGCTTTGTGCAACGGTTCGCAAGCCTGTGCATTTACTTTCAGCGTTGCGAGTTTGCGCTCCATGCGCATTTCCGTTCCGCATACGCCCGATTTCAGAGCCTCCTTGCGATTGGCAACTTTCAGGTCGTTCATATCGAAGTTGCGATACGGAACCTTAGTCCGTGAAACTATGCTGTTCGTCTTCTTTTTCAGGAAACTCGAAACCGACGAAGTCTCGACATAAGGCGCGATAACCGACGTTGCATCGTAGACTGCCATTGCTCCGATAATCTCGTCAATCTTGTTGTCGGAGGTTATCGTTGCGAGGTCTACCTCTACATGCATTCCCGTATTCAGTCCTTTGAGTTGCTTCGTCGCCGAATCGATGGTTACGACAACCGGATCCTTGCCGGTGTTTCCGACTGCTTCGTTGAACGAGAATACGCCGTAAGCATAATTTGTACCCTGTATTGTCGTAATATACCACTTGCCGAGGTCGGAACTTGTCAAAGTAAGCGTCAGAGCCGCCGGGTCATAAACGCCGGTCCACTCTATGCCGTCCTCCCAAACGAAATCCGTAGCGAGGAAGTCGGTAACGCTCGTGCTCGATACTGCCGTTACATTGAATATGTTCTCCGAAGCATTTTCGCCCTCACCGCAAACCATCGTGTAGTCGCCGATTACCATTTCGCCGCTGTATTCGGCTGCCGCAGTTGAGCAGGTTGCCGTAGCGAGCGCACTCTTGCCGTAATTGTTCTTTGCGAGAACAACTATCGAATAAGAGGTAGCCGGTTTCATATTGCTGAATACCGTACCCCAGTATCCGTTCGCTTCGAGGAAGTCGAACTGTTTGGATGTCCACTTGGAGCCGTACGCACTCATTACTTCTTCCCAGGTCAGACCCATCGAACCGTCATCGATGGCGTTAATCAGGCTGGTCGTATTGACATAGTATGTTACCTCTGACAATTCCTTACCTGTAATCATTGCGGCAAGACTCGTTTCGTCCGGATATTGAGCGACCAGATTAGGATTGAATTCGCTGACCTTCATCAGTTCTACTGCAATTTCGCAATCCGGTGCTGTGCCGCCGCCTGCTCCCGGGAAGTAGAATTTTATGGATGTGGCACCTTTGACGGTCGGTTTGCCCTCCTTGTCGAGTGCTACCGCAACCAGCGTATATGCTCCGCCCGAAGGGAGTGCGAACTTTTCGGTTACGGTATTGCCCTCCTCGGCGAGTTCGGTTACCTTGACGACATCTTCGTTCGTGCCGTCTACAATCGCTGCGACCGCAGCCTCGATGTCGTTGTCGCCGAGGTTGCCGGATGCCACCGTATAGTGGAAGCCGGTCGCATCGTCGCCGTAGGTGAAATTGACGTATGCCGATGCCGTCGTACCGTCGGCTTCGATTTTCATGCCGTCGTATTCGGCTGCCAGCGAATAATCGGCTATTTCGATTCCGGGGAATACGATACGGAACATGCCGGATGTGTTGGCATATTGACCGCCTTTGAGGCAGAACAGTGCCAGTCCACGCTCAGGGAACGTTATGATGCCGTCTTCCAACTTGCCGAGACCGTCCTGCAATGTGGCGATTTCGTAATCGCCGTAACTGGAATCAATGTCGGTTATGCCGGAGAACTGACGCGGGATAAACACTCCGTTAGAGTCGGAGCAGTTGATGGTGATATTGGTCGGAGTGTATCTTACCAACCCTGCTTCGATTTCGGACCGCGAATAGCCGAAGAACGGTTCGAGGAAATTCCAGCCGTACATGTCCTCTATCATGTAGATGCCTTCGCGCGTCTTGTGCCTGTGGATTCTTACAGGAATATTCGCCGAAGCGTCTCCACGGAACATCGACGTAAACCAGTCGTCGCGGAACAGTCCTTCGCCTTCGAGAATCCAAGGCCATGGTGCAATGATTATCGACAACGAACTTTCGCCGTAAGGGGTCGTGTTGTTTTCGTCGTTGATGAGCAGCGAAACCGGATATTCCGTGCCGTCTACGAGTTTGGAGCGGTCGAACGTGATTTTCAGGGCAGCGGTATTCTCGCCTGCGGCGAAAGATACCGATGACGGGATGTCGAACAGTTCCGATTCGTCGCTGCCGAGAATATTTATAACGGCAGCCTCGTCGGTAACTATACGTTTTACGGGGATGGTTACGCTGTTTTCATCCTCTCCCAGATAATACGATGCCGGAACGGTTGTCGGAAAATAGACTTGTATGCCGTCGACCGTCGGACCTGCTTCGAAGTCCTTGTTCTCGCAGGCGGTGAAGAGACCTGCGAGAATGGCGACGAGCGTCAGATAGAATATTTTGATATTTTTCATAGTCGTATGTTTTACTGTATGTTAAATGGTTTGTCCGAAATGGCGGTATCGACCGATGAAACCGAACGTACTGTCTGCAACGGATTAGGGTTGTTTACGATACCGGTGTTTCGCGTAGTCGCCGACAACGGAATCACGCAGTTCCACCAAGGGGCGCGACCGTCGGTCGAGAACTGTGCCATAGAAGGTGCGTTCGTGCCTTCGTCGCCGTTGTGCATGCTCATGTTCAGACGCTTCATGTCGTAGAATACGATGCCTTCGCCCCAGAATTCGATACGTTTCTGGAAAATTATCTCCTCCACGATGTCTGCTACTGCCGAAATAGTATAGCGTTTGTTGCGGTAACTCATGAACGTCGTGAGAAGATTGCGTGCAGCACCTTCGTCGTAGTGTGCCGTAGCCTCGGCCTCGATGAGGTACATCTCCTCGACACGCATCATCGGGATGCTCGTTACGTTGGCAACCGTAAAGTTGGTCTTCTCTCCGCTGTTAGTGTGGAACTTGAACGATGTGTAAGGTGCGATAGGGGAGTTGGAATCCTCGCTCGTGCCTTCGAAGTCCTCTTTCGTAAGGGTGGTGTACGGCTGTATGCGCGAATAACTGCGGTCGCCGTCTACAAATACCTTCTTGCGGAAGTCGGATACCGGTATGCGGTTGAAACTGAATACTGAGATACCCGGCTGCGAGCCGTTGCCGTATCCGTACATGGCCTCCGGCGACATGTGTGCCGACCACGACAAGAGATTGTTAATAACTGTGTCGGCGGATTGAACCATGCCCCACAGCCACGAAGCGTCCTTTTTGTTGAATCCGCCCGATACACTGGTCCAACTGCTTTCGGTCATGATTGTGCAGCCCGAAGCCTCGATTGCCTTACGGGCATATTCGGCAGCCTTCTTGTAGGCGTCGTTTCCGGTCGGAATCTTCTCGTAATTCTCGCTGAAACCGCCGAGCCAGAGATATGCACGCGCTTTGAGTCCGTATACGACCGCCAGCGAAGGGAGGTTGATTGAGGTCTGGGTGAAATCTTTCAGACACTCCTCGGCTTCGTCCAAATCGGAGAAAATGAACTCGAACATCGTTTCACGGTCTGCACGAGGATTGTTGCGAGCCTCGTCCTCGGTCGTGAGTTCGGTAACGATAGGAACGGTCAGCCCTTCGACTTCGAGTACTTCGCTTTCATAAGCGGTACGATTCGGTGCTTTGGCAGGCAACGCCTCGTAGAGACGAGCCATATCGAGATAGAAAAGCGCACGGAACGCTTTCGCCATACCGCGTACCTCTTTCAAATCTTCGTTGTCTCCGGCAGCGAGGATAGCGGAGTTGGCCTCTTTGATGAAGGTGTAGTAATTGTTCCAAAAGAATCCTACGCAATATCCTGTGGCGGAGAGACCGTTGATGTTGGCAGGATAGAGGTAGCCTTGCCAGCGGTCATAGTACTGGTTGCCGCCAGGCATGTTGCCGCTGACAGGAAATACTTCGCCAGCCAGACGGTCGGTAGCACCGAAAATGCCTGCATAACCGAAATCGAAATGTTCGCCGCTGACGGAACCCGTTCTATTGACTATAAGCGATGTCGAAACGGCAGATATGATGGATTTGCCTGCGAACGGAGATTCCTCGCGCTGGTCTTCGGTAACGGTGCTGCCCATCGGCAAAGTCTCCTTTATACAGCCGGTCATGACAATTGTCGCACCGCAGAGCAATGCCGTCGAAATCTTTGCTATTTTATTTACTTTCATAATATTCAATATTTACAAATTGTTAGAACGTAACCGAAATGCCACCCGAGAATGTACGAATCGGTGCATAGTAGAACGGATTTGTCGCGCCCGAAATCGATTGGCGTGGGTCAAGTCCCTGACGTTTCGACCACAACCATACGTTATCGCATGCCACATAGATACGCAGTTTCTCGACGAGGAATTTGCGCGTGATGCGCTGCGGAAGCGTGTAGCCGAGCGTGATGTTCTGGATGTTCAGATACGATGCGTCGGTAAGGAAACGGTCCGACGACGATGCCGAATATGCGTCTCCGTAAACGAAACGCGGAATCTTGCTGCCGGTGTTGTCCTCGCTCCATGCTTTGAGCAAATCGCGGTGATAGTTGTTGGTGGTCGTACCCTGCGGCGAAGACATGTAGTACATGTAGCCCGAATCAAGTACCTGACCGCCTATCTGGTAGGTGAAGTTGACCGACAAGTCCACTCCGAAGAAGCGGACCGACGAACCGAAACCTCCGTAGAGGTCAGGAAGCGCGTCGCCCTGCATCTCGCGACCGTTCTGTATGGCATCGGTATACTGGTCGGTGGTTATGCGCTCGCCGTCCTTGTTGTAGGTATACCACAGCGACTGTCCGCTTTCGCCTACTCCTGCGAAAGTCGGCAGATACCAGGTGAAGAACGAGCGTCCCTCCTCGCGGAAGTACGAACCGTCGATAAGACCGGTATGTTTGCCGTCGGCTGAGGTATTGGTTTTGTACGCATCCGGCAGTTTGACGAGTTTGTTCTTGTAATGCGTCATGTTGAGCGTAAAGTCCCAAACCACATTCTTGCTGCGGATAAGGTCGGCGTTCAACTCGATTTCGACACCGCGGTTCACCATATCGCCGACATTGACGTATTTCGACGAATATCCCAATTCCGAAGGCGTAGGAAGACTGAACAGCATGTCGCTTGTCTTGCGGTTGAAGAATTCGACGCTACCTGACAGACGGTTGCCCCAGAATCCGAATTCGACACCGACGTTGAGATTGGTGTTGGTCTCCCAGGTGATGTCGGGATTTCCTTTGCGATAGAACAACGATGTGGCACCGTTGCTGCCGTCGCTGCTGATGGAATACAGGTCCGTATAGAGGAACTCCGGAATGCTGTCGTTACCCTGCGAACCGTAGGATGCCTTGATTTTCAGCAGGTCTACCCATGAAGCGTTGAACCACGACTCTCTGTCGATAAGCCATGCTGCACCAACAGACCAGAAGTTACCCCAGCGGTGGTCGGGATGGAAGCGCGACGATGCGTCGCGACGGTACGAACCGCTCACGAAGATGCGGTTGTCGTAGTTGTACTGACCGCGGAAGAAATAACCCTCGTTGTTGTATTCGACCATCGACGAACTCGATGACTGACCGTCCTGTGCCGCACCGTTCAATTCGAGATTGTCGGGCGAGAACATCACCTGACGGTATGCGGAGAGTCCGTATGCCTTCTTGTTGTACATTTCATGTCCGAGGAGCAGGTCGATATTGTGCTTGTCGGCGAAAGTGTTGGTATAACTCAACAACTGTTGCAGGTTGTATGCGATATCTCGACCATGCGACTTCTCGACCAGACCGCCCGATGTGGCGAATTGTCCGTAATATGGGTTCATCATCGACGTAGCACGGGTCTCATCCACGGTTACGCTGCCGTTGACGGTCAGTTTCAGACCTTTATAGAACGTGATGTCGGCAAATCCGTTAGCCGAGAAGGCGTTGCCCTCACTATTGTATTTGTTGAGTTGCAAATCCTGCAAGTCGTTGCTCTGACCGCCGTTGGAACGCACCGCACCGCCGTTGCGACCGTCGCCGGTATCGTACATCTTCATGCCGTATTTGTCGCGCATGATGTTGCCGTTGCCGTCGCGGATGTATATCGGGTAGACCGGTGCCATCTGAATGGCGGTTGCGAATGCGTTGCCGCCGTCGGACTCTCCCTCGTCGTTGGAATCCTGACCGTTGTCCCAGTTGAAGTGGGTATATGCCATGTTGCCGCCAACCTTCAACCATTTCTTAGCCTGATAGTCGGCGCGCAAACGTGCGGTGTATCGCTCCATCGACGAGCCGCTGACGATACCGTTGTTCTCCAAATAACCGAACGATGCATAGAAATTGGCTTTGTCGGTCGAGCCGGCAACGCCGACATTGTACTCCTGACGGAACGACGACTTGTAGAGTTCGTCGAGCCAGTTGTCCGCTTTGAGCAGGTATTCCTGTCCGTCGGGACCCGTAATAACCCTGCCTTCGCTGGCGAGCGGGTTCAGACGACCGTTGATGCCGATGAGTTTCTGCCCTTCCGGAACGGTGAATACGTTGTATCCCAAACCGCCCGCATTGTTCGACGTGAGCAGGTTGTTGGCGGCTATATTCGCAGCCGACTGATTGTTCGGATTCTGGTCGAGATAATAGTTGTACAGTGCCTTGTAGTGCATCTCGTAGTATTCGCCTGCCGTTTCGGCAATGTCGTATGTTTGCAGAGCCTTGGTGTTCACGCCCCACTTGCCGTCGAACGTAACGCGGGCATCTCCGACCTTAGCACGTTTGGTGGTTACCATGATGACACCGTTGGCACCACGCGCACCGTAGAGGGCGTTCGACGCGGCATCCTTCAATACGCTGATGGATTCGATGTCGGCGGAGTTGATATTGTTGATATCACCTTCGTAAGGCGCGCCGTCCACAATCCAGAGCGGGTCTTTACCGGCATTGATGGAGCCGTATCCGCGGATGCGAATCGTTTGATCCGCTCCCGGACGTCCCGAAGCGGCGGTAAACTGCGCACCGGCGATTTTACCGACGAGCGCATCTGCGACATTGGACGACTGTGTCTTTATCAGGTCGTCGGATTTCAATACTTTTGCGGAGCCGGTGAACGCCTCTTTCTTCGCTTCACCGAAAGCGACGACGATGACGTCGTCGATGCCGTGAGTGCTCTCTTTCATTTTGATGTCGAGAACCGTCTTTCCGTTGATGGCGACATGTTCGTCATTGTAGCCGATGAACGATACGATTAACGTACCGTTTGCCGGTGCCGACAATGTGAAACCGCCGCGAACGTCAGTGGTCGTTCCCAGCGATGTTCCGTCCACTGCGACCGATGCGCCGGCTACCGGATTGCCGTCCGGACCGGTTACAGTACCCGTGATTTGCTTGTTCTGTGCCGCCGCAAAGCCGACGAACATCAAAACCGCAGCAATCGATAGTACAATTTTCCTAACCATAAGCATAAAGTTTAGTTTTTATAATAAAACATTTTCGGGACAAAGATACGAACAAAACATGCCATTGCCAAATATATTTTGAATAAAAATGTGTATTTCTGTCAATCGCACATCAAAATAGCGCAAAATGGTTTCGGATTGTAAATATTCGGGCGTCGCAAGTTACGAAATATAATGAAAAATTTTTAATAACTCGCCGCAATTTCCGCCGGCGCACCGACGAAATGCCCTAAAATACGCGAATTAGACTTTTTTCGCGGCGGGTATCGATTTGTGAATACAAAGAATCGATATTTTCGGACAAACGCTCCATGGATTCGGCGGCGATACCGCGGTCGACGGTCGCGTAAATCTGTGTCGTAGAGATGCTTTTATGTCCCAGAAGACTGCTTATCACTTCGATGGACATTCCGTTGGAAAGAGCGACCGTGGTGGCGAATGTGTGCCGCGCCGAATGAAATGTAATATGCTTAAATATTCCTATTTCATGCATAATTATGCCGATGTATTTGTTGCATATCCCGTTGCTCGGCAATGAAAATATGCATTCGCCGGTATTGTTATGCATATATGCGGATAAAATCCCCGCCGCGATGCCGAACAGACGGATATTCACGGGCGTTCCGGTCTTCGTGCGTCGGGACACAATCCATAAGTGTCCGTCGATATGCCGTATGTTTTCGCTGCGCAATCCGAGCAAATCGACATACGACAAGCCCGTAAAGCAACTGAACATGAATGCGTCGCGGACAATCCTCATGCTTTTGCCGCGGATATTCTCCGACCGGTCGACGAATCGGACGAGTTCCTCCTTCGTCAGATAGGTGCGATGAACGACCTCGCGTGTCAGACGGTGTCCGGAATAGACTTTCGGGTCGAGATAGCCGACTGTGGCGGCGAGAGAGAGAATATGTTTGAACGCAATCATATAGAGCCAGACGGTATTGCGGCGGTTCAGCGACGATTGCAGCCACGAATGGAACTCGACGATGAAATTGCGGTCGATGTCACACAATGCTATATCGGCTTTGCCGCAATGCGATTTCACGAATCTTTCGAGGTGTCCGTAGACCGCCCTATATTTATTATAGGTATTGATGCTCCGGCAGACCCCGACCATACGCCGGAAATCGTCGTTGTGCCTGCGGAAAAACACGAGCAGTTTGCCGAGTCCGTTGTTGTCGCCGTAAAATTCGCGTCGCAGCCGCTTGGGCGTTACCGTCGCTCCGTTGTCCGCCGTAAGTTTGACATAGGAGCGGTAGATGCGGTAGCGGATGCTCTCCAACATATCGTTCGCCGCACGCGCTTTCGGCGTCCGCCCGACGATGCTCCCAGTCGCGCAATCCCATTTTTCGGGTTCGACGGTAACGTGTGTGGAGAGACACGCCCGTTCGCCGTTTATCGTAACCCGCAGCATCACAGGTGCTTCACCGTTTTTGAGAAGTGCCGTTCTCTTGATGTAAAACAGCAGTTTGAAAGTGTTTTTCATAATAATAATTGATAAGAATGGTAGTGCAATAGTAGCGGAATAACGCCTCAACGGCAAGCATAATCGGTTAAAATACATCCGTTTAGTACGACATACAAGGTAGCGGGAAAGTAGCGCGAAATGTGCCGACAACGTCATAAACGGCACATAATCAGCCTATACGTACCCGCAGGAGGCGGTTCGGTTTTTATTATAAAAACTAAACTTTATGCTTATGGTTAGGAAAATTGTACTATCGATTGCTGCGGTTTTGATGTTCGTCGGCTTTGCGGCGGCACAGAACAAGCAAATCACGGGTACTGTAACCGGTCCGGACGGCAATCCGGTAGCCGGCGCATCGGTCGCAGTGGACGGAACATCGCTGGGAACGACCACTGACGTTCGCGGCGGTTTCACATTGTCGGCACCGGCAAACGGTACGTTAATCGTATCGTTCATCGGCTACAATGACGAACATGTCGCCATCAACGGGAAAACGGTTCTCGACATCAAAATGAAAGAAGCGACCACCGGTATCGACGATGTCATTGTCGTTGCCTTCGGCGAAGCAAAACGCGAGGCTTTTACCGGTTCGGCTGCTGTGCTCAAATCGGACGATATTACGAAGAGTCAGACGACCAACGCTGTCGATGCACTCAACGGTAAAGTTGCCGGTGTGCAGATTATCAATGCATCCGGTCAGCCGGGTACTGCATCGCCAACGGTATTGATTCGCGGTATTTCGTCAATCGAGGCAGGTAAAGAGCCTCTGATTATCGTAGACGGCATGTCGTTCGCCGGAGGTCTGAACGATATCAACCCGTCGGATATCGAGTCGATGTCGGTGTTGAAGGATGCTGCTGCCGCAGCCCTTTACGGTGCGCGTGGTGCCAACGGTGTCATCCTTATCAATACCAAGCGTGCTAAATCGCGCGATGCCGTTGTCAATGTCGATATCAAGGTCGGTGTGAACCAGCGCGCAAAGCAGGATTACGACTATATTACCAATCCGGGACAGCACTATGAAACTCACTATGCGATGTTGAGAAACTATTATCACAACGAACGAGGCATGTCGAGTTTCGAGGCTCATCAACGTGCGAACCAGTTGCTCACGTCTTCCAATTCGGGCGGTTTGGCATACAATGTATTCACCGTTCCGGACGGTCAGACTCTTATCGGTTTGAACGGCAAACTTAATCCTAATGCTACTCTCGGTCGCAAAGTGAGGTACGACGGCGAAGATTATCTTGTTACTCCCGACGACTGGACCGACGAAATTTACGGTAACGGAGTGCGTCAGGAGTACAATGTCAATATCGCCGGTTCGAATGAAAAATCCAATTTCTTCGGTTCGTTCGGTTATCTGAATAACGAAGGTATAGTGAAGAAAACCGGTTACGAACGTTATACCGCTCGTTTACGTGCCGATTATCAGGTGAAAAAGTGGTTGAAAGTCGGCGGTAACGCATCGTATGCCCACAGTTACTCGCAAATGGCTTCCGGTGAGGGTGACGACTCGTCTTCGGGTAATATTTTCTCGTTCGTTTCGCGAATCGCTCCTATCTATCCGCTCTATGTGCGTGATGCCGACGGCAATATCCGCCGCGACAGTTTCGGCAACATAATTTATGACTACGGTACGAAAGAGGGTGCAGGTTCGAATGCCGGTCTCGAACGTCCGTTCCAGCAGAACTCGAATGCGTACGGTCAGCATATTCTCGACAAGTATAGTTCGACGCAGAATATGGCGGCTTTCAACGGTTTTGCAAATATAAATCTGCCTGCCGGATTCAAGTTCACGTTTAACGGAGGTGTTTCGGTAAAACAATACGATACTCTTTCGACCGGCAACATGCTGTATGGTGCAAGTGCAAGTAACGGTGGTGATATTACACGTCGTTCGGGAATGAGTTTCGATTATACGCTTCAAGAAATACTCACCTGGACCCGTTTGTTCGGCAAGCACAATATCGATGTCATGATTGGTCATGAGAACAACTATTCGATGTCGCGTTATATCCAGGGACACAAGACCGGTCTTTATTCTCAGGGCTCCGTGGAATTTTCGCAGGCATTGAAAGTTACATCGGCAACGTCATCGTTCTTGGATTACAACAACGAGGGTTACTTCTTCCGCGCACAGTACGATTATGACGGTCGTATTTTCGTGAGCGGTTCGTACCGTCGCGACGCATCCTCGCGTTTCCATCCGGATTCCCGTTGGGGTAACTTCTGGTCGGTTTCCGCAGGCTGGTTAATCAACAGGGAGTCGTGGTTCAACGCTTCGTGGGTGGACGAACTCAAAGTCAAGGCTTCGTTCGGTTCACAGGGTAACGACCAAATCGGCGATTTCATGTATATGGACCGTTATACCATCAGCAACAGCGAAGACAAGTGGGCTATTCGGTTTGCAGCAAAGGGAACGAAAGATATTACGTGGGAAACCAACACCAACTTCAATACCGGTGTCGAATTCGGATTCTTCGGCAATCGTTTGTCCGGTAGCGTAGAATATTTCCACCGCAAGACTACTGATATGCTTTCGTGGTTCACAGTGCCGTCGTCGATGGGTTATTCGGGATACTACAAGAACGTGGGCGACATGGTGAACCAGGGTCTCGAATTGAATCTGACGGGCGTCATTCTGGATAAGAAGCATGTTTCGTGGGATATCAACCTTAATCTTGCATACGTGAAAAACCGCATTGCGAAACTCGATGCGGCTACCAAGACCGGTACATGCTATACTTTGGACGGAAAGGCTTATGACGGATATTTCGACGGTATGAATTATTACGGTGAAGGTATTCCGATTTATACGATGTATCTTAAAGCGTATGCCGGTGTGGACCAGGAGACCGGTAAGCCGCTCTTCTATCATCGCAACGATGACGGTTCGCTGTCTACTACGACCGATTATGCCAATGGTGCATCCTACTTCCTGTTCGATACTGCATTGCCTGACGTAAACGGCGGTTTCGGAACTACGCTTCGTTTCTACGGATTCGACCTCTCGGTTAATTTCGTATATCAGATAGGCGGTAAGGTTTACGATGGCGACTATGCGTCGGCAATGTCCAGCCCTGTCGGAAACTCCGGTATAGGCGATGCTTTCCACAAGGATATTCTGAAATCGTGGACTCCGCAGAATCCTAATAACGAAATTCCGCGTTTCCAGTACAATACTCAGTATACGGGTTCGACCAGCGACCGCTTCCTGACCGATGCTTCGTATCTGAGTCTGCAAAACATCAACTTCGGTTATACTTTGCCGAGCAAATGGATGTCGAAAATCGGCGTGTCGAAACTGCGTATTTATCTCTCTTGCGAGAATGTGTGGTTATGGTCGCAGCGTAAGGGTCTCGACCCTCGCCAGTCGTACACCGGCGGCGCGTCGAACCAGTACTACTCACCGATTAGAACCATTTCGGGCGGTATAAGTCTTACATTCTAAACGAAAGTTGCATTTATATTAAAGAATATAGATTATGAGAAATATATTTAAATATTCGTTGGCACTCGGAGCGGCGGTATCGGTTATTGCTACCGGGTGTATCAAGGAAACTTTACCGACCGGAAGTTCTATCGACTCGGAGCAGGCTTTGGCTTCGCCGACAATATTGGAATCCATGGTTTCCGGTATACACAACTATGCTGCGACCGCCAACTGGTCGTCGAGCGATGTACATTCCGTTTACGGTTATCCGTCGATGTGTATGATGCGTGAGGTGATGAGCAACGATATGGCGACCGTCGATTCGTCGCGAGACCACTATCAGTCGTTCGCTCAGGACCAGTATATGAACGGTGTATACACCGATTTGCAGTTGATATGGCTGGTTTATACGAAAATCGTGGCATTGTCGAACGATGTTATCCGTTTGGCTGGCGACCCCGAGTTGTTACGCGACGACGCAAAACCGTATCTTGGTGCGGCTTATGCATACCGTGCATTGGCTTGGCTGGATATGGCTCGCATGTATGAGTACAAGGAGTGTGTCGGGACAAGCGCACCGGAACTTATCGGTCTGACCATTCCGTTCCTGCATGAGAACATGACCGAGGATTTCGCGCGTAACAACCCGCGTCTGCCAAAAGAAAAGATTATCGGCTATATCAAGGAGTCGCTCAATATCGCAATCAAATTGCTTGACGGTTTCGATTCTCCGACCAAAACTGTTCCGACCAAGGCCGTCGCTTACGGTTTGCTCGCACGTACGCTGTTGTGGGAAGGAGATTACGAGAATGCGAAAATCGCGGCACAGGATGCTTTGAATGCCGGCGCGTTCTCGCCTCTGACGAAAGAGCAGTGGACAGATACTGCAACCGGTTTCAATTCGCTCCAACCTTCGTGGATGCTTGCTATCAGATTGACGAAAGAGGATTCGGTCGTCAAAACATCCATTATAAATTGGACGTCGTGGATGTCTTCCGAAACATCGTTCGGATATAATGGCACTAATGGTGGCGTATACCGTATGGCTGATGCTCGTTTTTACAGCGAAATTCCGGATACGGACTGGCGTAAACTTTCGTGGAAGGCTCCTGCCGGCTCGTCGCTCGAGGTTCCGTTCCTTCCGGCTTCGGGTTCCTATGCAGGACCGTCGAAAATGCCGGATCTCACGTCTGTCAAGTTCCGTCCGGGTCAGGGTAACTCCAACGAGTATCTGACCGGTGCGGCAGTCGATTTCCCAATGATGCGTATGGAGGAGATGAAATTCATTATCGCCGAATGCGATGCTCGTTTGGATAATTCAGCCGCTTCGCTCATCGATATCGTGAAGACACGTAATCCGCAGTACACGACATCGCTTACCGGTAATTCGCTTGTCCGTGAGGTTTTGTTCCAGAAGCGTATCGAATTCTGGGGTGAGGGTATCATGTTCTTCGATTACAAGCGTTGTCCGGACATTTTGCAGATTAATCGCGGATATACCGGAACCAACCATATCGAATCCGCACGATTCAATATCAATGGTCTCGCACCTTGGTTCAACGTATGTATCAACGGCTACGAGGCAGAAGATAATAAGGCGTTAACCGATACCAACAATCCAGACCCGTCTGGTACTGTCGATGCGTACTTGTGGGACGGTAAATAATTGTTGCGTGAAAAGTGTTAATTAAATAAATGTATATTATATGAAAACATTGAAAAAATTATTGTGTGCGATGCTCCTGCCGCTCAGTGCGCTTGCCGTTTCGTGCGCAGAAGACGATAACTGGGAGCCGGGCGGACCGGAAACCACGAACTGCTATGATGTCTATTTTCCGGAGAACCAGGAGTATACCGGTGATTTGGAAATCGACCCCGAAGCAGAACTGAAATTTACCTATGTTGCACAGCGTAACAATGCCGATGGAGCAATTGTAGTTCCGGTAGAGATAACGACTAATACAGAGGGTTTGTATACTGTTTCGCCGATTGAGTTTGCAGACGGCGAAGATGAGACGACCTTTACCGTAACTCTCTCCGGCGAGAGTGAACTCAGTAAGAAATATTCGTTGGAAATCAACATTGTGGATCCTCAGTATGTCCCGCTGTATTCGACTGCGAACAATACGTCTTTGTTGTTGTCCCTTACGCGTGTCAAGTGGACGGAGGTGTTGTCAGGTACATTTATATCGGCATTCTGGGAGGAATCTCACGAATGCAAGATGTATCAGAAAGACGATTCGTCGCACTATAAGATTACGAACTTCCTCGGACTCGATACCGATTTCTTCTTCGAATGGGATGCAAAATCCAATATGTGCCAGTTGGACGGTTGGATATATACAGGATTCGATTATCAGGGCGATGCGAGTCAGCCGTCTTATCTTATGGATGGAGTAGGCGTATTCAACACATGGCTTGGTGGCAACTTGTCTTGGGCGGCAATAGAACAGCAGCAAGGAATTCCGCAGCCTTATTACGACCCGGACAAGAAGGCGTTCTTCTTCCATCTGTTTGCAGGTGTTCCTGCTATAGGTGAAGGTCGTGGTTTCGGCTGGTACGACGAAGTGTTCCTGCTCGAAGGCGGAAGCCTCGGATGCGATTTGGCTCTTCAAATGATGCTGCCGAGCGAGTTCAATCCTGAGTTGTCGTCTAAGTACAATGATTACGAGAATCTTATCTACGCTATCACGGGAACCAATTTGACGAGCCTGCAATATGCGATTCTTCCTACGGAGGTTTACAACAACCCTGCGGCTGCCGGTATCGAAGATTTGGAGGCGTTCCTCAATGAGTACGGTATCGACGGTTCGGAGAAGGACAGCGAAGGCAAATCCGAGTTGGATTATATTGCAGAAGATGGCGGCTATGTCGGTATTTGGATTAAGCGCGATGCCGGTGTCTCCTACACGATGTTCGCCAAGGCGACCAACGCCAAAGGAGAAAGTGCGTTCGTAACGTGCGAGTACAAAACTGCTAAGAAACCTGCTCCGTCAGACCCGAATGCCCCGATAGAAGGAAGTTACACCATGTCCTATTCCGAAGATAGCGGATATTCGTGTACGAATACTTTTACCGTGGAACCATCGGATAATGAAAACGAATTTATCGTATCGGATTTGGGTGTGAGCGGTTCTCCGATTCAATATTACGGAGTTTACGATGCTGCAGCATCAACCTTTACACTTGACGGTACAGCGGTAGGTTACGAAAGCAACGGAAATGTTTTCGGCAGAATTAACATCTTTACCAAGAATGACAGGTCCGAAGGTTTCAGATATTGGTGCTATAATGACCCGGAAAGCGATTCCGTAAATGATCCTTTGGTATTTAAGGTGGATGCACAGACGAAAAAACTCGTAGAATTGAATACTTGTTTGCATTTGCCGTTGATTTCATTCTCCAACGGTTCGCCTGTTGAGCAAATAGGTGATTTGGCATATTTCCCTATCGGAACAGCACTTACCTATGTAAGCGCAGAATCGGCTTCGGCGAAATCATTCACTCGCTCAAATGTTCCGTTCAGCAGTGTGCGTAACATGAACACAGCGAAACCGCTTGCCAATTCGGCTGTAATCAAATCTGTCGCAGGTTCGAA
This sequence comes from uncultured Alistipes sp., assembly GCA_905213895.1. GTDB lineage: Bacteria > Bacteroidota > Bacteroidia > Bacteroidales > Rikenellaceae > Alistipes. The sequence goes on from CAJMKE010000007.1 coordinate 103,720, forward strand.
TGTTTGCAGTGCAACTGCAAAACGTCTCGAAGGTGCCAAATTTTCGATTAAGCCGGGTATCAAGAATGCAAAACTTACCAATGCGGTATCGAAGTTGTAATCTGCGATAAGTAAGATTGTTATCCCAAGAAGTGAAGCCGCCGCGAGACGGCTTCACTTTTCGGGTTTTTGAAAGAACCGTTCTCGGTTGCCGATAGACGGTGAAAAATTTTGCCGAACGGAGTAAAAGACGTATCTTTACGACGGATGAATAATTAATACTACATTTATCAGTTTATATTTTTATGAGAAATTATTTGTTATTGATTGCGACACTCCTGCTGTCGTCGTGCGTGCAGGATGCGACGGAAGGAGTAGTCGATATCGCGGGAGGAAACGAATCGGTTGCGACGAAACTCGTGTTCACGTCGGAGCATGCCGAGCGCGGCGAACTTCTGGTCTGCTTCGAGGACGATGCGATTGCGCAAATCGAGGCGTCGGTATCGCGTTCGGAGAATACCCGTTCGGGTATCGAAAGTTTCGATGCCGTACTCGAACGAATCGGCGTCAGGTCGATGGAGCGTCTGTTTCCGGTAGATGTCCGGAACGAGGAGCGCACCCGTGCGGCGGGTCTGCACCGCTGGTACGTGGTGGAGTTCGAGGAGGAGAGCGACCTCGATGCCGCGGCATTGGCAATGGCGGAGGTCGCGGAGGTTCGTCTGGTCGAATTCAACCAGAAACTGAAATCGGTTCACGACGGCAATTTCATTCCGCTTTCGGAGAATACGGTCGCCGCACCGGCATCGTCTACGCGAGCCGTAACCTATCAGTTCAACGACACTTACCTGCCAAAGCAGTGGCACTATATCAATACCGGCGACACGTCGGTCTATTCGGGTGCGAAAGCGGGTGCTGACGTGAACTGCGAGGAGGCTTGGAAACTCTGTACGGGCGACCCGAGCATCATCGTGGCAATCGTCGACCACTGCGTGCAGTGGGACCACCCCGATTTGGCAGCCAACATGTGGGTCAATCCGCGCGAGAGCAGCGGCGCATCGGGCGTCGATGACGACGGCAACGGATATGTGGACGACATCCACGGCTACAACTTTTACAGCAATACCGTCCTTACGATTGCTACCGTAGAGGGAGCCCACCACGGAACTCACGTTGCGGGTACGGTCGCTGCGGTGAACAACAACGGAACGGGCGTATGCGGCATCGCGGGCGGTTCGGGCAAGAACGACGGCGTGAAACTGATGTCGTGCCAGATTTTCCACAACGGCAAGGGAACCAATTCGAGAGCGACCGCTCCGGCAATCAAATATGCGGCGGACAACGGTGCGTCGATTATCCAGTGCAGTTACGGATATGAAGCGGGAAGTTATACGTCGGACGCCCAGTACGCAGTACGCGACAGTGCCGAGAAAGAGGCAATCGACTACTTCATCAAAACGAAGAACAACGATGTTCTGGACGGCGGTCTGGCAATCTTCGCTGCGGGCAACGACATGCGCGGCATGTCGGGCTATCCGGCTGCCTATCGCGACTATATCTCGGTAACGGCGATGTCGTGCGACTATACTCCGGCATACTACACCAATTACGGACCGGGCTGCAACGTAGCGGCTCCGGGCGGAGACGTATACCAGAATTATTGGGATACGGGCAATATTTCAGATGCCCCGAATATGCCATCTTCGCAGGTGCTTTCGACCGTTCTCAACAGCGGTTACGGCTATGCGCAGGGAACGTCGATGGCATGCCCTCACATGTCGGGCGTGGCGGCACTGGGTCTCTCGTATGCGCACAAACTCGGCAAGCACTTCACGGTAGACGAGTTCAAGGCTCTGCTGCTCACGTCGGTGAACGAGATAGACCGCTACTGCACGGGAACCAAGGATTACGTAACGCAGAGCGGAATGAAAGCCACTCTCAATCTTGCACCGTATAAAGGCAAGATGGGTACGGGATGCATCGACGCTTATCAGGTGCTGATGAACATCGAGGGTACGCCGTGCGTTCCGGTAAGGGTCGGAACCAAGCAGGCTGTCGATATTACGAATATCGTCGGCAAGGGTGCTTCGGGCATGACTTTCCTCGGCATTGAGATTTCGGAGGCAGACAAGGCGAAAGTCGGATTGGAGGGTTCGGTTTCCGTATCCTCGTCGGGCAAACTCTCCATCAAGTGTACCAAGGCGGGTTCGGCTCGCGTGAAGATTCGCTTCATCGCGGGCGGAAATACCGCAGGCACTGATACGACGATGGGCGGTATGGAGTTGTCGAAGGAGTTCGTAATCGTGGCGCGCGGATTCTCGCGCAACGACGGCTGGTTGTAAATCTTATAGCATTGTGATATTATGAAGAAGATAGGAATATTTATGGCGATATTGGCGGTTGCAGCCGTATTGATGCCTTCCTGCTCGGAATCATCCAAACAAAAGACGGATACGGCTTATGCGATGATTGTGGGCGAGTGGCACATGGTTTCGTATAGCGGCGAGATGTCCGAGAATGTCGATTTGTACATGAAGTTCGATGCCGACCGCAAGTTCGTATTGTACCAGAAGGTGAGATTCCCGTATTTCGTCAAATATGGCGGTCAGTATTCGATAACCGACGGAGTGCTTACGGGCTTGTATGACGACAATACGCCGACCAATACGTATAAGGTCGAACTCGGCGACGAGAACAAGCGGCTGATTCTGACGAAATCGGATACTCCCGACGACATTACGGTTCTGGTCAGGGAGGCTATCCCGTCGGGCGTAACCGACGGTGCGAAGAACCTCACCACCCGCGGCGAAGAGGTGTACGATGTCAGGAGATTCTTTTAGCACGCAGCACCGTTAAAGCCCTTAACGACCTTAAAGACTTTAAGGACTGATTAAAGTGTCAGCCGCCCTTTGCAGAGGGCGGCTGACATTTGTTGTGGGGGGGGAGGCTATTCCCCGAACAGAAAGTCGAACGGGTGCGATACGGGGCGGAATGCGGATGTCGCATCGCCCGTATAGGTCGTTCCGTCGCTGAGTATGAGTACGCGCTCGGGCGAACCTTTCGAGAAGTCCACGTCCGCCAGATTCACGTGGAAAGTACCCATCGAAAGTGTCGGCTCGAAGAAATAGACCCTGTTTTTCTGGTCGGCGACGACCCGCCAGCGCGTCGATGCGATATGCGGCGCGTCGGGAGTGGATATTCCGTATGGAACGGATACGTTGCGCATGACGGACATTACCGTCGGGACGGCGATTTTCGGGTCTGCGCTCTGCTCTACCGCATTTATGTAGAATGACGCGCGCACGAAGCGGTCGGACGAACGGTTCGTGCCGGGCAGCATCACAAGCCCGCCGATTTGCCGCCAGTAGTCGTTTACCGCCAGTTGCCGGTCGTATGTCGGCGAGTTGGTGAGTACCTGATACTCGCGCCCGTGATGAATCGACAGCCGCCCGTCGATATATTCGAAAATCGCGCTGTCGCCCGAAGCGTCGGTTACCGCCAGATGCAGCCGCGACTGTACGCCGTTCGGCAGGTCGGGCGAATCGATTCTGAATTTGTCTTCCGACATCGCCGCAACGGCTTCATCGACGGTGGCGAAATTGTCCAGCACATATTGTGTCCAGATGCTCAATCCCATGACGGGGCGTTTGTCGTCGGGGAGGGAGTAGACGGTTTCGGGCAGGAAAAGCAGGCTTGCGACAAGTCCAGCCTCGTTCATCCCGTCGCATATGCCGATGTCGTAGCCCGCAGCCGCGAGCGAACCGTATTTCGATGTCCAGAACACGGTGTCGTCGGTTTTCGCACCCCGTCGGGCGATGCCGCGCGGGAAGATGTAGAGATTGGTGTGCGGGTCTTCTTTCCAGTCCATTGTGCGACCCGTTACCGTCATTCCGTCGGGTCCGAGATACACGGCGCGGGTGCATGCTTCGGCAGGCTGCTCCGCTGTGAGCGAGACGATGCCGAGCAGCGATAAAATCGATTTTTTCATAACAACAGAGTTTTTTTATGCCGTCTGATGCAAATATGGTGCAATCCTGCACGACACACGCTGCGGTGTGCGGGCATGGCGACTGAACGAAAATGACCTTAAAGACCCTAACGTCGGCAAACCCGCCGAAAAAATGATAGCGGAGGATTATATTTCTTAAATTCAACATTTTTTTGTGCGATACCCTGCAAAAGTGTTGTTCGGAATGCGAAAAAATTTCTAACTTTGTCATTGCCGAGGGCGTAAGCCCGAAGCGGACATAGTTTGATGAAAGTGTTTTCGCTTTTGTCCTTACGTGAGAATGTAGCAGTTTTCAAAGAATCAAGGGCAACGAACGACACTCGTTTCTTGTTTAGATAAGGGGCAAGGTGTATCTGCACACCTCGATATTCCATATCTATCCAAGTGTGGGGTATCGCGTTGTTTATTTGATTCGAGGTCTTGCTACAACCTTCACGTAGATAAACGAAATTCAACTCCACACTTTCCATGTTTATACATAACCGATTATCGGGGAGCGGATAGTAAGATTCGGTGCAGGAAAAACGGAAGTAAATTTACCATTGCCGTCATTCTGAGTGAAACGAAGAATTTGTTTCGTATAGCATCTATTAGATGTTTCGCTGCGCTCAACATGACGGTATGGATATTCTGCCGGGACGAGATGTAAGAAAATTAGATTTAATCTATATTGTATCGTACTCTTTTGTCGGGGATGTGCGGTGCCGTAAACAGCGAGTTGTAGTAACAACATAAATAATTACCTAACTTATTCACCAACAAACCCTATTTTTATGAGAAAATTTGCACTGTTTCTGATGATTGGGGTGGTCGGCTTTATCGCATGCGAAAAACAAGGCATCGATTCCAATGAGCCGGTCTACCCGTCTCCGGAGGCTGTCGTCGTAGACGACGAGGCGTGCGGAGAGAACAGCATCGCGCTCCTTTTCGACGGTAGTGCGGCAATCAAGGCGGGAGCCGAGAGTTTCACTTCCGCCCTTACGCCTGCCGACGAGGGAGAGCCGATTTCGATAACGCGGGAGGCGAGCCGTCCGGATGCCTGCAACCCCGTTTTCGAGAATCTTCCTGTCGGGATTTACACGGCTTCCGTGTACGCCACCTATCCCGACGGAACTTCGACCGCTCCCGTATTTGCCAAGGATTCCGAAGGAACGGTCGTGAAACTGAAAATCGAGGGTGCTTCGCTGGCTGCAAAACTCGCCTATGCGACATCGTCGTCTCTTGCCTTTACATGGAGCGTCAGCGGATTCGAGGATGTCGCCGAGGACCGCGCGACGGCATACAGTTTCGGCATTTACAAGGATGCGGAGTGCAAGAACCTCATCGTTTCATGGCAGACGGAAGCGAACCACGCAATCTGGGACGGAAATCTCGCGGACGGTTCTCCGCAGTTCGAGTTCTCGGGTCTGGACAGAAATACCGACTACTGGTTTGCGGTAAAAGACCTCGACCACAATGTCGCCTCTGCGCCGGTCAAGGGCAGAACTCTCGATTTCACGATAGTAGTGCCGAACGCCGCCGAGCCGGTCGAGCCGAAAGGCGTGGCTCTGGCGGAGGATTTCAGCGAACTCGTCTGGGGCGGCAACTATCTGCGCGGCTCTGCCGCCTATTCGGCTGATGACCGTAACCTTGCGACCGCGTTCGACAAGGCGGAGGGCGTGAATCCTATCGACGGCGGAGCATGGAAATGGTATCTGGTAGGTCCGACTGTCGAAATAGGACTGTTCAATACGATGAAACATGCCGTCGAGCATTCGCGTCTCGGTTCGTGGGGCATCTGCCACGAAGTGCCGAACGATAAGGATTCGCCCGTCTGCGGCAGAACCGCCCATCTCAAACTGGGGTCGGGCAATAAGACCGCGCTTATTTGTACGCCGGCATTGACCAACCTCAAATCGGTGGCTACCGTCGAATTGGAGTTCGAGCAGGCGCGCTACGATTCGGACCCGACGACTGGTGCGGTATATCTGCTCAACGAGTCCGCGCACGGCGGCAAGTCGGGAGGATACGAGGTAACCCCTTCCATGTCGGAACTTACTCCGACCGCCGAATTCGAAATCAAGGCGGGACGTACGTTCACGACGGAGAAAATAGTTCTCAAAAACGTCGCTCCGGGTGCGCGTATAGGTATCGGCTCTATCCGCAAGGACGGTTCGACACCGGGTTCGTCGCAGCACCGCATGTATCTGGACAACGTCATCGTCAGGGTCGTAGCCTACGAATTGACCGAAATCGACCTTGACAAGCCGGTTATCGTCTCCGCCGAAGCCACGGCGGACGAGATTGCCGTCAAATGGAACAAGGTCGAGAAGGCATCGGGATACGTTCTTGAATATAAGGAAAGCAATGCCGGGCAATATACGGCTGTCGAACTCGGCGATGTTCAGGAATATAAAATCGGAGGGTTGAAAGGCTCGACGGTTTACCTGATTCGCATCAAGGCGGTCGAAAAGGTTTCGGAAAGCGAATCCGAATACTCCGACGTCAAGCAGGTGGAGACCCTCGTAAAAGCCAAGTTCCCGATGATTGCGCGCACTGCCGATGAATTCATAGCGATTCTCAACGATAGCGACGGATTGCGCACTGCGACGGCAACCGACGAAATCCAGATTGCGGACAATCTCGATTTCGCGGGCAAGACATTGCCGGCGGGAGTGGTATTCTCGGGTACGCTCAACGGCAATAACTTCACAATCAGCAATATCGTTGCAAATCACGCATTGTTCGCATCCGTCGTCAATGCCCGTGATTTGACAATCGACGAATCCTGTGCATTTACGGCAACCGAAGCCGCTCCGCTCGCATCTCTGGCGGTCGAGGCGACGGGAACAGTGTCGAATGTCGTGAACAAGGCTGCCGTATCCGTCTCGGCGACGGGCGCGGGAGATGCTGCCGTGGCGGTTTCCGGCATCGTGGCAATCAACAGCGCGAAACTGGATGCCTGCAAGAACTACGGCGCAGTAACCTATACCTCTTCCGCAGCATCCTGCGGTGTTTTGGTCGCAGGATTGGCGGCTTATAGCGACGGCGCGATTGACCGGTGCGAGAATCACGGCGCAGTAAAGGTGTCCGTTCCGTATCTGTCGGGTCTCGGCACTGTCAAGGACGTCGAGAATATTCCGGTACATGTAGGCGGACTGGTGGCTCATTTGGGGCAGAATGCGCCCGTAACCGGTTCTGTCAACGAGGGCGATGTCGATTACGATATTACGGCTGCCGAAAACATGGCTGTATCGTGCGGAACGAACCGTCCGCGCGTGGGCGGTATCGTCGGTCTGGCATACAGCGACATCACCTCGTGCCGCAATAACGGCAGACTCGACGTCTGCGTAGCCACGTCGGACAGATCCGTCAGCAAGAACAACTATCCGATAAACGTCGGCGGTATCTCCGGAGGTGCTTTCGCCGGTGCGACCGGTGCGGCATGTTCCGATGTTACGGACTGCATCAACAACGGAGAGATTGATTTCACGACCTACTGCGACGGAGCGATACCTACATGCGGCGGCATCGTCGGATATCCTGGGTACGAAAACTCCTCGCAGACCAACCTCATCACCCGCTGCGTGAATAACGGTACAATCAACGTATTCGCGCAGGACGAAATACGTGTCGGCGGCATCAACGGCGGAACGGGCAACGTTACCTACTGCAAGAATTACGGAGCGGTAAAAGGCACTGTGCCGTATGGCGATGCGACCATAGGCGGCATATCCGGATTCCTGTCGCAGAAGCATAAGTTCGAGTATAACGAGAGTTACGGTGCGTTGAGCAATATCAACGGCGAGAAAGCGGTCGTCGAAATCGGCGGTCTTATCGGTCAGCACGGCGGAGTGGACAGTTACGAGGGCGAAGGTCGCGGTTGCGTCGTCGATTGCGACATAGTCTACGACTGGGGCAACCACAAGTGGTACGGTCTGACTATCGGCTGGAATTACAGCAATAAGGCGGTAGTCGTTCTGGGTACTCAGGACGAGCCGATAAGGATTCTCGGCGGCAGCATCTCCTGCGACGGCGGCAAAACCGTCATCCCTATCACCGCCGACAACTACGAGACATACGTCAAAGGTGCCGGAAGCGAACCTTATACCGTTAATGTAAAATTTGGAGAATAAAACAGTTATGAAAAGGATAATTTATATCGTAATTTCGTTTTTGCTGTTCGCCGTCGCGTGCGAAAAGAGCGGCGCGAACAATGACACGCCGATTGACGAATCGTCGCTCGTCTATGAGGTCGAGCCGATTGCCGGTCATGATGCGGTAGTTGTAAAACCTGCTGACATCGAATCCGACGCACCGGTCGTAGTCGTGCTTGCCGAGGATTCGGAACTCCGCACGCTCGCGACCGCTGCGGCACCCGACATCAATTTCAAGGCAGCGGAACACTGCCTTGTCGGTCGCTACATACTTTGCGTAATCGAAACGGACGGCAGCAAGGACGTGTCGTTCCTGACCTCTGTCAAGGAGGCGTTTCCGGAAGCGTCCAAATTCTATCTGTTGAGTTACCGCAACGGTCTGTCGTATACGGCGGCGATGCGAATGCCCGACGCCTTTGCCGCATACGGCTGCGTTTCGGGTGCAATCGATGCCGCCGTATACAGAATCGACGGTTTCCGCAAACCGGTGTCGTTCGTGCATGTACACGCTGCGGACAATCCCGATTACAAATGGGAGGGCGTGGAGAACAAGTCCGTTTCCGTCCCGTTGAGTGTCGGTGCCGTCGTCGCTCTCGATAAATGTATCACCTTCAAGACCTCCGATTTGCTGCCGCGCGAAGGCAAGGGACGGGTGTCGTGTACCCATTATTTCGGCGGACAGTCCGGCTGCGACGTGAAACTGTATCGGGTCGAAAGTGCGAACAGCGGTTGGTGCGACGAAGAATTCGAAGTGTATAACCAAATCTGGAATTTCTTTAAAGTTCATTAAGCGATATGAAAAACATTATCACCTTATTTGCGGCACTCTTGTTCTGCCACATGGCGAGTGCGGCTTCGATGAAAACCGAGACGATAGTCGACCAGGGTATGACCAGAACATACCATATCTATATTCCCGACAACCTTCCGGCAAACGCCCCGCTGGTATTCGTGTGCCACGGTTATGGCGGCAATGCCAACGGCTATCAGCCGGCGTTCATAAGTCTTGCCGACGAGTACAAGGTGGCGGTATGCTATCCGCAGGCGACTTCCGACCCGAAGAACAAGAACGGCTGGAACGTGTACTACCCGTGGCAGATAGACAAGATGCGGGTGGACGACTGCGAGTTCATCTGCACGCTGGCTAAGCATTTGCAGGCGACCTACAATCTGTCGGCGCAGAATACGTTCTTCTGCGGCATGTCTAACGGCGGAGAGATGTGCTATCTTATGGCATATCGCAAGCCGAAGGAGTTTGCCGCCATCGCCTCGATGGCGGGACTGACGCTGGTCGAAATGACTGCGCGGCACGACTACTCCGAACCCGTCGCGTTTATGGAGGTGCATGGCACGGGGGACAAGACCTCGCGCTGGGAGGGCGATTCGACGAACCAGTACGGCTGGGGAGCCTATCTTCCGGTGCCGGTTGCCGTTGGTGCGGTCGCCGCGGCGAACAAGTGCATGTACGAGCAGACCACGGAACTGCCGCAGATAAAGAACCGCGTTATCCTCCACCGCTATTACGGTGCGCCGTCGGGCAAGGAGGTGTGGTTCTATGAAGTGCGCAACGGCGGTCATAACTGGGCGACCGATTCGTTCGACTCGTGCCGCGCCATCATGGAATTCTTCAAGATGAACATGCGATAGCACTGCATACTCCGTAAAATGCAATCCTGAACGGGAACGGGCATATTTCGGCGACGCCGTTGCCGAATCACGTTCTTGACGAAACGAACCAGACACAACCACAGTGTGTCTGGTTCGTTCATTATCATTCACCTTTTCTCGCCACGGTAAAGCCAAAATAAATTTTACTTTGTCCGTTCGACTTAACGAAAAGGTCCGTTTTGGAAAATCCGCTTGCGCCGTTTATCCGAAGCCATCGACATTTCGCATGACGGCGGATAAAATTGGCAATATAATAGGATGTCGTCGGATAATTTCAGAAATTTTACAGGAACAACTTTCATGATTCCATTTTTAATTTCTTTTTATCAATGAAATAGATGTTATCATGGGTGCAAATATAAGCAACCATCGATTCGGCATCGGTTTTTGTAGATTCTTACATGAAAATTCCGTGTTATATAAATTCTTGACGTTGTTTATTCTAAATATCCTTTCCAAATGTCTTTCTCTACCTCGATTCCGTGTTCGTTGAATATTTCGACAATCTCTTTCAAATCATTATTATCGACCAATGCAATCTCTTTATAGAACCGTTTGTCTTTCTCGTCCCAAATAAATATATATTTATCGGCGTATGTCCCGCCCGAATTTATTTTCGCATGCGCAATACGGGAGAATGAAAATTTGCGAAAAAATCTGATATACGGATTGATAAATATAATTTCGGTATCGGTTATCGTTATATAGCAACATGCAAATAGTGCTCGCATTGTGTAAGCAATCTCAAACAACGAATAGAACAATATTCCACCTATTATAATCTCTTTCGGTCCGTCTAATGTTAGTATAGTCGGGTACATCAGTACCGCTGAAAGGATATATGATCCGATTAATATGGGAAAATAAAAGGTTTTTGTAAATTTCTGTCTGAATGTTCTCATGCTACAATAGGAGATATTTGGTTGTTGAGAAATGCAGTTTATTTAATATATCCTTTCCAAAACTTGTCTACCTCGATTCCGTGTTCTTCGAATATATCGACGATTTCATTCAGATCCTTGAAGCGTACCAATGCAATCTCTTTGAAGAATTTTTTGCCGTTCTTATCCCAAATCTGCAAGAAATTAGCGGCATAAATCCCTCCTGAACTTATTTGGACACGTGTAATATCGGAGAAAGAGAAGGTGCGATAAAATTTGATATATGGATTTATAAATATAATCTCGGTATCGGTTATCGTTATATAGCAGCATGCGAATAATGCTCTAAATGTGAAAAATATCAATATCGATGAATACGTCAACGTTATTCCCCAAATAGTTTCTTCCGAACGGTCTAATGTCAGTAAGGATGGAAAGACGACCAATGCTGAAAAAATATATATTATTATCAGCATAGGGAAATAAAAATTCTTTGTAAATTTCTGTCTGAAAGTTTTCATGCTAATCGACTGTTAGGTTCGTTTCAGCGTCAATATTGTTGGTTTTGAATATTTCAATAATTTCTTTTATATCATGATTACGCACCAAAGATATTACATACTTTACTTTTTCTCCGTTTGTCGTTTGAAATAATATGGATTTATCGCCATGTGCGCCGCCGTGTATAATGGTTATACGCTTTATATTGTTAAGGTATAACTCCTCGTGCCTGTGCGTATAAGGATTGCGGATTATAACCTTTGTATCTGTTATTATTAGGTAGTTGCACGCATATATTATTACTAGTCCTGTATAAAGCACAACAAAAAACAGCCAACATGCGACTACGATTTCGACATATGAATTACAATTATCGAGATGGTAAATGTTTATGATTACCAGCATTGATGCGATATATAAAGCAACCAATGGATAGAAAAAATGATTTTGCGTAAATTTCTGTCTAAAAATCCTCATGCTACAATAGGGGGATATTTGGTTGTTGAGAAATATTGTTTATTCAATATATCCGTCCCAGAACTTTTCCACCTCGATTCCGTGGGTTTCGAATATATTGATAATCTCATTCAAATCTTTCCTACGAACCAGTTCGATTTCTTTACGGAATCGCTTTCCGTCGCGAGTCGATATGCGAAGATAGTCGTATGCATAAACACCTCCGGACCCAATTTCTGCATGTATTATGTCATCAAATAAGAACTCTCTATAATACCGTATATACGGATTTATACAAGCAATTTTATCGTCAGTGACGATTAAATAACTGCATGAAGATATTGCTCTGACTGACAGCAATATCACAATAGCCATTATCGTATATATACACCAAATGGGTCGATCCAATATCGCAAGATAACCAAACAAAGATATAATATTTACGAGTATTATTAGATCAAAGGCATTTGTTTTGGTAAATTTTCGTCTGAATTTTCTCATGTTATATAAATGCAGAATGTCGTTTATTTGAAGTATCCTTTCCAGATGTTTTTCTCCACCTCGATTCCGTGTTCATTGAATATTTCGACAATCTTCTTTAAATCAAAGACACTTACTAAAGACAGTTGTTTTGTGTACCTATTGTTGTCATCTGTCGTGATTCGGATGAATTTGTCTGCGCCCCAAGCACCTGCGAATATTTTTATATGCGTAATACGATTCAGCATAAATTTCCTATGCAAATGAAAATACGGATTGCATATTTCAATCGTGCTATCTGTCAGAATTAAGTAATTGCATGCCTGTATACATAAAAATGTATTTATGATTACATATAATGCGAATATACTTATTAATATTCTGACAAAAGCCGGATTCTCTATGTCCTGATAGTAATAAACTATCAGAAACGATATTAACATGACATAAAATAATACCAATATCGGGAAGAAAAATATCTTTATAAATTTTTGTCTGAAAGTCTTCATGCTATAATAGGTGATGTTTGGTTGTTGAGGAATGCAGTTTATTTAATATATCCTTTCCAAAACTTGTCTACCTCGATTCCGTGCTCTTCGAATATCTCTACAATCTCTTTCAAATCTTTGCGAGGAACTAATGCGATTTCAGTTATATCATGTTTGCCTTGTTTGTCCCAGATGTGTAAAAATACACATCTGGCGACCTCTATTTTTACTCGGGTAATATCGGATAACAATATCTCTCTATATGAGTGTATATATGGATTGATAAACGTCAGTTCGGTATTGCTGATTGAGATATAGCGACTTGCAAAGAGTGCCCTTATTGATATGGATAATAACAGTATCATTAGCACCACAAAAAATATCAATACTGTATTATTTTGTCGATTAGATAATACCAATATAGTTGGTACTCCTAAGATTACTAATGAACTATATAGAACTATTAGTGTGTAGAAATAATCACTTTTTGTAAATTTCTGTCTGAATGTTCTCATGCTACAATAGGAGATATTTGGTTGTTGATAATATATATGGATACATTAGTTCCGTCTTCCAATTGTATGTGCATCTCTGATGGCAGATTTGTTGTAACAAATGTCCCTGCTAAACCAATAATGCATCCTGTTACACCTAAAACACCAGAAACTATTAATCCGCCAGGAATAAATGAGGCTATTAGACCGGCTGCATTTAGTGCTGTGGATATTGCAGTAAGGGTATCTCCGGTAGTTATATTACCATCTGTACATACTATGATGGTTTGTAAAGCACCACTTACAACACCAGCAATTGACATTCCTCTTCCGAAACTCACTGCATATGTGTCGACTTGTGCCGATTTCATAAAACTAATGCAAGAAGCGACAATTCCATTGAATCCTCCTGTTCCAAGGTTTGCAGCATACACAGTTGCTTTTCCTGCATCCAGAAATGCCTGTTTAATCTGGACGTCTCCCGACGACAGGTCGCTTCTGATCTTGTCGAATCCCATCTGTCCGAGCGATTCGTAATATTCGTCCGTATTGTCGTCGCCATTGCCGTCTCCGGTATTATCTTCTCCGTACTCACCTTCGCCATTATCCCCCGGCGGATCTTTTTCTCCGGTCGGCGGTTCATCGCCACCGCCACCGCCGTCCCCGGGGTCTTCTGGTGTAATCTCTACAGGCGGAATATATATTGAATCGATTTCGCCGTCATTATTATAATCGATATACAAATTCCCCTCCTCATCTACATATAATCCGCCACCGATATATATGTATTCATCATCGAAATCCCACCAGTTGTCGTCTTCTTCCTCTTCCCAGTTGTCATCCTCTCCGGCTCTTGAACTTATTCCGGCGCATTTCTTGAATCGAATACCGGATATGGACTTTATAATCTGCTTGAACTTCTGTGTACGCAGAATGTCATCCTTAACACCGCATATCGTCGCACCACCGGTGTAAACGCCGTCGATGTACTTATTTACCGTAACCGGAATGCCATGATGTGTATACAGAACTATTCCCGAGAATCTGCCTCTGTCATTCGCATTAAGGAACAGGTCTGAAATGTCTCCTTTGTGTTTTGCGGCGAACTCTTTGTCTGGAATAATCGACATGATGTATTGTGCCATGTCGCCCGATTCACGACCTTTCACAACTATTAGTTTCTGCGATACCCTGACAGAGTATGCGGTCGCCTTACCGAGTTTATACTCGCTTCTGATAGCCCGGTATCCGAATCTCGGGATAATAGGAATGTCGACGCATGCGATACGGTAGTTTTGTGAAATCTGTGCGTTGTTCCACTGCGGAGTGAAATCTCCCGGGGACAAAATGTTCGGCGACGGCGTGTCGTCGTTTCTGGTTAGCAGTTCTTGTTCGAAGAACTTCCGTGCCTGCTCGACGGTGATTTCCGCATCTTCGCCCGCAGAAATCGAAATATCCCGCTCGATTCCTGCGATGCACGAGGTCAGGAATAGAGATATTCCGATTGTACATAAATATAGAAGGTGTTTTATCATATTCTTTATGTGTGTCGTTATTTATTAAATCGACGGAGGATACGGAATAGCCAATGATATATCTATATTGTGTCAAAATCATATCCGACAATATATTCGCAGTAATTGTTCCATGCGGATTTATACGCGTTGACAGCCCCTTTCGGAACGTATATTTTATAATTCACGCTGTTTTGAGGGTCGCCCAATGCTGTTTCGTTGCCCAAAACCGGAGGTTCCTGCGATTTGCAATATACTTCGAGAAGCCGTTTGCATTTGTCGAATGCGTTATTGCCAATGGTCTTAACGCCTTTGCCGAGAACGACCCGTCCGAGCCATACACAGTTCCCAAATGCTGTTTCGCCAATAGATGTAACCGAATCGGGTATCTCGATAAACGAAAAGTCTGTAAAGTAAAACGCCTTATCGCCTATTGTCTGTATGTTATTCCCCCAAATTATATTATACAGGTCTCGGCAATAATAAAATGTGCCTTTGTCGATTACGGTAATTGAATCCGGTAATGTAATGCCAGACACCGTAGTATATGCGAATGCGTATGCTCCAATCGATGCTACGGAACTTGGCAATGCAATGCTGGTAAAATTAGCACCTAAGAATGCTTCTCGTCCAATCGAAACAATCGAATTTGGCAATGTAACTTTCGATAAAGGCGTGCCACAGAAAGCATAATCTCCAATAGATGTAACTGTATCGGGAATTACAATACTACTCAGTGAGCGGTTATAGAATGCTTTATCCCCGATATGCGTAACCGGTCTGTCGAATTTGATTGTGCCGGGTGAATTAATCATTCCTTCCTTACATGTATTGGACACTATGATTGCACCGAAAGTTGTAGTGTCATAATTATTATAATCATAGTTATAAGGTTCCACAAGTGTACCGTTATAAGAAGTATATTCTATAACCGTGTTAGGGTCTATTCCCTCGACCAGAACAGGAGCTTCCGGTTTGCTGCATGATACCAAAACGGTTGCTGCAATAGCAAAAAACAGATATTTTCTCATATTTCCGATACTATTTTAGTAAACCAACAGTAAATTTACTCATTCCATTAACTCCGGTAATATCAATTGCTCCCCTGACCATTGCTGCCGCACCTATTAAATCGTTAGACACTGTGCCGTTTTGTAAATCCTCAAATGGAATATTTTCGTCGAAGTACACTATAATTGTTAGCGTTCTACTCTCAATCCAATAAGGACTATAATTACCCGCCTCATTCAAAAGTGCATATATGTCTTCGCCAAACTTTTCGGCATTACTGGAAGAGTGATATTTAGGAAGCGCAGACTTATATTGGTTACGAATAGTGTTTCGGGCGGCTTCGTTTGCTCCGGAGCCTTCAATCATATATTTCCCACTACGCAAAATCAGTTTAAATATTAAATATCTATCTTTCTCAATATCGTTGCGTATTTTTTCAAACCCGCTGTTTCCGATTTTCTCGTTGAAGTCTTTGGGAATTTCATTTTCTGCTATACCGCCACCATCTTCTTGCGGATCAGGAGATTCTAAAGGCTCATTTGGGTTTGGGTCTGGATCTGGTTGTGGGTCAGGGTATGGGTATGGATGTTCATTTGGATCTGGAGGCACATCCGGTCCCGGTTCAGGTATATTGGGATCTACTTCTCCATTCTCATGTTCATTGTCATCATCAAAACCTTTGCCAAAACCTTCAAAATCATCATCGTCATAGTTGCCATCATCTTCTCCGGATCGCGAGAGAATGTTCTTCGTTTTTTTGAACTTCATCTCGACAAGTTTCTTTCCGATTTTGCGGAAATTCTCTGCTCTTGCAGACGTGTCAAGATTGCCGCATATTGATATGCGGCAATCCTCGCTGCCATCGGTATAATGAACATAATTTACGGGCAGCCCGTGGTGCGTATAGAATATTGCGCCCGAATATTTGCCTCTGTCATTCGCATTAAGGAACAGGTCTGAAATGTCGCCTTTATGCTTTGC